>DATFFB010000042.1:0-30352 GCA_035250485.1 Acidimicrobiia bacterium
ACGAGCGTCTTTCCACACCGACACCGACTGGGTGCCGAGGGCAACGCGGTTCAGAGCGGCCAGGTCACCGTCCTGGCCGGAAACCGGCACGGTGCCGGCCAGACCCTGAGCCTCAAGAGCGGCCACCACTCCACCAGCCATCCCATCGTTCTCGGAGAGAACGGCGTCAATGGCGTTGTTTTCCTGGGTCAGGCACTGTTCCATATTGGTCTGGGCAACGGCCGGGTCCCAGTTGTCCGTGTAGGTCTCGCAGGCGACGTTGATTGCACCCGAAGACTCGGCGTCGCCGATTACCTGGGTATAACCCTCTCGCAGGAAGTCGGCATTGGCATCCGCCTGGTTGCCCTTGATGATGGCGTAGTTGCCTTCCGGCACCAATTCATAGATGACCTCAGCCTGGAGCCGTCCGACGCCAACGTTGTCGAAGGTGATGTAGAGAGCTCCCGGGTTCTCGATCAAGCGGTCGTATGCGATCACCGGCACTCCCTGTTCGAGGGCACTGGCTACGGCCGGCAAGATCGCCTCTCCGTCCTGGGCGAGGATGATCAACACGTCCGCGCCCTGAGCCATCAGGTTCTCGACGTCAGCGAGCTGCTGCTCAGCCGAGGACCCGGCGTCGGCAGATATGTAGGTCGCCCCCGCCTCTTCGAGAGCGGCAACGATGTTCGGCTCGTCCGACTTGGCCCAACGCTCCTCGTTGTAGTTGTTCCAGGAGACCCCGACGATGATCTCGTCGTCGTCACCCGGGGGTGAGGTAGTGGCCGCCCCGCCCGCGTCTGCGGTTGTCTCCGTGGGGGCCGCGGTCGTTGCGGCCGGCTCTTCGCCGGCGGTGGTGGCGGATGTACCTCCTCCACAGGCGGCGATCAACAAGGCAAGGATTGCCAGGATCGCCAGATGGTGGCGTTTAGACATTGATTTGCTCCTCCGTCTCAGGTCCCAGTCCGGGACCGGCGAACACTAGCGAGAGGCGTATTGGACGATGCGCTCGAGAACCTCGAGATTTCTCACCGCGTCGATCGGGTCGGTGGGGACAGGCCCGCCGCTGCGGACGGCTGCCGCGAAGGCATCGGCCTGAACGCTGTATTGGTCGCTGGTAGCAATCTCGACCACCTTCACCCCTGGATCGACCGGGGGCCTGCCCCCGGCGAAGATGACGATGCGGTTTGGTCGATCAGGAGGGATGTTGAAGGGAATCTCGACCCGGAGGCGCCCCTCAGTACCGACCAGATCAACCCGCTGCTCGGGCTCGAGCACGGTGGACACGGTGAAAGTGGCGTGGCGGCCCCCGAAGTCGAGCAACGCCGACGTCAGGACGTCGGTCCCGAAGTCGGGGTGGCGGCTCACCAGCGACTTGACCTCCACGGGCTCGGACCCGAAGAGCATCCGGGCGGCATTGACTGGATAGCAACCGATGTCAAGCAAGGCACCTCCTCCGGTCGACACCTGGTTCCGAATGTCTGAGGGATCGAGGTTGCGGTAGCTGAAAAAAGATTGGAATGCCACCAATTCTCCGACGGTGCCTCTCTTGATCAGGCGGCGAACCTCCAGCCACAACGGATGGAGTCGGTACATGAAAGCCTCCATCAAGAGCACGCCTGCATGGTTGCTGGCGTCGATCATGCGACGAGCGTCGGCGCTGGTCAGTGCCAGCGGCTTCTCGCACAAAACGTGCTTGCCGGCCGCAGCGGCGGCCAGGGTCCACTCCAGGTGCAGGTGGTTGGGGAGGGGGATGTAGACCGCCTCGATGGCGGGATCGGCAAGCAAAGCCTCGTAGGACCCGTAGGCCTTGGGGATCCCAAGTTCATCAGCAGCCGCGGCCGCCTTCGACTGGGTGCGAGAAGCGATAGCCTCGACCAGGCTCATGACAGATCCCTTCATGGCCGGAATCACCTTGCGAACTGCGATATCGGCGACCCCGAGCACACCCCAACGCACCGGTGACGGACTGGCCAAGGGGCGTGAGGATACAGAGCGGGGAGCGGGCCTCCTATGGCTGGCAGCAGGTGTTGCCGTGGGGGCGGTGGTTGCGGCCGGCCTGCTCTGGGCAGCGATGCGACTGCTCGCCCCTCCCCTTCCCGCCGATTCCTTGCCCCCGCCCGAGTTCCTCGCGGAGCCTGGCGGCGTTGCTCATCGCTACGACGGTGGGTTCAACTTCTTCGTCGGGGGTGGAGTGGCGGTCTTCGATTGCGATCAGGACCAGGTGCCGGATCTATTTTTCGCCGGGGGAACCAACCAGGCGGCGATGTTCCGAAATCAGAGCGTCAAGGGCGGCCCGCTCAGTTTTTCCGCCGTGGAGGGCGATTCGGGTGTGGCGATGACGAACGTGACCGGCGCCTATCCCCTCAATGTCGATGGGGACGCCTATACCGACCTGGTGGTTCTCCGTTACGGAGAAAACATGGTCTTGCGTGGCCGAGGAAACTGCGAGTTCGAACCTGCCAACGAGACCTGGCGGGTTGATGGCGGCAACGAGTGGACCGTTGCTTTTAGCGCCAAGTGGGACCGAGGTCTGGCGATGCCGACCATGGCCTTCGGCAACTACCTGGCGCCGGAAGGTCAGCAAACCGGCAAGTGCTCCGATCACTACCTATTCCGACCGGAAGCGAAGACCTACGGCGCACCGGTCGTGCTCCGACCTGGCTTGTGCACCCTCTCGATCCTTTTCAGCGACTGGGGCCGTTCGGGGCAAGCTGACTTGAGGATGACCAACGACCGTCATTACTACCGGGAAGGCCAGGATCAGTTATGGCGGGTAGAAGACGGGGAGACCCCGCAGCTCTACGACGCCAACGACGGTTGGCAACGAATGCAGATCTGGGGCATGGGGATTGCCAGCCAGGATCTCACCGGTGATGGACTTCCCGAGGTCTTCCTGACCAGCCAGGGAGACAACAAGCTGCAGACCTTGATGGGCGATCAATCGTCTCCCACCTACGGCGACATCGCTTTCGAATTAGGCGCCACCGCCCATCGTCCCTATACCGGTGGCGATGCCTTGCCCTCCACCGCCTGGCACGCCGAATTCGAGGACATCAACAACGACTCGCTCATGGACCTGTATATCGCCAAGGGCAACGTGGAAGCGCAAGAGGGCTATGCCGCCCGCGATCCGAGCAACCTGCTGGTTCGCAGTCGAGATGGAACCTTCACCGAAGGGGCGCCGGAAGCCGGCTTGGTGAACTTCGCCCGCGCCCGCGGTGGGGCTGTGGTCGACCTGAATATGGACGGGATGCTCGACCTGGTTGAGGTCAACCGTCGAGAGAACGTCGAGTTGTGGCGGAACCTGGGGTCGCCGGGAAATTGGCTCGAGGTAAAGATTGGTCAACAAGACGCGAATCGGGATGCCATCGGATCGTGGCTGGAGCTGGACTTGGGGGGCCGAATCACGAGCCGGGAATTGACGGTGGGCGGTGGACACGCCGGCGGGCAGCTGGGATGGGTGCATTTCGGCCTCGGCGACCTCACCTCGGCCCGGTTGCGGGTTATCTGGCCCGATGGTGAAACCAGCCGTTGGTGGAGGGTGGGGGCCAACCAATTTCTGATCGTGGACAGAGAGCGCCATCAGCCAGCGCGCTGGGAGCCATGAGTTGAGCGTCGCCGCTCATCTCGGCCCGGTCGAGCTTCCCGAGTTTGGAATGCCCTCGCAAGCGCCGGAGATTCCGGCCGGGCTCTACGCCTCGAGGTTGCATCGTCTCGACGAGCTGGCGGCCGAGAGGGGATTCGATCGGGTGGTGGTCTATGCCGACCGAGAGCACAGCGCCAATCTTTCTTATCTGACCGGATTCGACCCTCGTTTCGAGGAGGCAATGGCGATCTTCGGACCCGATGGGCCGGCGATTCTGGTGGGCAATGAGTGCTTCGGAATGGCCGGAGCGGCCCCGGTGACCATGCGACGCCATTACTTCCAGGACTTCAGCCTGCCTTCCCAACCTCGCGATCGATCGCAACCCTTGGCGGAAATCCTCCGCTCGGAAGGAATCGACCGGGGGTCGAGTGTGGGGTTGGTCGGATGGAAGGACTATCGGGAACCGACTGCGATCGACGTTCCCGCCTACATCGTCGACCAGATCAGAACCCTGACCGGGCCGAGCGGTGTCGTAGCAAACGCCACCAATTTGCTGATCAATCCCGCCGACGGGCTCCGGGTGATCAACGAAGTCGAGCAACTGGCGGCCTTCGAATACGCGGCCTGCCACACCTCATCTGGTGTGCGCCGCCTGCTTTTCGAACTCGAGCCTGAAATGACCGAACAAGAAGCGGTGCGCCTGCTCGGCTGGAATGGAATGCCGCTTTCGTGTCATCTCATGCTCACCGCCGGAGCTCGGGCGAAACTGGGCCTCCTCAGCCCCGGCGATCGTCGCATCGAGCGCGGCGATCCGCTAACCGTCGCCTTCGGTATCTGGGGCGCCCTCAATTGCCGAGCTGGTTTCGTGGTCGAGTCCGCGCATGAATTGCCGGCCGGGATCGCCGACTATGTCGAACGCCTGGTGGCTCCTTACTTCTCGGCCGTGGCGGAGTGGTATCAGGCGCTCCATATTGGCCAGGTGGGTGGAGTCCTCCAGGAGATCATCGATCGGCGACTCGGCGACCCCTTCTTCGGCATCTTTCTCAATCCCGGACACCAGCTGCACCTGGACGAGTGGGTCAACTCCCCGGTATGGCCCAATTCACCGGTTGAGCTTCGCTCGGGGATGACTTTCCAGACCGACATCATCCCGGCGACGGGCACCCCCTACTTCACAACCAATATCGAAGACGGAATCGCCCTTGCCGACACCGATCTTCGCCAGGCCTTTGCGTCTTCATACCCCGAGGCCTGGCAGCGCATCGTGGAGCGACGAGAGTTCATGAGGGAGTCACTCGGTATCGACCTCCATCCGGACGTGCTGCCCTTCTCGAACATCCCCGCCTACCTCCCGCCCTTCCTCCTGAGCCCACAGCAGGCGATGTCCCTCGTCTGATTGCGACCCGGGGCCCCAGGGCGGCGCTGCCTACCTATCGGTCCATAGAACTGGAACTTGGGTCCAGCCACCCCCGACGCGGCTCGACTCGATGGCCGCCTCGACGAACGCCAGGCCGATGGCACCATCCTCGGCGGTGGGAAACGTCATCGCCAGCGGGTCGGGATTCGTACCGGTGCGGCGGGCGACGATCGCCTCCGCCGCATCCGAATAGATGTTGGCGAAGGCCTCATGAAAACCCTCCGGATGACCCTTGCCGATTCTTGACACGCGGGCAGCAGCCGTACTGATCCCCGCGCCGTTGGGCGTGAACGTCTGAGCCGCACCATTGAGGGGGCGGAACGAGAGCGTCGTCGGTTGCTCCTGACTCCATTCGATGGTGCCCTTGGTTCCCGAAGCCCTGATCCTGAGGCAATTCTCCATCCCGGCTGCGGCCTGGGTAACCCAAAAGCTTCCCCTGGCACCATTGTCGAAGCGAAGCATCGCTCCGGCGAAGTCGTGCACCTTCCGATCGGGAACGATGGCTCCCACCTCGGCGGCTACCTCCACCACCTCGAGACCCGTGACATACCGAACAAGGTGATGAGCGTGGGTGCCGATGTCTCCCATTACCAGCGACGGCCCCCCTCGGACCGGGTGGTATCTCCAAGGCAATTCACCGACTGGATCGCTTTCCCTGGCCTTATTGCCCTGGACGTACTCGACCTGGACCAATCTCAGCTCCCCCAACTCGCCATTTTCGACCATGGCGCGCGCCTGGCGCACCAAGGGATAGCCGCTGTAGTTGTGGGTCAGACACAGGACGAGCCCCGTGTTTCTCACTTTCTCGACGATTTCGAGGGCTTCCCCCAGAGTGTTGGCCAGTGGCTTGTCGCAGATGACATCGAAACCGCGATCCATGGCCGCCAGCGCGATCTCATGGTGGCTGTCGTTGGGTGTCATGATCGCCACCACTTCGGCGCCATCAGGCCGTTCCCGCTCCCCCTCGAGCAACTCGAGAAAGGATCCGTAGGCGCGAGGTACCCCGAGCTCGGCGCCAGCCTGGAGGGACCGCTTCGGGTCGGAGGAGAGCACCCCGGCCACGATCACAAATCGGTCGTCAATGCGGGCCGCGATCCGATGCGTGGACCCGATATTGCTTCCGGGCCCACCCCCCACCACCGCCAGACGCAGCGGACGACCAAGGGCGGCGACGACTCGATTGTCAGTCACGGTTGGCCGGCAACACATCGACGATCATCCATCGCCCCCCGGTCGGTTGCGAGAGAACGAACGTAGCCGAGAATGGCGCAGAGCTTCTTCTGAGTTCGGTGCCGTCGACGTTGTAGACGGCTTCGGTGGCAGTGCCGGTGCCTGAGAAACCCAGGCTCGCGCCGCCCTGGATCCCATTGTTCCAGATGACCCCGAGATGGAGGCTGTCGAACTGGTAGGAAGGCACGACCCGCTCCTTGCGCACCTCGCCGCTCTCGATCGTGTCCTCCAGCGCGATCAATCGCGCTCCGTGATCCACCGCACGCAAGAGGCTCGGATCAGCACTGCGCAGGGCCTGACGCTCGATCTCGAGGTTTTCAGCCAGGGTGGCTGCCAGAGAAGCGACATCGGTCGTCTCGAGCTCGAGATTGAGGCTTCCCACCTCCGCGTCGACCGTCACCGGCGGAAGAGCGGCCAGGTCGATCTCGATGTCGACGACTCCCGGGTCGGGAGGCGCTGAGCGCGGACCCGGCGCCGCCATTGCCACGAGTGCGGTCCCCAGCAGCACGGTCGTCCCACCGATAACCACGCCCCGCCAGAACAACCGTCGGGGTGGACCAACCGAAAGGAGCCTCCCCTCGAAGACGGCCCGGATTGGTGTGATCAGCACCAGGCCGCCGAGGAGGGCCACCTTGGTGCCGAACTCGTCGCTCTGGGGCGCCATCAATAAGGCGCAGAGGAGGCCGAGCGCGAGGCCGAATGCCACTCGCGAGCCTGTCGCGGCCGGCGTCGTCTTGGGATCGGTGATCATGAAGAAGAGAAAGATCAACACCTCCGGCGAGGTCATCACGATCCGCCAAAAGTCGGCTCCACAGACCGGTTGCACCGACCAAGCGGCGGTCATGCAATGCCCGGTTCCGGCCACAAGCGCCAGACCGATGGCCAGGGCCAGCCAGAACGTCGCTGCCAGCGAAAGGAGCCGTAGACGGGCGGTGATGATGAGACCGCCGATCAGGATGATCGCATAGGCGAGGATCATCCGCCAAGAGAGCGGCCCCCACCAGAAGTCGAGGGGCTCGACTCTCTGACTCCCCAGGACGAGGAAGGCGGCCACCAGCCCGACGTTGGAGGGATTGAAGAGCTGTGATCCCCTATGGGTGAGGAGGTATTTGGTGGCTAACGAGAGGGCGCCGACCAGAGCAAACAGGTACCAACCCTGAAAGCCCCAGTGATCCCCACGCTCGGTCCCGATGACCCGGAAAATGAGCGCCACCCCGCTGCCGGTCAGCATGGCCGAGGCCGGCCAAACCAGCTGGCGCTTGCGTTTGAAGGTGATGGCGATTTCGAGGATCGCCGATGCGAGGATCGCGGCGACGATTTGGGGAACGGTTACCCGGAAGCCAAGGGCCGTCTGACCGAGAATGTGGATCGAGATGATGACGGCGGCCAGATGAAGGCGCGGGTCCCGAACACTTGGCAGGACCACTGGATAGCCCCAGAGCTGGGGAGCGCTGACGGCGGTCGACACAGCCCCATTCTGGCGCGCCCACCGACTGCCTATCCGGCCTGGACGTCGATCTCCGTTGCCTTGATCGAAAGCCAGATGTCGGTGCCGGGGCTCAGTCCGAGGCTGCGGGCGGAGTCGGTAGTGACCTCGGCTGTCAGCGCTAACGGTGCTCCGGTGAGCACTCGCGTCCGATCTCCGAGCTCCTCGATCAACGCGATGGAGGTCAACCACGAGTTGCGCGGGCTTCCCTCTGGCTGGTGGGGGTAAAGCGCGATCGCTGCCGGCCGGATGACTAGAAGAACCTCGCCCTCGATCTCGGTGTCGGCGATGTGGATCGTGTGGCGGCCGGTGTCGACCGAGCCGGCGGCCGCGGTCCCAGACACCAGGTTCGAACCGGCGAGATCCGCCGCGTAGCGGGTCCGGGGTCGCAACCTTATGTCCTCGGCAGTCCCGGCCTGGGTGACGATGCCAGCTTCGATTACGTGAACCCGGTCGGCGAGGACGAACGCCTCGGTGGGATCGTGGGTAATGAGCAGCCGTGGCCCGGGAAAGCCCTCCAGATGCTCCGCCAGTTTTCGGCGCAACCGGGTCCGAGTCGTTACATCGAGCGCGGACAAAGGTTCGTCGAGGAGGAGAAGCTTGGGCTCCGTCACCAGGGCACGGGCCAACGCCACTTGTTGCGCCTCACCACCGGAAAGCTGACGGGGCCGCCTTCGTTCCAGGCCTTCGAGCCCCATACGGCGAAGCCAGTCCTTGGTCCGTGACCGGGTCTCTTCAGGTTGGATTCCGCGTTGACGGAGCCCGAAGGCGACATTCTCCAGGACGCTGAGATGGGGAAAAAGGAGCCCGTCCTGGAAGAGGACACCAATCTCCCGTTGATGGGGGGGAACGAAAGATCCAACCTGGGGATCGTCGAGGGTGATCTCGCCGAGAACGATTCGTCCCCTCTCGATGGGAAGCAGGCCCGCCAGGGCCGCAACTGCCGTTGACTTGCCCGCACCGTTGGGACCCAGCAGCGCCACTGTTTCCCCGGCCGGAATCGAGACGGAAAGCTCGAGGTCGAAACCACTGGAGCGGTGGAGCTTGAAGTCGGCCACCAGATTCACAGCGCTCGCCACCAGCGTTCGCGCAGCGTGAGCAGGACAGTGAGAGAAATCGCCACCATCAGCAAGCTGAGGGCGATAGCCACCTCCCGGTCACTCTCGAGGGCGACGAAAACCGCCAGAGGCAACGTCTGCGTCCGACCGGCGAGGTTGCCCGCAAAAGTGATCGTCGCCCCGAACTCGCCCAGGGCACGAGCCCAAGTCAGAACCAAGCCGGCGACCAGAGAGGAAGAAATCATCGGCAGAGTTACCCGTCCCAGGATCGACCAGGGAGTGGCGCCGAGAGTGGCCGCCGCTCCTTCGTAACGAGGATCCAGGCCGCGAAGGGCGCCTTCGACGGTGATGACGAGGAACGGCATGGCAACAAAGGTGTTGGCGAGAACCACGCCCCAGGTCGAGAAAGGAAGCAGCAGACCCGTTGCTTGATTGAGAGGCTCGCCGATCACGCCCCTGCCACCGAGAGCGAACAAGAGCGCCGCTCCACCCACCACGGGCGGCAGGACGAGAGGCAGGGTCACGATTGCCCTGATCACCCCACGGCCCCGAAACTCGGCTCTGGCGAGCAACCAGGCGAGGGGAATGCCCAGGATGGCAGCGAACAATGTGGCGAGGGTCGATGTGACGATCGAAAGGCGAAAAGCGTCGCGAACGATTTCTCGACTCAAGATCTCTGGCAACTCCGACCAGGGCGTCCGTGCCAAAAGCCCGATCAGAGGCAATGCGAAAAACGCCAGGGCCAAGAGTGCGAGGACCACCAGCATGGCCGGTGTCGGCTGCCGGCGGCTGCGACCGGGTCTCAAGGCGACTCGAAGCCGTAACGCTGAAGAATCGCTTGTCCTTCCTCGGAGAGCACGAAGTTCACGAATGCCTCCGCCCCACCGGGATTGGGAGCTTCCGTCAGCACCGCGATGGGGTACTCGGCGACGACATTGAATTCCTCGGGAATCTCGATACCGTCCACGGCGGAGGAGGACAGCACGTCGGTGACGTAGACGATGCCGGCATCCAACTCTCCTGCCTCGATCTTCGTCAGCAATGCCCTGACATCGGGCTCCTCGCTATCGATCGACGCGACCACCCCCGCGGCTTGAAGCGCTAGGCGACCGAAATCGCCACACGGCACCCCGGCGGCGCACAGACCGATCAGCAATTCGGGAGAGGCGAAATCCGCCAGCCCTGCAATCCCCGCCGGATTCCCTGCCGGTACTGCGATCTGAAGCAGGTTGAGCGCGAAGGTGGTGCTCTGATTGGTAGCGCCCGCAGCGATCACCTGAGTCATGTTGGAAGGATTGGCGGAAGCGAAGACGTCCACGGGGGCGCCTTCGAGAATCTGTTCCCGCAGCGACGAGCTGCTGCCCAGGTTGAGCAGAACATCGATGTCCGGATTGGCAGCCTCGAACGCCGCCTCACTTTCTGCGAATGCATCGGCCAGGGAAGCGGCAGCCGAAACCAGGATCTCGTCGGACGGACGTTCGGAACCGCCGCATGCGACGATGACCACGAGACACATCGCCGCGAGCCACTTCACACCGGCGCTATAGAGGAGGCGGGGGCATCTCGGACATCCGTGGCAAACCGCCGTATTCGGCTTCAACGGCTTTGACGTGGGCAACGGACTTCTCCAGAAGCTTGGCGAGGGTCTGCTCGTCAATCTGGTCCAACCGCTTCACGTATAGACAAGCTTTGCCGGTGGTGTGCTTGCCGAGCTTTTGGAGCAGGCCGTCGTAGCCCACGAAGCCAGACATCAAATAGATCGTGAGGTTCTGGCTGCGAGGCGAGAACCCAATTATGGGTGCGTCCCCTTCCCGACCGGAAGCGTATTTGTAGTGGTAACTGCCGAAGCCGACGATGTTTCCGGGCCACATCCGCGGCTTCTCACCGGTGACGGTCTTCATGAGCGCTATCAGCTTCTTGCTATCCCGTCGTTTGGCGTCGTCTTCGACTCCATCTATGAACCGGGCAACAGTCATGTTGCTGGGCTTGGGTACAGCCATCAGTAGAGGAACATCGGCTTCCCAAGCACATGGCGAACTTTGGGTCGGTAGGCATCGGCGTCGTACAGCTCCTCGACATCCACGCGCTTGACTCCCTCGCCGGTGACGGAGATCGGCACGTGGGTGTAGGTCCCGCCCCGCAGGGCGACCATGCGCCCGGAGGCTCCCTCGAGGGCGAGGTCGGCCGCCATCACCGCGTAATTGGTGGCAACCATGAGGTCGAGGGAATCGGGTGCGCCCGACCGCATCAGGTAGCCGATTTGTTGATAGATCGTGTCCTGGCCGGTGTGCTCCCGCAACAGTTCGGCGGTGAGGGCGCCGATTCCGCCCAGCTTGCGATGTCCATAGGCATCGGCGTCTCCGGCCAGCAGCATTTCGCCCTGCTCGAGGCGAGCGCCCTCCGAGATGGTCATCATCGAATAGTTGGAAGGGTTTCGTTTCTTGTCCTTCACCAGCATGGGCCCGAGCTTGCCGATCTCGAAAGGCACTTCGGAAATCACCGCCCGGTCGACGCCGGCGAGATATCCCGTGATCAGAGAGGTCTCGCCGCTGTAGCGCCCGAACAACTCGACCACGGCAATCCGCTCATGTGAGCCTGTCGCGGTTCGAAGGCTGTGGATGAACTGGACACCTCGGGTGACCGCGGTGGAGAAGCCGATGCAGTAGTCGGTCCCATGGACGTCATTGTCCATGGTCTTGGGGACCGCGACCACCGGAACTCCCTCCTCGTGCATCCGCAAGCCGTAAGAAAGGGTGTCGTCGCCGCCGATCGGGATGAGCACATCGATCTTCTGATGTTCGAGCACCCGGAGGACGTGGGGGGTCAGGTCCTGGACGCCCTCGCCACCGAAGCGCTCCTTGAGAAATTCGGGAACGGCCGCTGCCTTGACCTTGGCCGGGTTGGTGCGGGAAGTGTGAAGGAACGTGCCGCCGGTGCGATCGACCGTTCGAACCGTGTTGGGGTCGAGCTCGACGACATTGGGCTCAGAGGTCGAATCGTCGTCGGGGTCGAGGTTGGCGAGACCGCCCCAGCCCCTCTTGATCCCCAGCACCTGATGTCCCTCGTCGGCCACCCGATTCACCACTGCCTTGATGCAGGCGTTGAGCCCGGGGACGTCGCCCCCGCCGGTCAGGATCCCGATGCGCATCGTCAGATTCTGGTCGGCTCAGGCCTTCGAAGCCGGCATCGGGGCATCGAGGAATGAGTTGATCATCGGGACTAGCAATTCTTGTCGCGAAACGACCGAAACATGCGAGGCGCCGGGGATCACTGCCAGCTGCGAGTCCGGTAGACCGGCGGGAAGATCACCGAACACTCCGCCGCCCCGCAGCCGAAACATCTCCACGGCATGATCGAGCGTTGGCAGGTCGGAGTCGCCAAGAATGATCAGGGTTGGCGACTTGATGGATGCATAGTCGTCAGCGGGCACATCCCGGAGGTTCCGATCCATCTCTGCCTTCTTCTCGAACAACTGGTTGAAGTCATCGGGACGGGGAGCGATTTTCAGGTATTCGTCATGCCATGGAGAGCCATACATCATTTCCGGCTTCATTTCTCCCACGCCCTCCAACAACCCGGGCTGAACCCCAGCAAGGGTGATGGTGACAGAGATCGTCACCAGCTTGCGGATCAGCTCCGGAGCATTGAGCGTCGCCTGAATGGCGACGGCGGCGCCGGTGCTATAGCCGAGGAGGTCGGTCGGTTCGATTCCCATCTGGCGAATCCCGGCCACCACGTCATCGGCCATCGCCCCGACCGACAGCGGTCGATCGATGTCGGCGGTGTGCCCATGGCCTTGCATCTCGAACGAAATCACCTGCCGCTTCTCGGCCAGGCCGGGAAGCATCGCTCCGAATGAGGTGCCGGTGGCCGAAAAGGCGCCGTGAAGGAGCACCAACGGAAGGCCACTCCCGTGGACCTCGTAGTACATCTCCAGCTCGCCAATGGGCAGATAGCCGGTTTTTTGGGCGGTGGTCGTCATCTTTCCCTCCTGGTCCGCCCGTCCAGGTTACGAATAACAGCCAGTCAACAGGCAAACGACCATTTCGTCGGAGCCGCCATTTCTCAATCCACTAACTTTCGAAGCTCGTGCGACTCGGAGGTACATCCGATCGGGTCCCGAACACAGGAGGAGAAGTGAAGGCAAGCACTCGTTTGCGCACCCCAGCCCTGCTGGGCGTACTCATCTCGGTGAGCATCGCTTGTGGTGGCGCCGGAGGAGGAGGGGAAGGCGAAACCTATACGCTCGGCGTAAGCAACACGCTCGTCGGCAACGGTTGGCGGGAGCAGATGATCTGCGCCATCAAGGCCGAGGCACTCGCCAGCGGCGTGGTCGACGAGGTGGTCGTTGTCAATGAAAATGCTGACACCACCGGTCAGATCGGGCACATCGAGAATCTGATTTCCCAGGGAGTCGACGCAATCATCATCAACCCCACCGATCGCGAAGGTCTCAACTCGGTCATCGAGGAGGCAATTGCTCAGGGCATTGTTGTGGTGGCAGTCGACCAGGCCGTCACCGCCGAGGGTGCCTATGTAGTCACCAACGACCAGGAGGAGTACGGATACCTGGGAGCGAAGTGGTTGTTTGAGCAGATCGGCGGAGAGGGCAACGTAGTGGAGATGCGCGGCATCGATGGCGTGCCGGCCGACACGGACCGCCACGAAGGCTTCATGCGTGCTCTCGAGGAATTCCCCGGTATCAACGTTTCACAGGAGACCTTCACCGGATGGGATCCGACCGTTGGAGCCCAGCAAGCGCTCGACATCATCAGTGCCGGGGACGTCGACGGTATATGGACTTCAGGCATCGACTACACGGTCGTCGAACAGTTCCAGACCGCAAACGCCGACCTGGTTCCGATCGTTGGCGCCGACAACAACGGATTCATCGCCCAGTTGCTGGAAGTCGATGGCCTGGAAGGTGCTGCGGTGACGAACCCGCCGGCCATTGGTGGAGTGGGAGCGGCCGTCGCCATCGCCGCGCTGAAGGGTGAAAACCCCGACCAGGTTGTGACTTTGACCCCGGAAGTGTTCGATCACACGGAGGAGTCGGACCTAAACAGCCTGTACGACCCTGAGCAGCAGGTCGGATGGAGCACCTACGTGGAAATCGCTCCCTGGACTAACTACGAGGCAGCCCAGGTTTCGGAGTGCGCCGGGCCTGGCGAATAACTCGAGCCGATATGGGGTCGGGCGAATAGCCCGGCCCCATGCGGCCCGTATCAAGTGACCTCTCCATCGATTCTCGCCACCAGCCAGGTCGCCAAACGCTTCGGCAGCGTTGTCGCCCTGCGGTCGGTGGACCTCACGGTGGGACGAGGGGAGGTGCATGCCCTCCTCGGAGCGAATGGGGCTGGGAAAAGCACTTTGGTCAAGATCTTCTCCGGCGTGCTCCAAGCCGACGAAGGCCAAATCACCCTCCATGGCCGGAACCTTCGGCTGCGGAATCCGGCCGAGGCCCAAGAGGCTGGTCTCGCGACCGTTTTCCAGGATCCGGCTCTGATCCCCGATCTCACAGTTTCCGAAAACTTCCGCCTCACGGACGTCTCTGAGCAGGAGGTGGTCGAGTGGCTTGAGCGCATGCAGATGAGCGGAGTCGACTTCGATCAACAGATCCGAGACTTGCCGCTCCCCACGCTCCGCTTGATCGATCTCGCCCGTGCCCTCACTCGGGAGCCGGCCATCTTGATGCTCGACGAAATCACTGCCGCTCTCCCCGCCGATCAAGCCGAACAGGTCTTCGGCGTGATGGACGAGTGGCGGGACAAGGGGAGATCGGTGCTCTTCATCACCCACCGGCTTGGTGAAGTGATGAGGATGTGCGACCGGGCGACGGTGCTCCGCGACGGTCGCAACGTGGCGACGTTCGTCCCCCGGGAAATGGGTGAGGCGGGTCTGGTCGAGGCCATGCTGGGAGAAGCGGCCCAGGGACCAACCACTGCGCAAACCGCAGTAGCGAAAGGACCAGTTGCCCTCGAAACCCGCCAACTCCGCTCGGGAGACAGGCTCAAGGGAGTCTCGTTGGAGCTACACGCGGGGGAAGTTCTCGGCATTGCAGCCCTCGAGGGACAAGGCCAGGATCGCCTGTTTGCTTTGCTGGCCGGGGATCGACCGCCGGATTCCGGAGAGATACTCGTGGCGGGAGACCCTTTGCTGGCGCAATCCCCTTACGACGCTGTCCGCCGGGGAATGGTCCTCATCCCCTCGGATCGCCTCCAAGCCCTCCTCCCCCAGCGATCGATTCGAGAGAACCTCGCCACTCCTCTTTATCGCCGAGTTGGCCAATGGTGGGGACTGGCTGCAGACGAAGATGACAGAGTGCGATCAGCCATCGATCGCTTGTCGATCGATACGAGGGCCGGTCGCCAGGCGGGACGCCTCTCGGGTGGGAACCAGCAGAAGGTGGTAGTCGGTCGATGGCTCGCCGCAGGTTTCCGTGTCCTGCTCTGTTTCGATCCCACTCGTGGCATCGACGTGCGAACCAAGCAGCAGATTTATGAGTTGCTGCGCGAACTCGCCGCTGGCGGGGCGGCGGTACTCCTCTATACGAGTGAGCTGGCCGAGATCCCGCTGGTATGCGACCGAGTTCTGGTTCTCTACGACGGCCAGGTCGTCGGTCGTCAGGCCGCCCACGAGGCGACCGAGGAATCCCTTCTCACGGCCGCCCATGGCTTGAGCTCCGAGGACGTCGCGTGACGGTCGCGACAGTGGAGAGTGGGTGGGCACGAAGCTGGCGAAAGAATGTCCGTCGCCACGGTTGGACCCTCGGCGTCTGGCTGCTCCTCGTGGGTCTGATGGTGGTCTATGCCGCTCTGCTGCCTCGCTTTGGTGCGTTTCAGATCACCTCGATCGCTAAGAACAGCTTGCCGCTCGTTTACCTCGCGATCGCTCAGGCCGTCATCGTCATCGCCGGAGGCATCGACCTCGCAGCAGGGGCGATTCTCGTTCTGGCCAATGCCGTGGCCGCCCGCCTGATGGAGGGTCAATCCTTTCTCGTGACCCTTGCCATCGCCGTGCTGGTGATAGTGATGGCGACAGTTCTCAATGGCGTCGTCGGTTGGATCATCACGGTGTCCCGTGTCCCCGACATCGTGGTCACCTTGGCGACCCTTTTCATCTTCTCGGGTGTAGCGCTGCTCGTCCTCCCCTCACCGGGGGGTGGAACTAGCGAAGGATTTCGAGCCCTCTTCACCGGCTCGACCAGCGGAACCGGCTCCAATTTTGTGCCGCCGCTTCTGATCATGGCCGTGCCGCTGGCGCTGGTCGCCTGGTGGATGCGTCGAACCGAGACCGGCCTTTCCCTCTACGCCACTGGGTCCAACCGGGTCGCGGCCTATCTCTCAGGCGTCTCCACTGGACGAGCGAAAGTGGTCGCCTATGCAATCGGTGGAGCCTTTGGCGCATTAGGCGGACTGGCAGCGCTTGCAATCACTGGCTCCGGAGAATCCCGCTTGGCGACCGCGTCAGGCTTTACGTTGCGGGCAGTCGCGGCGATCGTGCTGGGTGGGGTGGCCTTGACCGGCGGCATCGGTTCGGTGGTGGGCGCGGCCGCGGCGGGCATCGTCCTCTTCACCCTCTCTCCCTTTCTCAGCGCCCTCGGAGTCGACCCCAACACCGCCCAGATGATTCAAGGGGTGCTCATTGTGGTGGTGATGATGATCGCCGGAATCGTCGAGTTGCGACGGCAGCGAGCCCTATGACCGACGCACTTCTCGGACCGGAACCGACCGGGAGGCCGACGTGGGGTATGTGGGTCTCCGATCACCCTCAACTGGTACTCGGGTCCGTCCTCGTCCTCCTCGTTGTCGTCACGGGAATCATCGAGCCGCGTTATCTCACCTTCTCAGGGCTGCGCAACACCGTGTTGCTGGCCGCTCCTCTGGGAATCATGGCCGGAGCCCAAACCATCCTCATGCTCACCGGGGGAATCGATCTCTCCGTGGGGATGATCGCCACTGCCGCAGCCTACGTCGCCGCCAATCAGTCCCCGAGTGGCGCTGCGATCGCAATCACCGCTGGCCTCTTGGTCGGAGTGGCGGCTGGAACCGTCAACGGGATCGGAGTGGGTCTCTTCCGGGTCAACCCGTTGATAATGACCCTCGCCATGTCGGCGATCCTGCTGGGCCTATTCACGGCCCTTTCTTTCACTGTGTTGCAGGGGTCAACGACTGTTGGGCGCCTGATCAGCACCCTGGGGGGTGGATCCTTTCTGGGCAACCGCATTCCCTATAACGCCCTGGTTTGGGGAGGCGTTTCCCTTTTGGTCATTTACGGCCTGCGTCGCACCGGTCTCGGCCGACTCCTTTATGCGGTAGGCGACAACCCGACGGCGGTGAGGCTCGCCGGAGTTCGCCTCTGGCAGGTGCACTTGGCTGCGTACGCAATTGCAGGCCTGCTGGCAGCTCTGGCGGGAATCTTGCTGGCCGGCCGTACCGGGGCGGTGGACCTGCAATTGGGAGTGAACTTCGTTCTCCCGTCGGTTGCCGCGGCGGTCATCGGCGGAACGTCGATTTTTGGTGGTATCGGCACCTACAGCGGCACCATCTTCGGGGCACTCATTCTGGGAGTCCTCGCCACCATGATGACCTTTCTCGATGCAGGTCAGGCCATCCAGCAAATCGTCTATGGGTCGATTCTCTTGGGACTGGCCTGGCTCTATGCCCGGGTCACCTCTTCGAGCTGAGCCGGGCCGTTCAGTCCTCGGTCACAAGATCGAAGATCGAGCCGGTGTCCTTATCGGAGAGGATTAACTTCCGACGACCATCGGGGAGAGTCTCCTCTTTGACTATCGCGTGACCATCGTGGGTTGTCGCTTGCTTCTCGATTCGCCTGGTCTCACCCCCACGCCATTCAACCTCCACCGGCTCCCACTGGCGTGAGCGAGCAGACCGGTAGGCGGCGTCCATGACGGCATTGACCACATAACCGTCATAGAAGGTTTCCACCGGCTCCCGACCGCTCTCCATCGCATCGAACATGTCGGCGAACATCTCGACGTAACCGAGCTCGGTCAATTCGTCGCCGACCGGAAAAAGCCATCCGGCGACCGACTCCGACTTCTCGGCCAGGTAGCCGCTGCCCCCGCCGCTCGAGTACATCTCGTATCCCGTCCGCAGGAAATGGTTGAGCCAGATAGTCCCTTCGGTGCCGGCAATTTCGTCTCGGAGATCCATTCCGCCCCGAAACGTCCAGCTGACCTCAACCTGACCCAAAGCTCCCGACTCGAATCTGATCAAGAGGACCGCATTGTCCTCGGCTTTGATGGGATGAACGAGGGTGTCGGCCCACGCCATGACTTCGAGCGGTCGGTTGCCCTTGCCGACGAAGCTGCGGACGATCTCGATGCAATGGCAGCCGAGGTCAACTATGGCACCGCCTCCCGCGCGATCGGTATCCCAAAACCAGGCGCTGTGGGGGCCCGGGTGCGTTTCCCTCGACCTCACCCACGTCACTTCTCCGATCGTTCCCGCGCCGACGGCCGTCAGAGCCTTACGCGTCTTGGGGGTGTAGACGAGGTCTTCGAGATAGCCGGCAAAAATGCCCGCCTTCTCGACCGTGCTGAGAACGCGGGCAGCCTCCGAGGCATTTCTCGCCAAGGGCTTGGTACACAAGATTGCTTTGCCCGCCGCAGCCGCCAGGGCAATGGCCTCCTCGTGCATGTCGTTCGGAAGCCCCACCACGACCACGTCAGTGCCCGGATGATTTACCGCCTCCACCAGCGAGGTCGTCGACTCCTGAACCCCCCAGCGTTGCTGGAACGCGGCCAATCGCTCACGGGAGCGGGAAAAGACCACTTCGACCCGGTCCCGAGATCGCGGTGCATGCAGGGTGTTGGTGTAGAAGTCTCCGATCAGTCCGGTGCCGAGCATCGAGATCTTGTGGGCTTGCATCGCCTAAGAGATGCTCATCTGAAGTGTCTCCTTCCCTCGGCCCTGCTGGATGAGGGGGATGTAACTCTCCAGTCGATCGAGTGTGCCGGGGTCGGTGAGGTCGACAACTCTTCCTTCTTCAGCTGCCAGGTACGCCGCCATCGTGAGGCGGACGATCTCTAAGCCGTATGACCAGTCAAGCAAAGGTGAGCGGCCCGAATCGAGGGCTCTGAGCAGGTCCTGCCACTCCTCGACGTATCCGTAGAGATCGGGCTCGTTGGGATGAATAGCGAGCAGACCCTGGCTAGCCGTTGATTTCTCGAGAGCGAGTTCGGCATCGGCCACCTCGGCAGCAGCCTCTCCACCGATGAAGATCTCGAGCGGCGACCGCAGCGTGTTGACTTCCACCGCGTAACCAGGGCCGAGGCCGTCGATTAAGAGCCGCAACCCTTGCTTGTCGTACATCCACGAGACTGTGAACTGGGCCAGCGAGTAGCTGTCCTTCTCGGGGTCGTGAAAGGTAATCGTTCCGGTCGCGAAATCCTCCGCCGGGGTCTTGGCGTAGTCCACTCCGAAGCGGTCGGCCAAAGTCTGCCGCCACTGGAGCTGGCCCCACTTGAGCAGTGCTACCTCACACTGAACCCGCACCGGCCGTAGGAAGTCGTTCTTCTTCCCCGGCGGCGTGAGCAGATGCCAGCCGACTGCGATCGAGTGACAACCCATGTCCGAGAGGACACCGCCTCCTTGTTGCACTGGATCCCAAAACCAGGAATTGTGGGGGCCGGAGTGCTCTTCGGCTGCCCGAGCAAGCACCAGGGGACCCATCCTCTCGGCGACGGCCCCGAGTTGGGCACGGGCGGCTTGGAGCGTGGGAAGATGGATCTGGTTTTCGAAATAGGCGGTGACTACGCCCATCTGCTCGGCCATCGCCAGAAGCCGACGGGATTCGGCCAGGTTGCGAGCCAGCGGCTTCTCGCACACCAAGGCTCGAATTTGGGCGCCGTCCGCAACCGCCCGTGCCAGTTCTTCCATCACCGGAATCCGAGTGAAGTTCGGTGCGAAGAGGGCAACAACATCGACATTGGCGGCCAGGTCTCGGACGGTTTCGTAAATGACGCCAGCGCCGAGATTCATCGCTTGAACGATTTCGGCTAACCGAGTCGGTGCTGTGCGCGAGAAGAGACCGGCAACTTCCACGCCGCGGACGGCCTCCAGCGCGCGGAGATGAAAGCCAGCGACAAAGCCTCCGCCCACGATGCCAACCCGAACGGTCATTGATCACTCCTCACGGGCCATCGGACCCTTCAAACTGAATGCAATTTCATGCGGTTTCCGCCACACCAAGCCTTAGGTTTCGTCTAGCCAGGGATCTTGACGTATTCGAACTCGATCGGCTGGCCGAGAACCCCCTTCGAGGGACGAGCTATCCAGGAGGCGAACTCACCGACCTCGTAGCGAGGTTGCATCAACTCTTCGATAAAGGCAGCGTCGTCCGCCGTCGGCAGCCAGTCGGACGATCGAGCGCGATACTCAGAGTCTTCGAGGACCTCGCCCGCGGGGGAAATGGGAAGACTGGAGAAGTCGCCTACCTCTCTGTTGAAGGCGATATGCGGCAGCCGCAACTCGAATTCAATGCCGTTCTCGGCGATGTCGCGATTCCAACGACGAATCCCCCCGGCACAGTCCTCGACGAAGTCATCGCGGAGGCGAGCGTTGAGACCGTTCAGGGCCGGGATCTCTTCGGAGACGAATCCATCCTTGGTCAACTTCATTACCGGGTATGACGCGTCGTGCAGCTTGTGGTCGTCCTGGATCTGATCCTCGTGGTAGCGCGCCTTGAGCCCCGCCGTGTAGTAGTTGGCGGCATTGGTTGATTCCTCGGAGCCGAAGAGGTCGAGGGTGAGCGAGAAGTGCAGATTCATCTTCCGCTGGATCAACGGCAAGTCGATCACACCTAACGCCCGAACTGCTTCGGAGTCATAAGGGTCCTCGACGCCGGCCTCCTTCATCGCCTCGGCGGTTCGCCGGATGATGCGGCCGCACCCAGTGTCGCCCACGAACATGTGATGGGCCTCCTCGGCCAGCATGAAGCGACAAGTTCGCGAAAGTGGATCGAACCCCGACTGGGCTAATGATTCGAGCTGCATCTTTCCATCGCGGTCGGTGAAGAAGGTGAACATGAAAAATGAGAGCCAGTCCGGAGTCTTCTCGTTGAACGCACCGAGAATCCGCGGCTGCTCTTCAGAGCCGGACCGGCGCCGTACCAACTCGACCGCCTCCTCCCGGCCGTCCCGTCCGAAATACTTTTGGAGGAGATAGACCATGGCCCAGAGATGGCGACCCTCCTCGACATTCACCTGGAAAAGGTTGCGCAAGTCATATAGAGAAGGTGCGCTCTTCCCCAGTAACCGCTGCTGCTCGACTGAGGCGGGTTCGGTGTCGCCCTGGACCACGATCAGCCTTCGCAGCATCGCCCGGTACTCCCCCGGCACCTCCTGCCAAACCGGCTCCCCATAATGATCGCCGCAGGGGATCTGGCGCCCGTCCTCGGGTTGAGCGAGAAGGACGCCCCATCGATAGTCGGGCATCTTTACGTACCCGAACTTCGCCCATCCGCTCTTGTCAACCGAGATGGCGGTCCGCAGCCAGACGTCGGCGGTTTGAAAGCCCTCCGGTCCCATGTCCATCCACCAATCGATGTAGCCGGGGTGCCACTCCTCGAGAGCCCGGCGCAGTTTGGGATCATCGGAAAGCCCTACGTTGTTGGGGATCAGTAGGTCGTAGTCGACGTTGCTCATCAGGTCCTCCTTTGATCGAGGCTCGGCCGCCTCCCACTGCCATAGGAGCGCAGCGTCCCTTCCGGGCCGGAGGCGTTGGGCCGATAGAAGACCCAGTTCTGCCAGGCGGTTAGGCGGCCGAAGATCTTGGTCTCCATCGTCTCGGGACCAGCCAGTCGCAAATTTGCCTCCATCCCGGTCAACGCGTCGGGACTAAATGCGGAGCGCTCTTCGAGGAACAGTCGGATTTCGTCGTCCCAGTCGATGTCGTCGAATGCGAAGGTCGCCAACCCCAGATCAACCGCCGCCTTGGCATCGAGGTCTTCTCCAGCCGCCGCGACGAGGGAGGAAAGATCCTCATCGCGGCCCCAGAATCTGGTGGCCAATCGACTGAGTCCGTTTCCCATCGGCAGAACACCGAGGTTCATCTCCGTCAACCGAATGCGGGGGCCATCCCCGTCCTCGCCGAGGTGAATGTAGACCCGATCCGAGGCCAGAGGGATTTCGGCCAAGAATCCCACGAAGCAACTGCCCCCCTCGATCAGGCTGACGACCGACCGGGCCGTCATGTCGAGCCGTTTCAGCGTCCGCCCCAGCAAGAGGACGACTTCTCTCGCCAACCAGTGACGGCGATGCTCGAGCAGAAAGGCGTCGTAGGCGGCGACGGCACCAGGGTCCCCCAAGGTCCGAAAGAGCAGGGTGCCGATCTCGGGCTCGTTGAGTCTTAGGTGGAGGAGGGCGTCGTCGAGCTCACGTCCCGCGGCCAGAGGCCAGAAGGAATCCCCAACCTCTGCGAGCCTTTCGGAATCGAGAGGCGGGGCCCCGGAAGGTCCCCTGATCGTGATCGAGGCCGTTTCCGACCGTCGATCGATCGATACCGTCACGTTCGGGTATTCGATCTCGTCGTCGGCGATCGTGCGCTCCAGATCGGTGAGCGCGATCCCCTTGGCCTCGAGCGGACGATCGGTCGCAGCGGCAGCGTCGGTCACCCGGGCTTTCACCTCGGCGGCGAATCGGGAGCGGGGGATCAGTTCATCGACCAAGTTCCACTCGAGGGCCCGGCGACCCTTGATCCCCTCTTCGGTAGTGCAGAGAACATCGGCCCGATCCCGCAGGACATGTCGCTTGTCGGTCAACCGGGTCAGACCACCGGTGCCCGGCAAGACTCCGAGCAGAGGAACCTCCGGCAGGCTCACCGAAGCGGACCCATCATCGATGAGCAGGATCTGCTCACAGGCCAGCGCCAGTTCGTAGCCCCCACCGGCGGCCGTGCCACCGATCGCCGCCACATAAGCTTGCTTCGATCGCGCGGTCGCCTCTTCCATCGCCACCCGGGTCTCGTTGGTGAACTTACAGAAGTTGACTTTGAGCCCGTGGTCCGCCTGGGCCAGCATGGCGATGTTGGCGCCAGCGCAAAACACTCTGTCTTTTCCCGACTCGACCACTACCGCGCCGACTTCAGGATGTTCGAAGCGCAGGCGTTGCACCGCGTCGGCCAATTCGATGTCGACGGCGAGATCGTATGAGTTGAGTTTCAGCTCGTAATCGCCCAGCCCGCCGTCCGGATCGACGTCGAGGATGAGGTGGGCGATGGGAGGCGTGATCGAGAGCTTCCAGTGCTTGTAACGATCCGGATGAGTCCGGAAATCGATCATTGCTCTGAGGGTACCAGTCACCCCTGACCGACGGTCAGGCGGAGGCGCACTTGCGCTCTTTTTGCCCACCATGCCATACTTCCCCGCCTTGAACCGGACCAGCTCTTTCGTCTGCGCGTGCCACCACTGCTTCCCGCGGGGCAGGTGTTAGCGCGACGAGATACAACGAGAGAGCGACCCACCAAAGCCCTGCGAAACCGCAGGGCTTTTTCTATTGCCCGAAAGGAATACCGATGACGCTCAGCCTCAGCACTGGCGAACTCCGTCTTCGCCTCACCGACCCCGACACCGCCATCATCGACGTCCGCCCGTTGTCACGGTTCAACGGCTGGCGCCGAGCGGGCGAGGCGAGAGGCGGTCACATCTCGGGAGCAGTCGCCTTGCCCAGCTCTTGGTTGGGTTTTCTGGATCAATCCGAGCTTCTCGACCTCCTCGATAGCAAGGGAATCGCCGTGGGAACCCCGATCCTTTACGGCGATGAGGCGCGAGAAATCGAGGCAGTGCGTGCGGCCCTCGAGGCAGGCGGGCTCCGGCCGCTCGTCTACGAGCGTTGGAACGAGTGGGTCGACGACGAGCAGCTACCTCTCGAAAAACTGACCAACTACGAAAGGCTGGTTGACCCCCAGTGGGTCTCCCAATTGCTCGCCGGCAGTCGTCCCGACACCTTCCGGGGCGAGGACTTTGCCGTCTTCCATGTCAATTTCGGGGTGCCCGAGGAGTTTGCCGACGGACACCTCCCCGGCTCCTACTACCTCGACACGAACTGGCTCGAGGCCGAGCATGACTGGAACCGGCGCTCCCCGGCCGAGCTCGGGTCCGCCCTCGCCGCGTTGGGAATTTCGTCCGACACCACGACTGTCCTTTACGGGAGGGACACCGTGGGCAACCCCAACGAGAAATGGCCCGGCCGCCGCGCCGGCCAGATCGCAGCCACGAGGGCGGCGGCGATTCTGCTCTACGCCGGAGTCAAGGACGTGCGGTTGCTCGACGGCGGCTATGACCACTGGGTCAACGCCGGATATCGGATCGAGACCGGATGGAGAGCGCCCAGCCCGATCGCCCGGTTCGGTGACTCGATTCCGCAAAGGCCGGAGATATTCGTCGACCTCGAAGGGGCCAAAGCAATCCTGTCTGACCCAACGGGGGCAGCTCTGGTCAGCGTTCGTACCTGGAAAGAGCACACCGGTCAGGTCAGCGGATATAACTACATCGAGCCAAAGGGCCGGATCGCCGGCGACGTATGGGGCAACTGTGGTTCCGACGCCTATCACATGCAGCACTATCGGAACGTCGACAACACCATGCGGCCCTATCCCGAGATTGCGGCCAACTGGGCCGAGGCCGGGATCACTCCCGACAAGT
Organism: Acidimicrobiia bacterium; assembly: GCA_035250485.1. Lineage (GTDB taxonomy): Bacteria > Actinomycetota > Acidimicrobiia > Spongiisociales > ZC4RG35 > JACCTH01. Next base: position 24,423 of record DATFFB010000042.1, read on the forward strand.
GGGTGGCCTTCTATTGCGGCACCGGATGGCGAGCGAGCGAGACCTGGTTCTACGCCTACTTGATGGGCTGGAAACGTATCGCCGTTTACGACGGAGGCTGGTTCGAGTGGAGTCAAGACCCGATCAACAACCCCATCGAGGTCGGGGACCCCGACGACGAGGTGGCCGCCTAGCCCGCGTGGCCGGTGGTTTTGACGGCCAAGTCGAGGGGTAACGGGGGCGGATGGCGAACCCCAGCGCTTCTTCCGACAGCGAGTCACCTCCTACCGTCGCCGTCGCCGAGTCGTGCACAGGCGGAATGCTCATGTCCCGGATCGTCGAGACTCCCGGGTGCGGCGACTGGTTCCGGGGGGGCGTCGTTGCCTACAACCCTGAGGTGAAGTTCGGTCTGCTGGCGGTTCCCGAAGGTCCGGTCGTGACGAGACGAGCGGCGCTAGCGATGGCGGTCGGGGTGCGAAGCCTGCTGGGCGCGGACATCGGCCTCGGAATCACCGGTGTCGCCGGACCCGAAGAGGAGGAGGGACAACCGGTGGGGACCGTGTATGTCGCCGTCTCTCATGCGGCCGGGGACCAGGCGGCTCGCCTCTGTCTCAACGGCGAGCCGTATCAGATCCGAAGGGGCGCTACCGATCACGCCTTCCGCCAGGTGATGTACGCCCAGAAGTTGGTTAGGGAGGCGGCCGGCCTGCCTCCCGAACGAAGCCATCGCTTGGCAATTCCCGAGGGCGGCTTCGTCCTCGAATGTCGTTATCCGCTCACAGAAGCCACGATCGCCGGTACCAGGGTCTGCTTTGTTGTCGAAGGAGATCACAGCAAGCAGGCATCGTTTGCCATCGTCGGGTTGAACGGAGAACGCGTTCCCGAGGTGTTGCTATCGGCCACCAACTCGGAACCGACTTCGTCGGGACGGCGCAACGGTGGAGATGCGCGGGAGTTCATCGTTCCCCGAGGCGCGAAATTGAGCCTGACCTGGAATCGCGTCCCGCGCTAGCCCTGCCAGGATTCTCTTCATGTCGCGTCCCCAGCAGGTATCGCTCCGCGAGGTTGGACCTCGGGACGGATTCCAGAACGAGCCCGATCTGATCCCCACTGACGACAAGGTGCGATTGATCGAGGCCTTGGCCGCTGCCGGCTACAAACGCATGGAGGTGGCCAGCTTCGTCCGCCCCGACGTGATTCCACAGTTGGCCGACGGCGTTGAAGTGCTGCGTCGTATCCAGGTCCCAGACACCATCAGGCTGAGCGTGTTAGTCCCCAACGAACGGGGCCTGGAAAACGCTCTCGCCGAGCGGAAGCACTTCCACGACGTCGGGCTGGTGGTCAGCGCCTCAGAGACGCACAACCGGCGCAACATCAATCGCAGCGTCGAAGAGTCGATGCAAGCGAGCGCCCGCATCATCCCCCGCGCGCTGGCCGAAGGTCTCCATTGCGAGGCGATCATTGCCACCGCGTTCGGATGTCCCTATGAGGGTGAGGTAAAGGCCGACACGGTGTTGGGCCTGGCCCAGCGCTTCGTCGACATGGGGGCCACCGAGATCGGCTTCGGCGACACCACCGGGATGGCAAATCCGTGGCAGGTCGAGGATTTCTTCGCCCGCGCATTCGAATGCCTACCGGGAGTCGAACTCACCGCTCACTTTCACAACACGCGGGGCCAGGGCCTGGCAAACGCGCTGGCGGCATTGAACCAGGGTTGCGCCAGCTTCGAGTCGAGCTTCGGCGAACTCGGCGGGTGTCCGGTCCCACCCGGCTCCACCGGCAACATCGCCACCGAGGATCTTCTCTCGATGTTCTCGGAAATGGGTGTCGTAACCGGAGTCGATCTGCCCGCGGTGATAGATGCCGCCCGCCTTGCGCAGGACCTCTTGGGCCGCAAACTCGGCAGCCACACGCTCGTCGCCGGCCCGATCGACTGGCACCGCGGCTAGCACCTGCTACGCGCTGGAACTCTCGTCCCGCAACGGCTATAAACCTCGGATTCGCCGATGGAACGCTCCCAGACCAGCCCGGACGAGTTCATCGCTTCCCTGCCCGATGACGTGCGGGCCGACATAGCCGCTCTTGACCAGCGCATCAGCAAAGTGATGAAGGGCGAGGAGCGGGTGTTGTGGGAAGGGAGGTTCTGGGGCGGGAGCCAGCAGCGCATCATCGGATACGGAGCCTTCACCCAGACGGGCCGCAGCGGGAAGACGGTCGAGTGGTTTGTGGTCGGGCTGGCAGCCCAAAAGAACTACACCACCGTCTTCGTCACCGCAGTGGAGGACGGTGTCTATCTGGTCGAGCGCTACGCCGATCGGTTAGGCAAGGTCAAAGTCGGTCGTAGCACCGTCAGCTTCAAGCATGTGGCTCAGATTGATCTCAAGGCCTTGCTCGAGCTCGTCGCTCGGGCCCGGAAATTGACCCGGAAACTGCCGTCTGGGTGAGGAATATCCCGAGCGATACCGCCACGATGCCGATCCACTCCATGAGTCCGGGTGCCTCGTCGAGAAAGAGCCAGGCCAGCATCGCGATCTGAATCAACATGGTGTTGTTGATGCCGGCCGACTCCACCGCCGAGAGCCGCCGGAGGGACAGATTCCAGAGGGTGAAGGCGAATGCGGTGTTCACCGCTGCCAGCCAAATGATGATCGCCCAGGCCACCGCTGACACATGGGGGACGCCCTCCACCCCCATCCCAAGCACAACTAGGAAGAGCGATCCGATCGCCATACTCAGAGCAGTGATGACCAGGGGCGACACCGTCGTCTCCTTATTCACCCGACGCCCGAGGAGGCTGGCGACCGAATTCCCTAACAAGCCCACCAATGCGGCGGTCATCCCCAGCGCAGTCGCCCCCAGCTGACCCGAGAAGTACGACCACGCCCCCAAAGCCACAAGCAGGGCTCCGACGATCTGCCTTCGCTGCGGCTTTTCGGACAGTGATCGCGTAGCCGTCACCGCCACCAGCAGAGGCGTCAATGAAAGAACCAGGCTCGAGGTCGCGGCCGGCTGACTATCGATCGCGACGAATTGGGCTCCTTGGGTGACGGTGTAGAAGACCAAGCCGAGAAGAGCGATGTCCCGCCAGGCGAGGGGATCGAGGCTCCTCACCTGATCGCGGTAGGTCGACCGGCTGGCAACCAATGCAATCAGGGCCAGGAAGGCGAGGCCGTAACGGAGAGCGGCAAAGGTGATTGGCTGCAGTGCCTCGTCGTCCAATCCCCACCGGATGAGGATCCACGAAGAGCTCCAAAGAAAGGTGACCAGGAGGGCGTACGCCCGGGCTCGTGGATGGATGCCCAATTGTTCCTCCTAGATCGGCACGCGTCATTCGTGCCGACCTATCCCCTCGAGGCTTTTCTCCGATGAGGTGCGGGCCCAACGGCGGGCTTTCTGTGGCGCTCGGACCATTCCGCAAGGAAGCGGCGGAACCCTAGCCACCCTTCGGTCGACCCCTCGATTGTAGGCGGGCGCCGTCGCCCGAACGCCGAACCGTGGTTGGGCTACTGTCGCCGACGTGGATCGAAACAACCTTGGTGGTTCGTCCGCCGAATAGACCTACGGGGGGATACGCTTCCATCCGCGGTAAACGACAACGACATTGACCAACCCCACCCCCATCCTCGAAGTCAAAGATCTTCAGACGCAGTTCCACACCCAGGATGGGACGGTCCATGCGATCAACGGGGTGAGTTTCGTTCTCAACAAGGGCGAGTTCCTGGGGGTCGTGGGGGAAAGCGGCTCGGGAAAGAGCGTGACCATGATGTCGCTATTGCGGCTGATCCCGATCCCACCCGGTGAGATCGTGTCCGGTCAAGCGATGTTCGAGGGTCGCGATCTGATCACCATGGACCTCGACGATCTGCGTTCCGTCCGAGGTGGCCGGATTGGCTTCATCTTCCAGGACCCCCTCACCTCCCTCAACCCCGTGCTGACCATCGGTTACCAGATCATGGAGTCGCTGCGTATCCATACCGATATCCCCGAAAAGGGCCGAGAGGAGAGAGCGGTCGAGCTGCTCAAGCTGGTTGGAATTCCGGGGGCAACAAAGCGGCTCGACTCCTATCCCCACGAGCTCTCCGGAGGTATGCGCCAGCGAGTAATGATCGCCATGTCCCTCGCTTGCAGGCCACGGGTACTGATTGCCGACGAGCCCACCACCGCCCTCGATGTCACCATCCAAGCCCAGATCATCGAGTTGATACGGGACCTCCGGGAGAAAACGAACACCGCCGTCATCTGGATCACCCACGACCTGGGAGTGATCGCCGGTCTCGCCGATCGGGTCCTCGTCATGTACGGCGGGCTCATCGTGGAGGAGGCTCCCGTCGCCGAGCTCTACGCCCATCCCCAACATCCCTACACCGAGGGTCTGCTGGGCTCCATCCCCCGCCTCGATCAGAAGGGTTCGAAGCTCGTCAACATCAAAGGTCAACCTCCCAACCTCTACGAGAAGCCCACCAGCTGTCCCTTCGCCCCTCGATGCCCTTATGTCTTCGATCGCTGCCGGGTGGAGAACCCACCGCTGATCTCGATCTCCGAGCGCCATAGCACCGCGTGCTGGTGGGACATGGATAACAAGAGGCCACGAAATGGTGCCTGAGGTGGCTGGCAACGGCGGCGCTCCCGTGGGTGCGGCTCCCGAGGTCCTTGTCAGTGTCAAGGACCTGAAGAAGCACTTTCCGATCATGCAGGGTGTCTTTCGCCGGCAGGTGGGGTCGGTGAAGGCGGTAGATGGGGTGACCTTCGATATCTATCGAGGCGAAACTCTGGGTCTGGTGGGAGAAAGCGGCTCGGGCAAATCGACGACTGGCCGGGTCATACTTCAGCTCGACAAAGCCACGTCCGGAACCGTCAGTTTCGAGGGCCAGGATCTTTCCGCCCTTTCTTCTGGCGAGATGCGACGGCTTCGCCCCCAGATGCAGATGGTCTTTCAGGATCCGCACGCCTCCCTCAACCCGCGTATGACAGTCAGCTCGATCATCTCGGAGCCATTACGAGAGCACGACGAGGCAGGCGGCAATGACCGCGATGAAAAGGTCGATGAGCTGCTGGGGCTCGTGGGTCTCGCTCCGCGCCATGCCAATCGTTATCCCCACGAGTTTTCTGGCGGCCAACGACAGCGGATCGGCATCGCCCGAGCGATCGCCCTCAATCCTGACTTCATCGTCTGCGACGAACCCATCGCCGCTCTGGACGTTTCGATCCAGGCCCAGGTGGTCAACCTGCTCGAAAACCTCCAGGACCTCCTCCGCCTCACCTATCTATTCATCTCCCACGACCTCTCGATGATTCGCCATATCGCCGACCGGGTGGCGGTGATGTATCTGGGTCGGATCATGGAATTGGCCGAATGCAACCGCCTCTACACCCATCCCCAGCACCCCTACACCCGGGCGCTCCTTTCGGCGGTGCCGGTGCCCGATCCCACTATCGAAGCAGTCAGAAGAAGGGTGATTCTGGAAGGTGACATCCCCAGCCCTGCCAACCCCCCACCGGGCTGTCCCTTCAACACCCGCTGCCCCATGGCCCAAGAAAGATGTGTCGAGGAGGTGCCGGAATGGCGCCAAATCGAATCCGGGCACTGGGTGGCCTGCCATTTCGCCGAAGAGACGCCCGATACACCGGTCATCACGGCCTCTTCGGGGCCGATTTTGACCGAGTCGGAGTAGGCCAAAAACGGGGCCTGATGGGGGCCTAGACAACCCGAGGCTGGTAAGTTCGTCTTCTGTCGGGCGCCTTCCGGCATACCGGCGCGTGTTCCGACATATGTTGGACGAATCTCTCTATGGAGGAGACAACTTAATGAAACGATGGCAATGGCTGAGCTTGTTCGCGGCCTTTGCGCTCCTCGTCGCGGCCTGTGCCACTGGCACCACCGAAACGACCGCCGACGGAGGAACCGCAACCACCGCCGATGGAGCGGCCACTACCGCAGCCCCGACTGACAC
>DATFFB010000043.1:0-9871 GCA_035250485.1 Acidimicrobiia bacterium
CAAGAGTGATTCAGTAGTACGGATTCCTGCTTTGCGAAGTTTGGTGGCGTCTTTCGTGTCGATGCCAGCGATCTCATCGATTCGGGCCACAGAGCTCCTTTTCCACAACGCCGGGGAAGTCGATCGACTTTATCCAAGCGCAACGCTCACCGCTTAGGCCGTAAGTCCTCTATGTCATCCGCGGTATCGACGTCGCGAGGAGGCCGTGCTTCAAACCACACCTCCTCCACCCATTCGGGATGCGCCTTGAAGAGCGCCTTGGCTCCGGCATCTCCCTCGAGGCTCATCAGTCGTCCCCAAAGCGGCCTTTCCACCAACACCGGATTTCCCCACTCGTATCTGTACTTGGGCACGATCACGTGTCGTTGCGTGCGGCGTCGCGCATCCAACAACGCCTGCACCACATCCTGGTCCACCTCGGGTTGGTCGCCGAGGAAAATGAGGACGGTTTCGGCTCGGGTCAAGCGGAGGATCGCGTCCAGCCCCACCCGCAGCGAGGAAGCCATCCCCCCCTTCCACTCCAGATTCTCGACGACCACCCAACCGGTGAAATCCACCTCCGCCAGGATGCGCTCGGTTTCGGCTCCGAGAACGACAAAGCGGTCGTCGAAAGGCCCCGTGGCAACCTCGGCCAGCACATGGCCGAGGAGGGTGCTCTCCCCCCACGGCTCGATCTGCTTGGGCCGACCAAGTCTCTGCGAAGCTCCTCCCGCCAGCACCAGCGCCGCAATCACCGGCCCGACGCTACCCCTTCAATCGCTCGACAAGTAGCGCGCCTTCCCGATCAAGTCGAGTTCCTCGGCGCCTCGCCTGGTGGCAGCGATCACCTCCGCCAGGATCGCCACCGCGATCTCGGCCGGAGTGCTGGCGCCGATGTCCTTGCCAATTGGGCCGTGGATACGATCGATCGAGCTTTCGTCGTATCCGGCCTGGAGGAGCCTTTGTCGCCGCCGCTGCGTGGTGCCGGAACTCCCCATCGCCCCGATATAGGTGGCCTCGCTAGCGAGAACCTGGGGCCAGAGCGGGTCCTCGAAGCGGGCGTCATGGCTGAGAATGACCACCGCCGTTCCGCGGTCGAAAACCAGGTCCAGTTGGTCGGGCCAGCCAGGCAGCAGTTCGTCGGCATCAGGAAAACGAGCTCTGGTGAGAAATGCAGGGCGAGCATCACTGACGGTGACCCGGTAGCCGAGTCGCTTGGCCATTGGCACCAGTTCCTGGGCGATATGCACGGCACCGAATATGAACATGTGCGGAGCCGGGGCGATGCTCTCGACGTAGGCCTCGTGGTTGCCGTATTCGAGCGTGAGATTCGCTCGCCTGGCGAGGAGCTTCGCCGCGTCCTTAATCACGCTTTGCTCTATGGCAGGAGGGATGGCCCCCGCAGTCACCCGGCCATCGACGACGAGCGCACTCTCACCCAGGCTCTCACCGCCCACCATGGTCACCAATGACCCATATCCGCCTGCTTCGATCAACTCCTCGATCGCATCGAGCACGGGGCTCGCGCTTTGGTCCTCGAGAAAGACCTGAATGCGACCACCGCATGCCAGCCCCACCTCGAAGGCGTCCTCGTCGGCGATCCCGTATCCGACCAGCTCGGGGCGCTCTTCATCAAGAACCTTCTGCAAGCGAAGAAAGACGTCGTTTTCCACGCACCCTCCGGAGACCGAGCCTGCCATCTCCCCGGCCGAGGAAATCATGAAGCGCGATCCGACCGGGCGGGGTGCCGACCCCGAGACGCGGGCGACGGTGGCAACTCCCACTTTCTTTCCCTCGGCGAGCCAGGAACGCCGACGCCGGAGTTCCTCAATCATGGATGGCCACCTGGGGCACCTGGCGGGTGTGGCTCGAAATGGACTCCAGGACGGACACCACCGTCTCGAGGTTGGAAAAATTGGTTACCGGCAGAAAATCATCAACATAAGGAAGCGCGGCTTTCATCCCTCGTGTCAAGGGCGCGTATGCCGGGCGGCCGGCGAGGGGATTCAGCCAGATCACCCGATGGACGCTCCGATGAAGCCGCGCCATCTCGGTGGCAAGCAAAACCGGGTCACCTCGATCCCAGCCGTCGGAGATGATGACCGCCACGGGTCCGCCCCGACCGACCCGACGCGACCAATGCTGGTTGAACGAGGCGATGGCTTCTCCGATTCGAGTGCCGCTCGACCAGTCGCTCACCGTACCGGCCACCTCGGCAATGGCGAGCGAGGGGTCGCGTCGCTCGAGCTGTCGGGTGATTCTGGTGAGGTGGGTGGCGAAGACGAAGGCCTCCAATCGCCCCAGGCGCCCGCGGGCCGCGTGGGCGAAATAGAGCAGCATCTCCGTGTACCGCTCCATCGAGCCGGAGACGTCGGCGATGATGATGAGAGGCCGACGGCGGCGCTTCCGTTCCACGAACTCGAGTTTCATCAAGTCCGCTTCAGGACCCACCGTTCTCCGCAGCGATCGACGGAGATCGGGTCGACCTCGATGCAGAGCCGGGCGCTGACGGCGACTCCGTGCCTGGGCTGGGGCCCAAACCATGGAGTCGATGAGGGCCCTGATCTCGGCCACCTCCTGCGCGGTCAGTGTCGCGAAGTCGCGCTGGCGGAGGCGCTCGATTGTCGAAGCCCCGGCCGTTCGCAGCCGGCTCTCCTCCCCTTCCGGCCCCTCGGGTGGTCCCTCGCCCGGAGTTTTGATGGACCAGGAACGAGACTTCGGGGATACATTCAGGATCACTGGCACTGCCTCCTCCCGGAAGAAGTCCATAAAGACGCGAGCGAAGACCTGGTACTGGTTGGCGTCGGTGCAGCAAACCGCTCTCAGGGCATAGAAGACATCACCGGGCGCGGCCAGGCCGACAACGTCGATCGCCCGCAGTAGCTCGGCGGTGGTTCCCGCCGGCACCGGAATTCCCTCGTGACGTAGGCGGCTGACGAATCTCACCAGCACTTCGAGACTGGCGGCGGCACTCACCCCGGCTGGCAGTCTCCCGCAGCCGGCCGCAAATACCAAAGACCGCCGGCATAAAGCGGCAACACGGTCAGGTCAGCACAGTTGCTCGAATAACTCAGCGGCAGTTGGCGCCATTCGAAATGCATTCCGTCCGGAGTGCTCCAGGAGCCTCCCCAGGAAAATCCCCACCGACGAAAGGCCTCGACGACGGCCAGCGGCAGGGTCGGCGGAACGCCGTACTGATTGGTCGACGGGTTGACGTCGATGGCTATTCCCCAAGCGTGACGTGAGAGCGAATAACCGGGATCAGCCCCCCGATTGAAGCGAGGGTTGTAGCAACCACCGGCCAGTTGGAAGTCGGCCGGATCGAGCATCTGGATCAGGCTCGATCGTTCGAGCTCGGAGACCACTCCCCGCAGATAAGGAACCAGAAGCCGGTGGCAGCGAAAGAGCCCGAGAGGTGCCAAGTCGACATCGACGATGTTGGCCTCAACCCACGCCGGATCTATCTCCACCTGGTCCCCGCCGGCAGCGCGAATGGCAAACTCTCCGAATCGGAATTTCACCGCAGCCATCGAAAGAACCGGATCGGTGAGCTCATCGTCGATCATTCCGTCGATCCGAACGTCCGGGTCAAAGGTGCTTCCCCGCACTGCCGCCTCGACGCGGTCGAGCCCCGATCCATAAGCGACGATGGCAAAGGGGCGGTCGACGCCGAGTTGAAGTGCGGTCGTCTTTCCGACCAGTAGCTCGGAATTGAATATCTCGTCATCGGGAACGATCGCCCCGACGGGAAGGGTGACTGTTCCCCCGGTCATAGGCTCGAGATCAAGCAGGTCACCCACCGCCGCGCCTCTGATCGCAGCACTCGCCTCGCCGAGAACCGCCTCTCCTCGTGCCAAGACCATCCTCACCGCCTCGCTCGCGATCGGGGCGACGGGGTCGATGGCCGCGGTCAGGAGCGGATAACCGAAGCCGGTCGGTGCCACCTGGACGAAGGTCTCTCCTCGTCGGAGCGACCAGAGACGGAGAGTCACGCGGTCGAGAACACTCACCGAGGCCCCGTTCACCGCCGCCGCCCCGGACACGATGCCGATGGTCTGGGGGCTGAGGCCACCGCTCTCCCGCACCTGCAACAACGCCGGTTTCGGCGCTACCTCGACCGGTTCTTGACCGGCAGCCGGAAGGCTCGAGAGGAGCAGACTCAGCACGATCAGTCCGCGGAGGGTCCTCATTCGTGCACCAGAGCTTCCAGTCCGTGCTCGCGGACCCGTTCGATATCCTCCCGATACTTCAGAACCGTGCCCAGGCTCTCGTCGATCGTGGTCGGATCTAGACGGCTGGCGGCGAGGACCTTCAGAGCCGCAGCCCAATCCAAGGTCTCCGCCACGCCCGGTGGCTTGAACAGATCGAGGGCTCGCAGGTCCGACATTGCCATCGCCAGCTGTCGAGCAAGCGCCTCATCCACTCCTGGCATCCGGGCCCGGAGAATCTCCACTTCCCGCTCCACCGATGGGTAGTCGAGCCAGTGATAAAGGCACCGTCGCTTGAGAGCGTCGTGGATTTCGCGGGTGCGGTTCGAGGTGATCACCACCACCGGCGGCTTTTCGGCTCGAATGGTGCCGATCTCGGGCAGTGTTACCTGAAAATCCGAGAGCAGCTCGAGCAGGTAAGCCTCGAATTCCTCATCGGCTCGATCGAGCTCGTCGATCAGCAACACCGGGCTTTTGCCGAGGGCAGATGCTTCGATCGCCTGCAGAAGAGGTCGTGGTCGAAGATAGTCCCGGCTCATGATGTCTGATACATCGGCTTCGCCGCCCTCACCTCGAGCCTCGATCAGCCGGATCGCCAGCATCTGGCGGGCGTAATCCCATTCGTAGAGGGCCTGGCTGGCATCGAGGCCCTCGTAGCACTGGAGACGGATGAGGTCGGTCTCCAGGACTGCCGCCAGGACCTTGGCGACTTCCGTCTTGCCAACTCCAGCTTCACCCTCGAGAAATAGAGGTCGGCCCAGGCGCAGACCAAGAAAGGTTGTGACGGCCAGGCCACGATCGGCTACGTAGCCAGTGCGGGCGAACGCGGCAACAACCGCTTCGACGGACTCGGGGACCACTCCCGAAGTCTAGGAATCCGCACCCCCCTCCCGGCTTCGCCGGCTCTCCCCCCTGCGGGGGGAGAAACAGGTGACCGGTTAGCCGGAAAGAGCCCTCTTGATCGCTCGCTTGGCGAAGACCCTGGCCAGGTGAGTCTTGTACTCGACCGAGCCGTACAGGTCCTCGAGAATCGTCACTCCGTCGGCTGCCTTGGCCGCAGCTTCTTCGATCGCCTGGTCCGAGCCGTCGGTCCCGATGAGAGCCTCTGCCGTGGCGGCGGCCAGGGTCGGCTTGGCGGCGACGCCGGTCATGGCCACCCGGGCATTTGTGATCGATCCGTTGTCCTTTTGAAGCCAAGCGGCGGCTCCGGCGACGGCATAGTCGGTGCGCCCACCGCGCCTGCCGAGCTTGTCGTAAGCCGACATGCCGTCCTTTCGGACCTTGATGGCGGTGACGACCTCATCGGGCTCGACCGCGGTTGTGAGGGCGTCGACGAAGAAGTCATCGGCGGCAATCTCTCTCGTCCCGTTCGGTCCCTGGGCAACGATCACTCCACCCAACGCGAGCACGGCCGACGGTTGATCGGCTGCCAGGTCGCCGTGGACCACCGCCCCCACAGTGGTTCCCCGGTTGCGCACCTGGACGTCGCCGGTATAGGAGGCCGCTTGGGACAGAGCCCGAGGCACATTCTGAGCTTCCGCCGTCTGGTAGTGACGCACCAGCGCTCCGATCGACACCAGGTCGCCCCGATCGTCGATGGAATCAAGACCAGAGATACGGCCGATGTCCACCACCAGCTCGGGCGAAACGAGCCTCAGCTTCATCAAGGGCAAGAGACTCATTCCCCCCGACATCACTTTGGCGAACTCGGATCCCTTTAGGGCCGAGATCGCCTCTTCGATCGAACCGGGGGCCACATATTCGAATGCTCTTGGGAACACGGTTAGCTCCTTACCCCGTTGCCTGCTTGCTGGATGGCTTGCCAGACCCGACGGGAGCGCAACGGCATGTCGATGTGGCGCACTCCCAGGTCGTAGAGAGCGTCGACCGCGGCATTGACGATCGTCTGCGCCGACCCAATCGTGCCCGCCTCCCCGACACCTTTCACTCCCAACGGGTTGACGTTGGAAGGAGTCACCGTCCGATGTAGCTCAAAGAGGGGGACATCTGTGGCGGTAGGAAGCGGATAGTCGACCAGGGAGCCAGTCAAGAGGTTGCCTTCGGAGTCATAGATTGCGTCCTCCATCATCGCCTGGGCAATTCCCTGCACCAATCCGCCGTGGAGTTGGCCATTGACGATCATCGGATTGATGACGTTGCCACAGTCGTCCATCGTCACGTACCGGAGGAGCTTGGTGTCACCGGTCTCGGGATCGACTTCCACTAGAGCGGCGTGGGCCCCAAAGGGCCACGTGGCGTTGCTGGGGCTGAACACCGATGCTGCTTCCAGTCCTCCCTCCATGCCTTCGGGCAGTTGGTGTGGCTGATAGGCGCGGGTGACGATCTCCTCCCAGGTCACCGACTTGTCCGGAGATCCCGCCACGTGTGCGGCCCCTCCGCCGAACTCGATGTCGTCGGCCGATGCTTCCAGAATGTGGGCGGCGATTTGTGCCGCCTTGGCCTTGACCTTCAACGCCGCCTCGTAGGCAGCCGAGCCGTCCACCGCGGCTGACCGCGAACCGAACGTGCCGATCCCCATCGGTGATTCGGTGGTCATACCGTGGCTGACGCGGACTTTGTCGTAGTCGAGGCCGAGCTGGTCTGACACCAACTGGGCCCAAGCGGTCTGGTGTCCCTGACCGGAAGGCCCGGTGCCGATGATGACGGTGGCACTGGCGTCGGGGTTGATCCGCACCAGACCTGACCCGGAAAAAGCGGCGGGCAGGCCGTAGGTGGCCCACGAGAAGCCAAGACCGGCCAGAGCAGAGGGCCCGAAGCCACACACCTCCACGTAGCTGGAAAGGCCAAGGCCGACATGGCGTCCCTGGCTGCGGGCCTGGTCCCGCTCTTTCTTCATCTCGGCGTACTCTTCCGTCGCCACCAGCGCCTCCAGGTTCTTCTGATACTCGCCGGTGTCGTGGGTGAACCCGATCGGCGAGGTGGCGTTGGGGAACGAGTCGGCCGGTATGAAGTTCTTGATCCGCACTTCGGCCGGATCCATCCCGATTTCGCGGGCATAGGCGTCGACGATTCGCTCCAGGTAGTACATCGCCTCGGGTCGGCCGGCACCGCGATAGGCATCCGTGGTCATCGTGTGGGTGGTAACGCAGGCGATCTTCCAGTGGGTGGGGAACTTGTACTGACCGGCGCCGACAAACGTCCCCAGGAAGGGAATGGCGACCGTGAAGTTCATGGTGTACGCGCCCATATCGGCCAGCCCGTCGAGTTCGAAACCGAGAATCTCTCCGTCTTTGGTGCCGGTGATGGTGGCGGTGGCCACCCAGCCCCGGCCCTGGATGGTGTTGTTGGGGGATTCCCGCCGGGACTCGGTGTATTTCACCGGCCGGTTGAGTTGCATCGAGGCAAAGGCCGTCAGGATCTCATCGGCGTAAATATTGAGCTTGGCGCCGAAACCTCCGCCCACCTCGGGCGCGGTGACGTCAACGGAGTTGGTGGCGAGACCGAAGGTCTTGGCAATGGCGCCGGCCAAGGCGTGGGGGATCTGGGTCGAGGAATAGACCGTGAAGCGGCCGTAGCCCTCGTTCCAATCGGCCGCTACCGCCCTCGGCTCGATGGCCGTGGGGATTAGCCGCTGGTTGATCATCTCCTGGCTGACTACAACCACGCCATCTCGCTTTTTGGCATCGGCGATCGTCTCGCGGGTGGCGGCGATTCCCTCCTCGTTGCCCCAAGGTCCTCCCTCCCAGGTGATCAGGACGTTGGAGTCGAGGTCGTCGTGTACCTTGGATTTGTCGGCGGCGGCTTCTTTCAGATCGACGATCGCCCGCAAGGGGTCATAATCGACGACCACTGCGTCAGCGGCGTCCTGTGCCTGATAACGGTCGTCGGCGACCACCATCGCCACCGCCTCGCCAACGTGGTTGACAATCCCATCCGCCAACAGCGGCCTGAGCTTCCCCACCGCCACCTGCGCTAACAGGGGTCCGAGGTGACGAACGTCCTCGATGGTGTAGACCGCCTCCACGCCCGGCATCTTCTCGGCCTCGGCGGTGTCAATTGAATTGATCTTGGCATGGGCGAACGGGCTTCTCACGAAGGCGATGTGAGCCGTGTTGGCAAGCTTGATGTCGTCGACGTAACGGCCCCGCCCCCTTATCAAAGCGGGGTCCTCGCGGCGGCGAATCGCCCCTCCCAGGACACTCGTGGTGCTCATGCCGTCACCTCCCATTCCGCCGGTGCCGGCTGTTCGCCCCGCATCTTGGCCCCGGCGTACTCAATGGCTTTGACGATGTTGTGATAGCCGGTGCACCGACAGAGATTTCCTTCGATGCCGTGGCGGATCTCGTCCTCGCTCGGGTTGTTGTTCTGCTCGAGCAGTCCGACCGCCGCCATGATCATGCCCGGCGTGCAGTAGCCGCACTGGAGGCCGTGTCGCTCCCAGAAACCTTCCTGCACGGGGTGGAGCTGACCGTCTTGGGCCAGGCCCTCGATGGTCATGATCTCGGCACCGTCGGCAGCCACCGCCAGCACGGTGCAGGACTTGACGGGCCGGCCATCCATGATCACGGTGCAGGCACCGCAATAGCTCGTCTCGCATCCGATGTGGGTGCCGGTGAGGTTGAGATTCTCACGTATGTAGTGAACGAGCAGAGTGCGGGGCTCCAACTCCCCACCGACCTTGCGACCATTGACCGTCAAAGCGATCTTCACGACCGTGGCCTCCTTGCTGTGATGGGCTATCGAAAATACCAGCCCGCCTCTTCCTCCGCCGCCTGGAAGGGACTCTTACCCACTGCCGGGCCGGCACGGGATGCCTCAGACCCCACCCCTCAAATTCGGTCACCCACGATCGCTTCTCCGCAAATCTGGTCACTGACGAACGAGTACCGGGCGCCACCGACCAAATTTGGCTAAAACCGTCCTTCAGCGACCAAATTTGGCCAGTTAGTGTCGGGCCTTCTCTGATGCGGGCAAATGGCAGGAGTCCTCATTTATGAGCGGCAGCATTGGAAAGGAACCTTGTCTGAGAAACGTCGACGTGCCGGTTACATACTCCGATGCTGACGCGCTTAAAGCACCGAACAGCTTGATAGAGGGCGCGTGGCGAGGGCTTGCCGCCGGCGTGCTCCTGGTTGGTGCGATCGCCTGCGCCCGACCCGCCCCCACTGGGGACACTCCGACCACGACTGGGTCTGCGCCGGCGACGACAGCTGCGACATCGGAAACCGCGGTGACCAAAACCCCGGTCGTTACCTCAACCACCTTGGCGCCGGACGCGGCACCTCCGGAGCTGGAGGGGCTCTGGAAGGTCGACAGTGGACAAGGCGAGACTCTGCGCGTCACCTTCCGCGGAAACAACTACAGCTGGGCCCACGGCGCCGGGGGCCATATATCAGTCGATGGAGACACGATCGAGTTCTCAAATGCAATTGACCAGTTGTCGTGTCCGGGCTCGGGGATCTATCGCTGGATGATCGAAGGGGAAATTCTGACTTTCACCCTTCTCGACTCTCCGGATGACTGCACCATCAGGCAGGGGCGGTTCAACGGTAAGGAGTTCTACCGCTAGAGCGAATAGGGCGGAGGTGCGTTAAGACGCGCATGTATCGTCTTGGGCCGCTGATGGTCGCGGCCGCACCTCCGATCTCGACTTCTTTCCGGTGGTTGCGGTCGCTCCTTGGCTTGGTCATGGTCCTGCTTGTCCTCGCCGGCCTCTGGGAGGG
>DATFFB010000044.1:0-4493 GCA_035250485.1 Acidimicrobiia bacterium
CGTCTGAATCGATGAGTGCTCCGGTCAGCCTCGCCGCCAGGCTGTGATCCATCAGGGCCACGGCAGCTCCCAAACTTGACGCCACCCCCGGACCCAACGGCCACGCGGAATCGAGCGCGTTTCCAGGAACTGGTGCATGACCCTGCGGCCGAGGGGCGGTAACACGGGACCAGCCCCGGGTGCGACCTGGCCGCGCTCGCTCGCCTGCCAGACCGCCGGGCGTCCGTCATCGATGGTGAGAAACCCGGGAAGCAGCGGAACCACGGGTATGACCGGCCAGGGAAGTCCGGTGTCGTCAAGGCCAACCCTGAGGGTGATTGACGACCACGAGGTGGCAAGGCGCTGAACGGACTCGACCGCCTCCCTCCATGCAACGCCGCCGTTCCGAAGGACGGCCATGCCTTTCGATCCCGGCGTCAACTCCGCACGGGTCGGGCCGTCTGACACCAGGTCAGCGAGTGATCTCCGGCTGGGATATGCAGGACCCCTTGGATCGAGATCGATGAGAAGCGACGGTTCGTCGGCCGCTGCTGCCAGCCCAAGTGGCGCCAGCACCGAGAGCACCGAATCGATCTCCGTCCTTACCCCGAGGATGCGCGCCACGATCCGAAGGTATGGAGCAAAAAGCGTTCGAACTACCTCTTGTCAAGCGACCTCCGAGGTGTCATTAATGAGGGTTTCCGTAAAATTCCAGGTATGGCAGGGTCAGCTGCTTTCTTCGATCTCGACAAGACGATCATCGCCCGATCGTCGACCTTGGCGTTCTCGCGCCCGCTCTTCCGTGCCGGTCTGCTCAACCGCCGCGCCTTGCTCAAGGCAGGAATCGCCCAGACCTATTACCAAATGTTCGGTGCTGACCACTCGCAATTGGAAAGAATGCGAACAGAGCTCAGCCAGCTCACCAAGGGGTGGGACAAAGCCGAGATAGAACGATTGGTGGCCGAGACAGTCGCCGAGGTGGTGGAGCCCCTGGTCTTCGCCGAGGCCCTTTCGATCATCGAACAGCATCAGAAGGCCGATCGCCAGGTGGTGGTGATCTCTTCCTCTCCGATCGAGATCGTCGAGCCGTTGTGTCATCACCTGGGTCTTGACAACGTGATCGCCACCCGTCCGGAAATCGATGAGGGCGGCCGGTTCACCGGCAACATCGAGTTTCACGCTTACGGCCCAGGCAAGGCCGAAGCGATGCGCGAAATGGCGATGCGGGAAGACATCTCCCTGCCCGATTCATTTGCCTATTCGGATTCAGTCACCGATCTCCCGATGTTGGAGGCGGTGGGTCACCCGGTCGCCGTCAATCCCGACAAGGAGTTACGAGCGGTTGCTCACGAACGCGAGTGGGAGATCCTCGAATTCGAAAAGCCCGTGGCCCTGAGAATTCCCCGGCCGAGCCCGGTGGTCTCGGGCGCCGCTGTTGCCGCCGGAGCCGCCACCGTCGCCGCCGTTTGGGCGATCAAGCATCGTCGCCGCACCGATCGTTAGGGCCGAAAGACCACCGGTTGGATCGAAGCCGCCAGGGCCTCGAGAAGGTCAATGCGCTGGCCTGGGTCGAGGGCTGCGATTACCGGCAACGCCGAGCTGACCCGGAACGCAAATGGTGGGCGGAGTTCGACCACGTCGTCGCGGTCGAACGAGTCGACCACCAATCCGTCGACTACCACCTTGAGGGCGTCGGTCACCGGGGAGTAGGCGGAAATCAGGCTGGCATCACCGAGTTGGAGGACGAGAGCCGCAAGCGCCTCGTCCTCATCGGGTTCCAGAACCGCAACGATCTCGGCGTCCGCGTCGGCCAGGCGCCGTTGCCATTCTCCTGCCACAACTGCCTCCGATGGTTCCCAAACCCTGACTTTCTGCATCAAAGGACTTTGCGATAGCGCAGCTCTTGCACGTCGGCACCGCCGATGTTGAGCAAAGCTCGGCGTGGCTCCGCTTCCCAGCCCAATGCCTCGTAAAAACGCCTCGCTGCCTCGTTCTTCTCCAATACCCAGAGGATCGCATCCATCCAGCCGAGGCCGGCCAACGAGGCTTCGGCCGCAACCATCAACAACCGGCCCCAGCCCTTTCGCCAGTGATCGGGATCGAGGTAGATCGCCTGGATCTCCGCGTGGTTGCCGTCGGCGCTGGGCCCCAAGCGGGCGAACCCATAAACCGAGGAGCCATTTTCGACCACAAGAGCGAGATCGTGGTCGCTCAGAGCCGCCAAGTCGCGGCGCCATCGATCCGCCCGGGCCTCTACCGAGAGCGAAGCCAGAAAATCGGCGGGAAGGATTCCCTGGTAAGCCTTTTTCCAGGAACGAATGTGGATTTCACCGATCCTCTCGGCGTCGGCGAGAGCCGCAGGCCGGATCGTTGCCATCTGGCATTATTGCCAACGCTGTGACTACCTCCACTTCGGCTGCGCGCACTCTGGGCTCCAACTACTGGAAGCTCTGGACGGCGAGCGTCATCTCCAACTTCGGTGATGGGGTCGCCCTCGTGGCCTATCCATGGTTGGCCTCCGCGGTAACACGCAATCCGTTCCACATTGCCCTGGTCGGGGTTGCCACGAGAATTCCGTGGCTCGTATTCACGCTTCCCGCCGGCGTGATCACCGATCGCGTCGATCGGAAAAGCCTCGTGGTCACGATGGATGCCTTACGAGCAGCAATCACCTTCGGGGTGGCACTGATCGTGCTTGCCCATCAGGACCTCCTGCCCGGTCCTGAACTACTGGAAGGTGGAGCGCTCCCCGCCATTGCCAATCCCACCCTGCTCCTCACCACCATTTACGTCTCGGCCCTGCTCTTGGGGATGGCGGAAGTCTTGCGGGACAACGCCGGCCAGACGTTGATGCCATCGGTGGTCGATAAGAGCCAGCTGGAAAGGGCCAATGGTCGGCTATGGGGTGCGGAGATGGTCATGAACTCGTTCGTGGGACCGCCGCTGGCGGGCGTTCTCCTCGCCGTCGCCTTTGCACTGCCCTTTGTCGTCGATGCCACGACGTTCGCCGTGTCGGCCGCCATCCTCTTTTTGCTGAAGGGAACCTTCCGGGCCGGAGAAATCGGCGCAACTCGATCCGGCTTTGGGACCGACCTCAAGGAGGGCTTCCGCTGGCTGTGGCGATACCCGCTGCTGCGTCGTCTGGCGGTGATACTCGGAATCCTCAATGCCTTGGGCAGCGCCACCCTGGCCGTGTTCGTTCTGTTTGGACAGGAAATTCTCGAGCTGGGAGCGTCCGAGTTCGGGCTCCTGCTGACCGCTGGTGCCGCCGGCGGTGTCGTCGGGAGCTTGGTGGCGTCCCGCTTCTCCAACCGGCTCGGTTCGGGAGCGACCCTCCAGTTCACTTTGATCACGGGCGCCTTGACCTCTATCGGTATCGGACTCACGTCCTCGGCGGTACTGGTCTGGATCATGTTCGCCATCACGTCGTTGGGAGCCGTGATGTGGAACGTGGTGACCGTCTCCCTCCGGCAAACCATCATTCCCGACCGTTTGCTGGGCCGAGTCAACAGCGTCTACCGCTTTTTCGGCTGGGGGATGATGCCGATCGGGGCATTTCTCGGAGGTCTCTTGGCCGACTTGGTGACAACTATCACCGATCGTCCCACCGGTTTGCGGTCGCCTTTCCTCGTGGCCGGCGTGGTACAAGCCGGCCTTTCGATCTATGCACTGGGCCGGCTCAGCACTGCCAAGCTCGAGGCCGCCCGAGGAGAGGCCGCCACCTAAGGACTAGCTGCGGTTCCGAGGACGGCCTCGACTCTTAGCTCGTCGCCGGGGCCAAAGGTGATGAGGCCGCTGATCACACCGGCGTTTCGCAAGTCGCCCTCGACGGCCTCCAGGCCGGCGCGGACCGCATCCGGACCGACGATATGGACGGCGCCAACTTCCGCCTTCATCGAGACCTGGGCGGCGGTTTTGACCTTACGAATCGCCGAGAGCACATAACCCGCCGTCAAGAGCAGACCTACGTTGTCGGTCTCACTCGTCCAGCTACGGATCTCGGTGGCAGACGGCCAAGTGGAGCGATGCACGCTCCCCTCTTCGAACCACGACCACACTTCCTCCGTGACGTAGGGGAGGAAGGGGGCGAAGAGCTGGACCATGGTTTTGATGGCGATGGCCAAGGTGGCCCGTGCCGACTCCGTGCCTTCGCCCTCGACGCCATAAGCCCGCCCCTTGACAAGCTCGAGGTAATCGTCGCAGAAGGGCCAGAAAAAGGCTTCGGTTCGCTCGATCGCCCGGGCGTAGTCGAAGCGGTCGAATGACGATGTCGCCTCCTCCACCAGGTCCGCCAGGCCGACTAGCAACGCTCGATCGAGCAGAACAGTGGGCTGGCCTTTCGCTCCCTCACTGAGCGTGAGGGCGAACTTGGAGGCGTTCAACAGTTTGGTGGCGAGACGTCGGCCGATTTTGAGCTGGCCCTCGTCGAAGACCATGTCGACTCCGGGCCTTCCTTGCGCCGCCCAGTACCGAACCCCGTCCACTCCGTAAGTCTTCAGCATCGTCATCGGATC
>DATFFB010000045.1:0-4239 GCA_035250485.1 Acidimicrobiia bacterium
GGGTCCTCTGGTGATGATGTAGTCATTTCCCCGGAGGTTGAGCTGGACCCGATCGTTGTTGCCGAGGTCGGTCCGCCACACACCCTCCATCTCGGGAGGTGCTGCATCGGCTGCGGCCGTTGTCGACGTCGTGGGCGCCTCAGTCGTGGTTGCCGCCTCCGTTGTCGCGGTGGCGATAGTGGACGCGACCGATTGTGCAGCCGTTACCGATGGTTCGCCTACCGCGCTCGAGCAAGCGGTCGTCACCAAGCCAATGAGGACGAGGCGAAAGATCAAGAGTGGGTGCATTTGGCCAATCGTATCCCAGGTCGAAATAGGTGCTGAGACTCCCTTGTTGGGGGCAGTCCTTCGGAGTAGCTTCTCGCCGAGTTTCGATCTGGAGGGAAGATGTCGCGCCGCCATGTGGGAGTTCTCATCGCGGTGGTAAGCATCGTGTTCGGGCCTCTCGCGGCAGTCGATGCCGCGCCGGCAACCGAGCGGGTAATCGTGGTTCTCAATCCCGATGCCGGGCCGGCGGAAGCGGCGGCCCAAGGCTTGGCCGAGGCCTTCGAGGGCGAGGTGAGCTTCGTCTACCAACACGCCTTGCAAGGCCTCTCTATGACCGTGCCGGTGGCAGCGCTGAACGGGCTCCAGAACCATCCGCTGGTGGCCTGGATCGAGCCCGATATCGAGGTGGCCATTACGCAGAGCACCGAGGTGGTACCGACCGGGATCGATCGTGTCGATGCCGATCTCAATCCGCCCGTCTCGCCGATGAACGTCGACATCGCCGTTCTCGACACCGGGATCTTCCTCGGCACCACCTCGACCGGACAGGCCCGGTCACACCTCGATCTCAACGTTCGGTTCGTCACTGACTGCACTCAGGCCATCTTCTATCCGACATTCGGCGGCTGTTCAGGCGCGGGCAACTTCCAGGATGAGAACGGCCATGGCACCCACGTCGCCGGGATCGCCGCTGCTCTTGACAACGACATCGGCTCGATCGGCACCGCTCCCGGCGCCGTCCTGTGGTCGGTGAAGGTGATCGGAGCCGATGGCAGTGGATTTCTCGGCTCGATTCTCGCCGGCATCGACTTCGTTACCAGCCAAGCCGCTGACATCGAGGTGGCCAACATGAGTCTCGGCTTCGTTGGGACCTCGGCCGCCCTCGACTCTGCCATAACCAACTCCACCAATGCCGGCGTGACCTACGTGGTGGCCGCCGGCAACAGCAACATCGATGCTTCCCAATTCAGTCCCGCCTCCCATCCCGACGTGATCACTGTTTCCGCCCTGGCGGATTTCGACGGAGCCCCTGGCGGCCTCGGCTCGCCCACCTGCCGCTCCGATGTTGACGACACCCTGGCTGACTTCTCTAACTTCGGCCCCTCGGTCGAGATTGCCGCTCCCGGAGTTTGCATCTACTCCACCTTCCTCAACGACGGCTACCTGGGCACGTACAGCGGGACCAGCATGGCCTCACCTCATGTCGCTGGCGCGGTCGCCCGCTACATCGCCGAGACCGGGCACCCGACCAGCGGTCGGGCCGACGTAATGGCGATTCGGGCAGCGGTGATCGCGGCCGCGGCCGCCCAGTCCTCCCAATGCGGGTTTGGCGGTGATCCCGACGCCAGCCCCGAGCCGCTCCTCTTTCTCAACTCGGCGGCCTTCGGTGGTACAGGCACCTGTAACGCCGGTGATCCACCACCACCGCCACCACCCCCTGAGAATCAGGCGCCAGTCGCCGGCTTTACCACATCCTGTGTAGACCTCACATGCAGCTTCACCAATACCTCGTTCGACCCTGACGACGACGTCTTGACTTTCCAGTGGGACTTTGGCGACGCCAGCGGCTCAACAGCGGCAAGCCCAACTCACACCTTTGACGTCGGTGGCAACTACATAGTCACCTTGGTAGCCGACGACGGGACCACGACCGATTCGGTCACGACCGGTGTCAGTGTTAGCGAACCGGAAACCGATCCGGTGATGACGGCCGCCGTTTACCCGATTCTGGTGGCGACCAACGGTCGCACCGCCTCGATCACCATTGATGTATTCGACGCGGGCGGCAACGGGTTACCCGCGGCGACGGTGACGGGAACCTGGACCTATCAGGACCGTAGAGGCCGGACCAAGACCCTGAACCAATCCGGAGTCACCAATAGCGCGGGCACGGTGACGCTAACCACCACGTTCCCGCGGAACTCGACGATTGTGAGCTACTGCGTAACCAACGTCACTAAGACAGGTTGGGAGTACGTCCCGGCGCCGATCACCTGCGGTCTCCCCTTGGAGTGAACCTCGAATTGTGAGGGTTTACACGGCCTGAGGCCGCGTAAACCCTCACGCAAAGGGCGTTGGGAAAAAGGAAGTAGCGACCGATAGCCTTCCCTGGTGTTCCTCGACCCCCGCGACCTGCTCGTCACCTTCGGCACGATCGGACTCTTTCTCATCGTCTTCGCCGAGTCGGGACTCTTCTTCGGCTTCTTCCTCCCCGGCGACTCGTTGCTCTTCACGGCCGGGCTCTTCGCCGCACAGGGAACGCTCAACCTGCCGCTGATCCTGGTCGGCTGCTTCATCGCCGCGGTGGCGGGCGACCAGGTGGGCTACGTCTTCGGCCAGCGAGTGGGACCCGCTCTTTTCAAGCGTCCCGACTCGAAGCTTTTCAAGCAGGAATATGTTGAGCGAGCCCGGGCCTTTTTTGAAAAGCACGGCCCGAAGACAATCGTCCTCGCCCGCTTCGTCCCCATCGTCCGTACCTTCGCCCCCATCCTGGCCGGAGTCGGCCGAATGCAGTACCGCACGTTTGTCAGCTACAACCTGATCGGCGGGTTTCTTTGGGCGGTGGGAGTCACGTTGCTCGGCTACTGGCTCGGCAACCTAATACCCGATATCGACGCCTATCTGCTGCCGATCATCGCCGTCATCATTGCTCTTTCGTTCATACCGATCGGGTTGGAGTGGCTCAAGCGGCGCCGGGAATCGGCTAGGGCTGACGCATAAACCACTCGACGAATCGCTGACAGCGACCATCGGGGGCGAACTCCAATTCCCACATGTTCCAGAAGGTGCGTCCGTCCTCGTAGGTGGTGGTGCCGGTGGCAGTCGCCTTGTTGCCCTCGACCAGATGGGGTCGATAGGACGCCGACCAGCTCCCCGGCTCATCCTGGTCACCGAGCCAGCTATCGGCGATTGCGCTCGCACCCACGAGCGGTTCGTCGTAGGGGTGATACCGATACTCGGCGTCCTCGGCAAAGAGCGCCTCGATCGAGGCCCGGTCATACGAGTTCCAGGCAGCGACATAACCATCGAGCCAAGCCTGTAGGTCGGGACGGGTCATCAGCGGTCGACGTCTCCCATCACCGGGTCGAGGGAGGCGATGGTGGCGATGGTGTCGGCCACCAGCGAGTCGGCCATCATGATCGGCAGCGCCTGCAGGTTGTAAAACGAAGGGGCTCTGACATGAACCCGATAGGGGATTCCCTCACCGTTCGAGACGATGTAGCAGCCAAGCTCGCCCCGAGGCCCCTCCACTGCCGCATAGGTCTCTCCCGCCGGCACCCGAAAGCCTTCGGTAAAGATCTTGAAATGATGGATCAGGGCCTCCATCGACTCGTCGATGCGCGCCCGCGGGGGCGGGGTGACCTTGCGATCGTCTGATCGGTAATCACCTTTCGGCATCGCTTCGGCCACTTGTTCAACGATTCGGGCCGACTGCAGAATCTCCTCGATCCGCATCCGATAGCGGTCATAGACATCGCCCTGCTCACCCACCGGCACGTCAAACTCGTACTGTTCGATTCCCGAGTAGGGGAACACCTTGCGCAGATCCCAGTCGATGCCGGTCGAGCGCAGAGTGGGGCCGGTGACGCTGTAGGCCAGACATTGCTCGGCGGTGATGACTCCGATCCCGCGGGTCCGGCCGGTCCAGATGGGGTTCTCCTTGAGCATGTCGTCGTAGTCCGCGATCCGGGCTCTCATGTTCTCGGCGATGGCCTTGACGTCGGCCCGCCAGCCGGGTGGAAGATCGGCGGCCACCCCACCCGGGCGGATGTAGTTGTGGTTCATCCTCAGCCCGGTGACTTTCTCGAAGAAGGCCAGCACCTGCTCCCGCTCGCGGAAGCCGTAGGTCATGATCGAAAGCGCCCCGATGTCCATGCCGTTGGTGGCCATCGCCACCAGATGAGACGAGATCCGGTTGAGTTCGGTCATCAGCACCCGGATGGCATCGGCCCGCGGCGGTACCTCGATCCC
>DATFFB010000046.1:0-2622 GCA_035250485.1 Acidimicrobiia bacterium
GCCCTCCTCGATGAAGTGGGGGGATGGGAAGAAGTCGCCAACGTCCGGTACTTCGACAAGGCCGCCGCCTGGGCCGAATATCAAGAGATGTTCGCCGACCGCCCCGAGCAGCTCAATATCGACCCGAGCGTCCTCCCCGCCTCGATCAGAATCGAACTCACTGATATCGACCTCTATCAAGATGTGCAGTTCCGGTTAGCCAGCCAAAGCCAGCTCATCCGGCGGGTGGCCACTTTCGGCGAGCAGATCGAGCAGCTCTCCTCGCTTTCGACGGTCCTCAACCTGCTCGGGCTGGGACTGGCTCTAGTGCTCGGGGCCTCGGCCGTGATTCTGATCGCCAATACCATCCGCATGGCGATCTACGCCCGCAGGGATGAAGTCTCGATCATGAAGCTGGTCGGAGCCTCGAATTGGTTTATTCGGGTTCCTTTCATTCTGGAAGGGATGATCGAAGGCCTCATCGGGGCCGGTCTCGCAGTCGCGACAGTCTGGGTGGCTTTCCGCAATTTGCGGACCATCGGCGACTCGATCGAGATCATCTCCTTTGGTATCCCCAATCGGTTCTTCGTCACATGGGGAATCGTCATTCTTTTGTTCGGAGCAACGGCAGGAGTGCTGGGCAGTGTGCTGGGTCTCAGCCGATACCTGCGAGACGAAGATGGGGGTCGACCGGTAATGGTCGACCGGCGGGTGCTCGAGCCGACGTGAAGCCCGCACGGCTAGCCGTGCTCGCCGTCGTCATTTGCCTCCTTTGGGCGCCGATGCCCGTGGTGGCCGACGATCCGTCGATCGAATTGCGGCGCATTCAGAACGAGTTGTCAGAGGTCAACGACGCCATTCGCGCCGCCCGAACCACCGCCAGCGCGGTCGGCCAACAGGTAGCGGACGCGCAAACGGCCTTGGCGGGGGCCCTAACTGATTACAACCAAGCCCAGGCTGAAGTCGATGAGTCGATCCGGCAAGTCCAGCTGACCGAAGGCCAGGTGGTTTCGCTCCGCGGTCAAGTCATGACCCTGGAGTCGGCTCTCGCTCGTACCGAGGTCGACTTGAGCAAGACCGAGGAGCGCCTCCAGCGGACGGCGGTCGACTTGTACATGTCCGCGGCGGCCGTTCCCGGCATGCGCCTTTTCAGCCAGAGGGACGCGGCCGGCGCGGCAACCGTCATGGCCTATTCGTCGGCCGTCTTCGAAAGAGACGACGACGTCTTCGATGCTTTCCAATTGCTGCAACGGGAAGAGGAGCGGCAGCGAGTTCAGGTTGTCGAGAAGAAATCGCAAACCGAGACCTACCTCGCGAGCCTTCGTAGTCAGAAGGCAGCTCTCGAGGAGCAAAGAGACCTCGCCGCAGAGTTCTTGGCGGGAGCTCAGGCCCAGGCGGCCGCAGCCGAGCAGTTGTTGGCCTCGATCCGGAATGAGATCGCCGCCGCGGAGCAGCACAAGGAGGGCCTGGAGGCCGACGCCGCGGCCCTGCAAAGAGAGATCGAGCGGCTGGCCAGCAAAGAGGGTGTGGCCCCAACCGGCCTCTCGTGGCCTCTCAACGCTCGGGTGGGCTCGCCCTTCGGTTACCGCGTCCATCCGATCCTGGGAGTGAGGAAGCTCCATACCGGCATCGACCTGAGCGCACCTTCGGGAACGCCAATCGTGGCTGCCGCCACCGGAACGGTGATTCTGTCTCAAACCTACGGCGGCTACGGGAGAGCGGTGGTAATCGACCATGGCGGCGGAATTGCCACCCTCTATGCCCATCAATCGGAGAGGGCGGTCTCGGTGGGAGAAACAGTTGACCGGGGCGAGGTCGTGGGATATGTGGGCTGCTCCGGGAGCTGTACCGGCCCCCACCTTCATTTCGAGGTGAGGAAAAATGGCGTTCCTGTGAACCCCCTCGACTACCTCCGCTGACTGTGGCCAAGAAGGTCCCCGACGTCGACGGCATCAACGTCATCGCCTCCAACCGGCGAGCGCGGCACGATTATCAAATCATCGATACGTACGAGGCGGGAATCGTGCTGCAGGGATCTGAAATCAAGAGCATCCGCGAGGGCCACGTACAGCTGAAGGACAGCTTCGCCCATGTGCGGGACGGCGAGATGTTTCTGATCGGTTCGTATATCGGACCGTATGCCTTCTCTCGGGATGGAGGTCACGAGCCCGAGCGGAGCCGGAAGCTGTTATTGCAGCGGCGCCAGATCGATCGCATTGCCTCAGATCTGGCCGAGAAGGGACTCACCCTCATCCCGCTGCGCCTCTATCTGAGGAAGGGAAAGGCAAAAGTCGAGCTCGGGCTGGGCCGGGGGAAGAGGACGATAGACAAGCGCGAAACCATCAAACAACGCGACCTTGACCGGGAAATGGAGCGGTCGCTGCGAGGTCGTCGCTCCTAGCCGGTAGAATGTGAAAACCCACGGGGGTGAAATGGTTTCGACCTTGGGTGTTGAGGCGTTGGAAGCGAGCCGAGGTCTCCGGATCCTCGTTAAAGAGCCGGAACAAACACAAGTGCCGAAGACAACTTCGCACTGGCTGCCTAACTAACGCAGCCCGTCCGTCCGGGGGGCGCCTGCCTCGCCGGAACAGGGCGTCGCAATGCAGGATGCGTCCTCCGGGGTCCGGGACCGGAGGGCAAAGA
>DATFFB010000047.1:0-6183 GCA_035250485.1 Acidimicrobiia bacterium
TTGATGGCCGAGCTCGTGGCCGACAACCGAGATGTCTACTGGGTGGGGATGCCGATCGTGCGCTCGGATTCGTTTCGTGAGAAGGTGGCGACGATGAATGAGATCTACGAGTCCGAGGCCGCCGCTCACCCCGGGGTGAGCTACATCAACAGCTGGGAAGTCTTCACCGGGCCGGATGGCGGCTTCTCGGAGTACCTGACCAACGACGAAGGCGACCTAGTCGATATGCGCCTGAACGATGGCATCCATCTCACGACCGCAGGCGGAATCAGACTGGCGCGGGTGGCTTTGGCCGAGATCGAGAAGAATTGGCAGCTCCCATGAGCGTCCCCCGGCGGGTTCTCGTCACACTGATGACGAGCCAGGCGCTCTTCTCGGCCGGGTACGTAACGATGGTGTCGGTTCTGGGACTCCTCGCCGCCGACCTCACCGGTACCGATCGTTGGGCCGGACTTCCGAACGCGGCACTGACGTTGGGAACGGCGGCGATGGCGGCTCCCCTGGCGAGGAGGGCACTGGCCAAGGGACGCCGTCCAGCCTTGTGGGCGGGTTATCTGATCGGGGCGGCGGGGGCGGTGGTCGGCTTCGTCCTCAGCCAGAGCGGGGCGTTCATTCCTTTTTTGTTGGCTTTGGTGCTAGTGGGAACCGGTCAAACCGCAGCGCTCCAGAGCCGTTTTGCGGCGGCCGACCTGGCAACCCCCGAGGAGCGGGGTCGGGTGATCTCGCTGGTGGTCTGGGTCGGGGCTCTGGGCGGAGTGGTGGGTCCCAGCCTCGGGGCCTGGGAGAACGCATGGGGTCTGGAGCAGGGGTTCCGCACCTGGACCGCCCCACTTCTCGTGTCCGTACTGCTGCTCGTATTGGCCGCGGTGGTGGTGGCCATCTGGCTCCGACCCGACCCGCTGATGGCGGCGCCGGGGCAAAAGACGGATACGACCCCGCGGCCGACGATCGGGACCACCTGGAGGGCGATCAGGACTCGCCCCCTGGCTTTGCTCGGAATCGGGTCCATCGCCCTCAGCCAGGCGGCGATGGTGGCGGTGATGACGATGACTCCCTTGCACATGCGCGACCATGGGCAGGCCGAGCTATCGGGGGCAGTGATTGCCCTCCACGTCCTCGGCATGTTCGGCCTCTCGCCGGTGGTGGGGAGGATCGTCGATCGCTACGGGCCGTTGCGATCGATCCGGCTCGGAGCAGCCATCCTCGGCACCGGGGTGGTGGCGGCGGTGATAGCCGGATACCAACCGGCTCTGATCTTCGCCGGCCTCTTTCTCCTCGGCCTTGGTTGGAGCTTTGGGCTGATTGGTGGTTCGAGCCTGCTGGTGGCAGCCAGCGGTGACGAGTATCGAGTGGCGAGTCAGGGCTTGGCCGATGCGGTTTTGTCAATACTGGGAGGCAGTGCCGCCTTTGCCTCCGGTTTCGTGAAAGAGAGTTTCGGGTTCCACTGGCTCTCGAATCTCGCCCTCGCCCTTGCCCTGACGGTGGCGATTTGGGCATCCTCCCGACTCCGGGTGAGGCAGGTAACGGCCGTCAGCCGGGGTTAGCATCGAAGCCGTGACCCCTCCCCAGCCCCCTCAGATCACTCCCGAGCAAAGGACTGCGGCTCTGGCCAAGGCCGGCGAGGCGCGACGGATCAGAGCCGAGATCAAGGAACTCCTCAAGACCGGGTCCTTAACTATCGGCGAGGTCTTCGATCGGGCGCAATCGGAGGACTACGTCGCCGGGCTAAAAGTTGAGTCGCTGCTCGAGTCATTGCCGGGAATGGGAAAAATCGGAGCCAAGCGTCTGCTCGAATCGTTGGAGATTGCCCCCAACCGCCGGATTCGGGGTCTGGGCGATCGGCAGCGGAAAGCCCTTCTCGCCGCC
Organism: Acidimicrobiia bacterium; assembly: GCA_035250485.1. GTDB lineage: Bacteria > Actinomycetota > Acidimicrobiia > Spongiisociales > ZC4RG35 > JACCTH01. The sequence continues at coordinate 1,867 of DATFFB010000047.1, forward strand.
CTCGGCTGAGGTTGGCTGAACCACACCGGGGACGGCTTTTTGTCATCTCCGGTCCTTCGGGAGCGGGGAAGTCTTCGGTCGTCAAGGGACTGCGCCAGCGCCGCCAGTTCTACTTCTCAGTCTCGGCTACCACCCGCGATCCTCGCCCAGGCGAGGAACACGGTGTCCACTACTGGTTCATCGCTCCGCATGAATTCGAGAAGCTGATCGAAGCGGGAGAGCTTCTGGAGTGGGCCGAGTACAACGATCGTCGATACGGAACGTTGCGAAGCCCGGTGCTGGAGAACCTCGGGCTGGGAACGGATGTCCTCCTCGAGATCGAAGTGCAGGGCGCTCGAAAGATAAGGGAGTCCTACCCCGAAGCAGTCATGTTCTTCGTGGTCCCGCCAAGCATCGAGGATCTGGAAGCCCGCCTACGGCTGCGCGCCGACACATCGGAGGATGAAATCGAACGGCGGTTGCTGATCGCCCGACGCGAGATCGCCGAGGCTAAAGGTGTGTTTGATTTTGTGATCACCAACGACGATCTCGAGCGATGCATCGCGGAAGTAGACCAACTGATGTCGGCGGTAGAATGAGCAATCTCCAACCAGACAGGTCCTATGAAGATCGAGGATGTCATCGACAACATCGGCAACCGATTCGCAACCGTGGTCGTTGCCGCCCGGAGGGCTCGCCAAATCAACGCCTACTACAGCGGGCTCGGCTCCAACGAGGGGAAAAACATCCCCCCGCAAGTGAACAGCCTCTCCCGCAAGCCCCTAACCATCGCGATGGAGGAAATCGCCGGAGGCATGGTTCAGGCAGAGCACGTCGAGGAGTAACCAACTGATGTCGGCTCTTTCGGGTCGGCGCATCGCTTTGGTCGTCACTGGCGGCGTGGCGGCTTACAAGTCGGCCTACCTGGCCCGGCTGCTGGTAGAAGGTGAAGCCGAGGTGAGGGTTGTCATCACCGAGGAAGCCACCAACTTCATTGGTCCCACCACCTTTGCCGCCATCACTGGCCAGCCCGTGGTGCGATCCCTGTTCTCCTCCGGTCAGGTAAGTCCCCACACCGAGTTGGGCCGGTGGGCGGAGGCCATCATCGTTGCCCCCGCCACTGCCGCCACTCTGGCCCGCCTCGCCCTTGGGATCTCGGAGGAGGCGGCGAGCGCCACCCTGCTGGCCTCGACCGCCCCCGTACTCCTCGCTCCGGCGATGCATACCGAGATGTGGGAGAACCCCGCTACCCAGCGGAACCTCGCCCTTCTCCGTCAGGACGGTCGGTCGGTGGTGGGACCCGAGACGGGGGCGCTGGCCGGAGGCGATGAAGGCATCGGTCGCATGGCCGAGCCGGAGGCGATCGTCGAGGCGTTGATCGACCTGCTCGCGGGGCCTTTGAGCGGTTTGACAGTCCTGGTCACGGCAGGCGGAACCCGCGAGGCGATCGATCCGGTTCGATTCCTCGGCAACCGCTCCTCAGGCAAGATGGGCCACGCCATCGCCGACGAGGCTGCTCGCCGGGGAGCTCGCGTGCATTTGGTTACCGCCGCTGACCGGAGGTCGCATCCCGCCGTTGATCTTATACGGGTGGAGTCGGCCCAAGAGATGGCGGAGGCAGTCGACAAGCTCGATGTCGATATCGCCATCATGGCCGCGGCCGTCGCCGACTTCCGGCCCAGAGACCCCCGAGGTTCAAAGCTTTCCCGGAGCGAGGGACCACCAGATATCGCTCTCGAGCCCACCCCAGACATCCTCAGCGCGGTCCTCTCCCGGAGCAAGCGGCCCTTCGTGGTCGGTTTCTCGGCCGAAACTTCGAACATCTCGCGGGCGGTCGACAAAGCGCTGCGCAAGGGGAGTGATCTCACGGTGGCCAATGACGTGGATGAGCCCGGAGCCGGATTTGGAGTCGATACCAACCGGGTTTCGATCATCTCCGCCGATGGCGACGTGGAGGAATGGCCACTCCTTTCCAAACAGGAAGTGGCGGCCCGGCTCTGGGACCTGATTCAGAGCCGTCTCAATCCGTAGGAGCGATGGCGGTAAGCTCTCGCCCACTCATGCGCCGATGGTTCTTCGCGTCGGAGTCCGTCACCGAGGGGCATCCCGACAAGGTCGCCGACGCCGTTTCCGATAGCGTGCTCGACGCTGTCCTCGCCCAGGATCCCGAAGGGCGCGTGGCGTGCGAGACGCTTGTCACCACCGGCAAAGCCGTAGTGGCAGGAGAGCTCAACACCACCGCCTCGATCGAGCCCGAAAAGGTCGCGCGCGAAGCAATTGCCGACATTGGCTATGTCGGCGACGCAGAATTTTCGGCCGATTCGATCGAGGTCATCGTGCTGGTTCACCAGCAGAGCCCTGATATAGCCGCGGGTGTGGAGCGGGCCGAGGAGGCTCGCTCCGGGTCGACCGATATCTACGACCTTATGGGAGCGGGTGATCAAGGAATCATGTTCGGATTCGCCGTCGATGAGACTCCCGAGCTGATGCCGCTGCCGATCCAGCTCGCCCATCGTCTGGCGGAAAGACTGGCCGAGGTGCGACGGAATGGGACCCTTTCCTACCTCCGGCCCGACGGTAAGACCCAGGTAATGGTCGAATACCAGGAGCGCCGGCCGGTGCGGGTGGCGAGCGTTCTCATCTCCGCCCATCACGCCCCCGGAGTCGATTTGGAAAATGAGATGAGAGCGCACCTCTGGGAGGAAGTAGTGGTGCCCTCGATCCCTGATTCACTGCTCGACCGCAAGGCAGCGTTCTACGTGAACCCTTCAGGCCGTTTTGAGGTCGGCGGGCCCCACGCCGACACTGGCCTCACCGGACGCAAGATCATCGTCGATACCTACGGCGGCTACGCCCGCCACGGCGGAGGCGCGTTCTCTGGCAAAGACCCGACCAAGGTCGACCGCTCGGCCACATATGCCGCTCGCCACGCCGCCAAGAACGTCGTCGCAGCCGGTCTGGCGTCGAGATGCGAGGTTCAGCTCGCCTACGCCATTGGCCGGGCGGCGCCCTTCTCGATCCACGTTGATACCTTCGGGACTTCCCAGATTTCTCCCGAACGCCTCGAAGAACTGGTGGCTGAGTTCTTCGACTTCCGCCCCCAGGCCATCATCGACCGGCTGGACCTCCGTCGGCCGATATATCGACCCACCGCGGCTTACGGTCATTTCGGGCGCTCCGAATTCCCCTGGGAGTCGACCACGGTCGCGCCCGACCTAGCCGCGGCCGCCGCCTCTCTCTGACCATCCACGAACCCAGGGTTATTGATCCGGGAAACCCCCCGATAACAGCCCAGAGAACCGAACTCGCGATTGCGGCTCGTGTCGTTCCGGCCGTTCCCACCTTCGCGGTCGATCAGGGGTTCTGGTACTCACTGCCTCCAGAACGCAGCGCCGAGATAACGGTGGGGTCACTTGTGCGGGTGCCTTTGGGGGGCAGGCGGACCCGGGGTTACGTAGTCGAGATCACCGATAAGCCGGCCCGCCCAATCGACAAGTTGCGTCCCGTGGGTCCGCTGGTGATGAGGCTGCCGATCTTCGATGAGCCCCTGCTGGCCGCCTTGCAATGGGCAGCCAACCGGTATGTCGCCCCTCTCTCTGTGCTCCTCGAGAGAACGACCCCTCCGAACCTTGCCAACCGCCTCCCGGACCAGCCCAGACACGAGCCAAAGGAGGCGCCCGGAGATCATCCGCTGGCGGAGTTGGCGACCGCGATTGCCGATGGCAAGCGGCGCCCCCCCGCCGTATTCCTTGGGGCTTCGTCCGATGGTGCATGGCTCGAGGCTCTGGCGAGCCCGATCCTTCGATCCCGCCTCAGCCTGATGGCCATCGTCGCCACTGGGGCCGAGGCAGCCGCGCTCGGCGAGTTCGCCGAGAGGATCTTTGGCGAGGCGGTGGTCGCTGTTTCCGCCGAGCACTCCGCAGCCGAGGTGACCCTGGCCTGGGCCGCCTGTCAGGTCCCGGGCCGCCTGCTAATCGGCACTCCTCGCATCGCCACATGGCAGGTTGCCGGCCTGCGAGCGATTGCCGTCCTCGAGGAGGGCCGGAGGGCGATGAAGGATCGTCAGACCCCCACCATTTCCGTGCGGGACCTCGCCCGCACTCGCGCCGGCCTGGCTGGCTTCGGCCTGGTATTCATTGGACCGACGCCGACTACCGAGACCGTGGCGACCGGGCCTTCGGTGATTCGGGGCAGGAGCCGGATCTGGCCGCCGGTCGAGATCGTCGATCGTCGTCGGGAGGAGGGTCAATCAGGTTTTGTGACTCTGCGGGCGCTGGGAGCGATCAGGGCCGTCGCCCAACGAGGCGGTCGGATCTTCGTGTTTGCTCACCGGCGCGG
>DATFFB010000048.1:0-5237 GCA_035250485.1 Acidimicrobiia bacterium
CCTGCCGAACCAGTCCTCGTTGGAGTTGATCCCTTCCATGTAGTCGACTTCGATCCCGGTTTGCTCCGTGAATCGCAGAATCGTGGGCGAGTCACCGTTGTCGTCGAGATCTATGTATTCGATCCAGTTGTCGACCACCAGTACTCCGCCGCCTCCCCCGCCCGCAGTCGTCGCCGCGCCCCCGCCCCCCGCAGTCGTCGCCGCAACGTCGCCGCCACAAGCCGCCAACAGGGCGGGCCCACCGAGCAAAAGCACTCCTCCGGCGCCAAACCGACGTAGGAACTCCCGCCGGTCGATCCGACCCGATGCCAACAGAGTCAATAGCACATCCCGCTGACCCAGGCGCCCGCGGCTTCTGATTCGTCTAGTGGTCATGTTCGATACCTCCTCAGTGGCGCAAGCGCCCAATCGGCGATGATACGGGGACTCAGCAGGCGGCGGCGGCCGCAAAATCGGGGTTGTCCCAAACGATCAAGGCGGAATCCCCGCCGGTGATCTCGTCGAAGAGATAGCCCTTGAGCAGGGTGACGATCCGAAATCCGTTCTCCATCTGGAAGCTGAGGGTGGGGTCGTAAAGGGCGCCATCTCGCACCTTCTCCATGTATTCGGCGGTGGACATTTGGTCCCGATGGGCGGCGAAGCCGGGCATATGGCCCCCGGCGATGATGCCGCGCTTGTTGTTCCGTCGGACGAAATCCTTCCGGGCTTCATACAGCATGTGGCCGATTCCCCGGCGGCGATAGTCGGGGTGGGTAGCCATATCAGTCCCGTAGTACCAGGTCCCCTCCGGGTTGTGGTTGCCGCATTGGTGCTCGCCGGTGATCTCGGAAATCGTGTGCTGGGGATGTTCGAAATCGAAGTCGAGGAAAATTCCTGCACCTTGGCCTACAACCCGGTCGCCATCGAGCACGACGAAGAAACCCTCGGGAAACGTCCGGGCGTAGGCGCGGATGTCCTCCACTCCAAGCAGCTCGGAAGGGTCGGCATGAGGAAAGGCGGCCAACTCGAGCGCTGCGCATTGGGGAGCGAGCTCCTCGGTGAGATTGGTCAGCCGGAGCTCACTCATACTCCGAACTCCTCGAACTCGTTGTCGGCCGGCACCCCCCAACAAGCCAGGACTCTTCGACTCCGGGGTTGCATCAAGACAGCCCCGGCCGACTCGGTGTGATACGGAGGCTCGGAGCGGCGACAGATCGCATCCGGCTCCCGCATCAGCGCAATCAGATCGGCTTCCCCGATCTCGCCCAACCCACCGAGGATTCTGTTGGCGGTCTCGAGGCGGGCTTCCGACGAGGCTTGCAGATCGGGGGGCCGGACGGCCTCCCGCATTTTCGCCTCGGGATCGAGACAGTGGTTCGTGTGGACCAAGGGTCTGCCATCGAGCTTGGTGACCGCCCGATAACCGGGCATCGCCTCGACGTTGAAGCCGTTCCCGGCAGCGTCAAAGAGGAGATAGTTATGCGCCCCGGCGAGGTCGGCTTCGAGTACGCAGGCCAGGGCATCATCGAGGGACGCCTGCTTGAGAGCCTTACGGACGACGAATGGCCAGGTCAACCCGACGCGACCATTCGCAGCTGTGAGGTTGTTGATGCCGACCGCGATTCCGGCTTCGTTCATTCCTATCTGGCCGAGGCATCCGACTGTCGAGTAGACGAGAGCGGCCGGAGCACCGGGCGTTTCGATCTGGAGCATGACGACGTGCTCGGTGGCACTGTCGTGCATGTCCCAAGTTTGTGCCAGCCAGCCCGCTCCCCGGGCAAGATCGTCGGGGACGATGACGGCGGTGCAATCGTCCTCCTGGGGCACCGCCGAGGATCCGGCGGCCCGCACTATGTCGACGAAGTCTGTGAAGCCGCCAACGATCACCGCCTCGGGAACGCTGATGCCCCCCGCCCGGGCCATGGCATCCATCTCCTCATACAGATCTGGGTCGTATCGACGGTGAGGCTCCAGGGTCTTTTGGGCGAGGGCGATGGCATCCTCAGTCGTTGCGGGCCGTCCCGCCCACGTCCCGTTGCTGGCCAGCCGGACCCGCTCCTCGGTATAGCGGCGGATCTCGGAATGAAAGGCGGCTCCGTGCACCCCACCCCGATGTTCGGCATCACCGCCCAACTCGAGAAGTCGAATGGGGCGGTCCTTCACTCGACACCCCCGATGAAGCGGGTCCGGGGCTCGAGGTATTCGAGCAGTCCCTCCGGGCCGGACTCCCGCCCGAGACCCGACTGCTTGATGCCGCCGAAAGGAGCCTCGGGGGTAGCGACCGACCAGTCGTTGATGGCGACCATGCCGTATTCGAGCTCCTCTGAAAGGCGGATGGCGGTGTTGAGATCACGGGTGTGCACGAACGCGGCCAATCCGTATTCGGTCCGGTTGGCCATTTCGATCACCTCATCGACCGACGTGAAAGGAATCATCGGCATCACGGGGCCGAATACCTCCTCGTCGTGAAGCGGGCTGCCCGGCTGGACTCCGGTGACCACCGTGGGCTGATAGAAGTAACCCTTCCGGTCCGGGCGAATTCCGCCGGTCAGCACCTTCGCCCCCTGAGACGCGGTTTCGGAGACGATCCTCTCCACTCGATCGCGCTGGGTGGCATTGATCAGAGGCCCAACGGTCGTGTCAGGGTGAGACCCGTCCCCAACCACCTGGCGATCGGTGGCTTTGACGGCAGCGTCGGCAAATTCGTCAACCATGCGCTCGTGGATGTAGAAGCGCTGGGGAGCGACGCAGACCTGGCCCGCGTTGCGAACCTTGGTGGTGACGCTCACCTCCGCCAGCTGGGCGGTCTCTCCCGCGTCAGGGAAAATGATGACCGGGGCGTTACCTCCCATCTCCAGGGCGAGCCGCGTGACGGTCCGCGAGGCCCCATCCATGAGGCGTTTTCCGACCCGAGTCGAACCGGTGAAGCTGATCTTGCGACAGCGCGGGTCTGAGAGGAACTCCTGTCCGATTGGCTCGGGGGCGCCGTTGACCACGTTAAGCACGCCCGCGGGCAATCCCGCCTCGCCCAAACAGGAGGCAATCAGCATCGCTGAGCGCGGGGTGTACTCGCTGGGGCGGGAGACCACTGTGCAGCCGGCTGCGAGCGCGGAACTGATGGCTCGAGCTTGGTTGTAGACCGGAAAGTTCCAGGCGGTGATCAGGCCCACAACCCCTACCGGCCGGTAGAAGACGTCGATCCGACGGGTTGAAATCCGTGCCGGGATTGAGCGGCCATAGAGCCGCTTGCTCTCCTCTGCCGCCCACAGGAAGTAGTTGGGACAGGACAGCCATTCGGCCTTGGCTTGCTCGATCGGCTTCCCCGATTCCTCGGTGGTGACCGCGGCGAACTCGTCCGCCCGGGAGCGAATGGCGGCCGCCGCTTTTTCCAGATATCGAGCCCGCTGATACGGATTGGTGTGACTCCACTCGCCAAACGCGGCGTCGGCGGCATCAAGAGCTGCACGAGCATCCTTCTCATCGCCGAAGGGAACCTGCTCGACTATTTCCTCCGTGGCGGGATTGATCAGATCCCACGTTGTCCCGCTGCGGGCATCTCCCCACTCCCCGGAGATAAATTGTCCGTACTTCATCCGGCCACGCCCATCTCGGCGGCAACATGGTCAACCGAGTCGGAGACGACGTCGAGGGCCTCATCGAGGAGGTCGTCGCTGATATCGAGAGCGGGCAAAAATCGAACGCAGTTCGAGTAGAGCCCCGCCCGAATGGTGATGACTCCTCGCCGCACCGTCTCGGCCGTCACTGCCGCCGTGGCTTCCATCCACGGCGTCTTGGCAACCGGGTCTTTGACGAATTCCATGACCAGCATCGACCCGAGACCCCGTACTTCACCGATGAGCCGCGGATGGCGAGCTCTTATCTCCTCGAGACGCGCTCGCAGCTTTTCGCCGAGTGATACGGATCTATTTAGAAAAGCGGGCTCGGTTATTTGGTCGATGGCAGCAAGGGCGGCCACGCAGGCAAGCGGATTGCCCGAGTAGGTGCCGCCCAGGCCCCCAGGATGGGGTGCGTCCATAACCTCGGATCTGCCGACGACCGCTGACAGAGGCATCCCCGCGGCGAGCGACTTGGCCGTAATGAGCATGTCCGGGATGACCCCGGAGTGCTGGATCGCCCAAAGCTTCCCGGTGCGGCCCATGCCCGACTGAATCTCATCGGCGATGAGCAAGATCCCGTGCTCGTCGGCGAGTGCGCGCAGCTTTTCGAGCCATGGTTTCGGGGCAACGACAAACCCACCTTCGCCCTGCACCGGTTCCACCACGATCGCCGCTACGTGTGACGGATCGACGATCGCCATGAAGCTTTGGTCGAGCAGGGAGAGGTGCCAGTCGACAAAACGCTCCTCGCTCATTTCGGGGGGTCGTCGGTAGACGTTCGGAAACGGGAAGCGGTAGACCTCGGGGGCGAAGGGTCCAAAGCCCTTCTTGAAAAGATTGAACTTTGAGGTCATCGACATCGTGAGATTCGTTCGGCCGTGATAGGCACCCTGGAAGACGACGATTCCCTGCCGCTTCTGATAGCTGCGAGCGATGTGGACGGCAGTCTCGACCGCCTCCGCCCCGGTATTCATCAGGACCGTCTTCTTGGCGAAGTCGCCGGGGGCGATCGAATTGAGCTTTTCGGCCACCGCCACGAACGACTCGTAGGTGGACACGATCGCACACATATGGATCAGCTCTGCCGCCTGGCGCTGCAGGGCTTCGACCACCTGGTAGGGGGTGTGACCCACGGCCAGGACCCCGATTCCTCCGGCGAGGTCGATGAGCTGGTTCCCGTCGACATCGCGGACGAGACTCCCGTGCGCCGACGCGATGGAAATCGGCGTGAGCTTGGCGTTGCCCTGCGGAATGGCCGCCTCGCGTCTGGCCAGGATGTCGCGGCTCAGCGGGCCGGGAATTTCAGTGATGAGGCTGATGCCGGTGGCGGTGGTTGTCATTTCTTCATTCTTGCCGGTAAACCAGTCGTCCGCCTTTGATGGTATGAGTCACTCGGACGTCGCTGATCGGTGGCTCGGAGAACGGATTGCGATCGGCAACGGCTACATCGGCCACCAATCCCACCTCGATCGTGCCCACCTGATGCTCCACTCGATTGACCCGCGCGGAGCCAACCGTGAACGCCGTCAAGGCCTGGTCGAGGGTCAGGCCTTGGTCGATTTGCAGCGGCTTTTGATCCCGGTGGAGCGGATGGCGGCGAGTAACTGCCACCTCGATTTGCTCGAAGACGTTCGCCGTCGA
>DATFFB010000049.1:0-32943 GCA_035250485.1 Acidimicrobiia bacterium
TGAAGGGCCGCGAGCCGTAACCCGTTTGCGCGACCATCTGCCCGGGTATCTTTTCCAGGACTGAACGAGAGGGTTGCCTATGGACCCTGCTGTAGAACTGATTTACCGGGAGCGAATACCGCTCGACGAATCGGCCCTCCGAGCGATTAGAACCCGGATACGTGGCTTCGCCCCGCTGCTAGGGGATCAGACAGAGGACGCGCTTCTTGCCGCCGACGAGATTGCCAGCGCCTTCATCCGCCACGGAGGGGCCGAGAGCTTCGAGGTCCGTCTGTACGCCGGAGAAGATCGGTGTCGAGTCGAGCTTCTCGATTCCATGATTAGCGAGGCCAATTTGACAGCTCCGCAAGACGACGAGGGGGCGGTGCGACTGAAGGTATTGGAAGCAGTCACTGAACGTTGGGGAGTATTGGGAGACGGGATTTCTCTGGTCTGGTTCGAGGTCCGTCGAGGTGCAGCCGCGACCGAAGACATTTCCCGAGAGATGTGACACTCGGAGAGATCAAGCACCGGCGGTTAATCGAACCTTTCCTCCGTTGTGGAAATATTCCCGAGCCTCCCCCACCGAACTGAAGACGAGAAACTCATCGGTCAATCCCACGATTTCGAACAGCCGCTTCACCGGCGCCCGTAATCCCACCAGCCCCAGGCTGCCGTTTACCGCCCGGTGGGCTCTCGTCAGAACATGAATGCCACTGGAATCGATAAAGCGCAGCTTTTCGCAATCGAAGAGAAGGTGCTCCGATTTTCTGGTCAATACTTCGACGTGAGATTCAAGCAACGGGGCGGTATCCAGATCCACCTCGCCTCTGAGCGTCACGACGGCGCAGCAGTCCAGGCTCTCCCACGACACTTCCAACCCCGGGAGGCTGGAATAGTCCATACAGTCCTCCTTAGATCGAGACCGGGAGATTTTATCGATCCTTGCGCGCTGGGCTAACCGAGCGAGATTGAATACAACGGCGAGGAGAGAGGTACATCATCGGCTAGCCGCTTCTTGTTGACGGCGCCACCCATAGCGGGTAAGCCCCCGCGGTTTGAAGACATTGAGCACTTGAACGCAGAGCAGGATGGCGAGGCCGATGCTCGGATGGGCGAGGTCGCCACCCAAAGCGCGCAGGGCTGCTCCATCCGCTGTCTGGGCGGCTTCGGCCAGGGTGGTAACCGTTGGCATGTGAAGGATGAGGATGATGGCCGAGGAGAGGGTGAGCGCGAAGGAAATAAGTACCCAATAGTGCCGGAACAATCCCCACCTGGTGCCGAGCGAGATGAGTACCCCTGTTATGAGTGAGGCGATGGCAAGGGGAACGATTACGAACCAGCCAATCGTCTCCATGCCGATCCAGGCCGAGCGCACCGTCAAGACACTCGCGCTCCGCACGGCCGTGATTCCCAGGCCCAAGTATCCCAAGACCGCACCGATCCAACCGACCGAAAACGTTAGGTGAGCCGCCAGTACGCCCTTACGTTGGTGAGGGCTGAGCTTCAATTGGTGTGCATGCCGGGCCCGTGCTGGCTGCCCGTACCGAGCTGAATAACCACCACCACGATGATCAGAAGCAGAACCGCGACTGCCGACAGCTTGAGCCAGCGCGGGATCCCGGGCGGCGGGTCGGCGAACGACTGCTCTTCTGACTTCTCCGGAGGGACACTCATAGGATCAGTTATGAAAACTCCTCTGGTTGAGGAGCCCACCGTAGCTTTATCGAGACAAGGTGTCTATCCCAGGACGAGGCGTCAACGCAGCTTGCACCACGTATAGTTGCTTGATGCCGAGACTGTGGATCAACACCATCGAAGCGCACCGAAGTGAGGTGAGGCGGGCAGTGCTGGATGCCGTGGGTTCACTGATCGCTCAGCACGGTTTGGTGGGAGTGACCATGTCGGGGATCGCGGAGATGGCGGGGATCGGACGCGCCACGCTGTACAAGTACTTCCCTGACATCGAATCGATCCTGTTCGCCTGGCATCAGCGCGAGATCGAGAGCCACTTGTCGCACCTCATGGCTGTTCGTGACCGTGCTGAGGGAGCCAAGGCCAGTCTTGAGGCAGTGCTTAACGCCTATGCGATGATCATGTTCCAATCGCGGGGACATGCCGACAACGAACTGGCTGCTCTCATCCATCGGGAAGATCGGTTGGTGCAAGCCGAGCGCCGGCTACACAGCATGATCAGAGGCTTATTAAGCGAGGCGGGCGGCGTCGTTCGTCAAGACGTATCCCCGAATGAGCTCGCGTCGTATTGCCTACAGGCTTTGGGTGCCGCCGCCCGCCTGAAGAACAAGGGGGCAGTGGGTCGGCTGGTGTCGGTGACCCTTTCCGGCCTATACGCCACCGAGGTAGAGCGCGCGAGGTGAAGTAGAGACGAGCGGTCAGCCCACCACGACCAGCTGAGCAACAGCGTTGCCGCGGTTACTAGCCCGCGCAGCTGGATACGCGTGCAATCGCACGCCCGGAGGGATTCGAACCCCCAACCTTCTGATCCGAAGTCAGACGCTCTGATCCGTTGAGCTACGGGCGCGTGCCTTTGGGAAACCTAATGCTATACGCCGCGCATTCCACGGCTCACAGCCCGCGGATGCTCGTTAGAGGCGCGACCGCGTCAAGGCGGTCCCGGCGCCGAGGGCAGCCAGTTTCGCCCCCGCCACCGAGCGCGGCAACGGCACCATCCCGCAGTTGGTTGAGGCGACGATCCGCGCTGGGGGGAGATGTTCGAGGATCCGCTCGAGTTCGCTAGCCACCTGCTCCGGGGTTTCGACCACCTCGGTGGCGACGTCGATCACCCCCGCCTGGACCACCTTGTCGCCGAGCATGTCGAGTACCTCGAGCGGCACCTTCGACCCAGCCACTTCCATCGACACCTGATCGATCGAAGACTTCGCCAGAAGGGGGAAGGTCGCCTCGTACTGCCGCCACTCGGGTCCCAGACCTTGTTTCCACTCAATGTTGGCCTGGATGCCGTAGCCATAACAGATATGGACCGCGGTGGTGGCGGTCAGTCCGGCGGCGGCGAGCTCGAGGGCCGCGACTCCCCATTCGGCCACCTCGTCGAGAAAGACGTTGAACGCCGGCTCGTCGAATTGGATGACGTCGATCCCCGCCGCGACCAGGTCATCCGCCTCCTCGTTGAGGATCCGAGCACAGACCATGGCCATCTGCTCCCGATCCCCGTAGTGATGGTCGGCGAGAGTGTCGACCATCGTCATCGGGCCGGGCAGGGTGAATTTGATCGCATGGTCGGTGGCGCGTCGGAGCTCACGAGCGGCGTCGAGGAACACCGGCTGGGACCGCTCCAGCGGCCCGACGACACGGGGAACCGACGCTTCGTAACGCCGTCGAATCGTGATCGTCTCCCGATTGGTGGCGTCGACACCCTCCAAGCCCTCGATGAAGGTCGTCACGAAATGGCGTCGGGTCTGCTCGCCATCGGAGATGATGTCGATGCCGGCCGCCTCCTGCACCTGCACCGCCAAATGAACGGCATCACGCTGAGCCTCGACCCGGGTTTCGTCATCGTGGATCCATTCGGCCCAGAGCTGGTCGGGCGACGCCAGCCAACGGGGCTTCGGGAGGCTCCCCGAAATCGTCGACGCAATCACAGACTCCGACCTTAAAGGCTTGGTCTGGGTCCGAGGTCTATCGATTATCGTCGATCATCGATGAAAAGGATGGCTGAGAGCGACGGCAAGTCTTACCTGGTCCTGACGGCCGCCGCCGCCTCCTGGGGAGTGGCGACTGTGATCAGCAAGCAGGCGGTTACTGAGATCCCTCCGTTAGCCCTGCTTCCCATCCAACTCATCACGAGCTTGCTCGTTCTTGGCGCTTTGAAGGGGGTCAAAGGCCGACAACCATGGACCCGAGAGACCACGCGATTGGGACTGCTCGGCTTTTTGAACCCCGGTCTCTCCTACGCGCTGGGCCTCATCGGCCTCACCCAGATCACCGCCAGCTTGTCGGTCGTGCTCTGGGCAACCGAGCCCATCATGATCCTGGTATTGGCGGCACTGCTCCTCCATGAGACGATCACGAGGTCGATGGCCTTGGCCATTGGCCTGACCTCGATTGGAGTCCTGCTCGCCGCCGGGGAAGCGAACACCAGAGGTACGTTGCTCGGGATCAGTTTCACGTTGGCGGGCGTCGCCGCCTGCGCCATATACACGGTCATCACGCGCCGGTGGCTGGGCGAGGACTCGACCCTGACGGTCATTGGGGCCCAGCAGGCTTGCGCCCTCATCTTCGCCCTCGGTCTGCTCGGGACCCTCATGCTGAGGGGCGAGACTTTCGCCGTCGCCAGTTGGTCTCGAGGAGCTTGGGTGAGTGCCCTTGTCTCGGGCGTGCTCTATTACGCCCTGGCATTCTGGCTCTATCTGACCGGCCTGCGCCGGATACCGGCCGCCCTCGCCGGCCTCTTTCTGAACCTGATTCCTATCTTTGGAGTCGGGGCCGGATACCTACTCGGGGAGCGTCTCAGCGCCCTGCAAACGTTGGGGGCGGTCCTCATCGTCGGAGCCGTGGGGTCAACGTTGTGGGCTCATGCTCGGTCGATTCCCTTGACAGCCCAGGTTTCATCGATTATCGTCGATGATCGATGAATGTTGATCGTGACACCGCCGCCGTCTGGGCGAGCTGGTTTCGAGCGCTAGGCGATCCGTCCAGGATTCTGGTTCTCAACCTGCTGGCGGCCAAGGGCGAACCGATGTCAGTTGGAGAGATCGTCGAGGCGCTCGACATTGGCCAGTCGACGGTCTCCCATCATCTCAAGCAACTAGCCGATGTGGGCTTCGTGCTGGTCGAGGAGCGAGGAACCTCGAATCTTTATCGCGTAAATGACCTGTGTCTCGAGTGTTTCCCGACCGCGGCCGAACTGGTCATGGGAGTAGCTCGTACAACCGCCGAATGGAGGGCGTGCTGATGGATATCAAAGAGAGAGTGGCCGACCGCTATCGATCGGCGGCCTTGCAAATGCTGGAAGGAGAATCCGGTTGCTGCGGGGGGTCGACCTGCGGTGACGGCGGTTACGAAGACATGGGGGCCATGGCGGAGGTCAGCCTCGGGTGCGGAAACCCGACGGCAGTGGCCGACCTTCATCCGGGGGAAACCGTTTTGGACCTCGGTTCCGGCGGAGGACTGGACGTGATCGTCTCCGCTCGAAGAGTGGCCCCGGGTGGCAAGGCGATCGGAGTCGATATGACTCCCGAGATGCTCGAGCTCGCACAAAAGAACGCCACTGCGGCCGGAGTCGACAACGTCGAGTTTCTCCTCGGTCACATCGAGGAGCTGCCGATCCCAAGTGGGTCGGTCGACGTGATCATCTCCAACTGCGTGATCAATCTGTCGACCGAGAAGTCCCGCGTCTTTGCGGAGATGGCGCGAGTTCTGGGTCCTGGGGGCCGAATCGGCATCGCCGATATCGTCGCCGACGATTTCCTCACCCCGGCGGAGAGAGCAGAGCGTGGTGACTGGGCCGGGTGTATTGCAGGTGCCCTCTCCGAGAACGAGTATCGCCAGGGCCTCACTGAAGCCGGCTTTACGGACATCGACTTGGAGTTCACCTCCGAAGCCGCACAGGGGATGTACAACGCCCTTATTCGGGCGAAGCGGCCGTAGCGAGATCGAGGTCGGCAATTAGGCGGCGGACCCGGGATCCGATCTCGTCCCTGATTGCACGGACGCCTACGGCCGATTGGCCGGAGGGGTCGTCTATCTCCCAGTCGAGGTAACGCCGGCCGGGGAAAATCGGGCACGTGTCGCCACAGCCCATCGTCACTACGACATCGGCGCTGCGGATGTCAGCTGTCGACCACCCCCGCGGTCGCTCCCGACTCAGGTCGATCCCGATCTCGGCCATTGCCTCGACCACTGCCGGGTTGACTCGATCGGCCGGCTCCGAGCCCCCGGAGAGGACTCGCACCCGGTCGCCGGCGAGATGTCGGAGCCAGGCCGCGGCCATTTGTGACCGACCGGCGTTGTGGACGCAAGCGAACATGACGGTGGGCTTATTCATCTCACCATCACAGCTCTGCGCTGAAAAGCACCTCGCCAGAGGGAGCGGGCAGACCGCCGGCTGGTTCCTGGGTGATCGCCACCAGCTGGCCGGAGCGAGCCTCGCCCTGGAGAAGCACTGTCGCCTCACCCGCTTCATCGGGTACGAAGACTCCAGCCGGGAGCGGGTCGCCCTCTCCAATCAACCAGAGCTGATAGGTATTCCCTTCCTCTGGCGAAGCCAGGCCGCTGAACTCCACGGCCGCCGCTTCCTCCGACGCCGAGAAAACCACCTGGGCCTCACTTGGCGATACGGCGGCGAAGGCGTCATGAACCACCAACTCAACCGTGCGGGCGTCGGCTGCCGCCATCAGCTGATCGAGCGGGTTGGGATTGAAAAGCGTCAGCCCGCCCAAGAGAACGGCAAGCACCGCGGCCGCTACCCAGGTCAGGCGCCAAAGCGGGCGTCGCCTCGGACCAAGCTCGACGACTGGGGTGTCCGCCACCGAGCTGATGCCACCCAGTACCCGGCCTCGCAAATCCGACGGCGGCTCGACCGCCAAGGCTTGGTCGAGAGCGATCACTCCCTGGGCAAGGTCATCCACCAACGCCGTGCACTCGGTGCATTCGAGAAGATGGGCCTCGTACCGGCTTCGCTCCTCGGGTTCCAGTGCTCCCAGAACGTAGGGGGCGGCGAGGTCTTCGAACTCGCTCACGAAGTCGCCCCTAACGCTTGCCGGAGCCGCAGGAGACCATCACGCATCCGAGTCTTCACGGTGCCGAGAGGAAGGTCCAGCATCCGGGCCACCTCGGGGTAGGTGCGCCCCCCGAAGTACGCGAGTTCTATCACCTCGCGCTGGAGGTCGGTCAAGTGGCCCAGCAGGTTCCGGACTTCGCCCTGCTCGAAGGCGATGGAGACTTCCTCGGCCACCCGGTCGGCGGGGAGCTCGACCCAACTCGGCGCCACTCGTTCCTGGCGATCACGGGCAGCCTGCTCGCTCCGCACTCGGTCCGTGGCTCGGGCGCGTGCGATCAGCATCATCCAGGTGAGCACCGAGCCCCGACTCGGGTCCCAGTTCCGCGCCTTGCGCCAGACTTCGAGGTATACCTCCTGGGTGACCTCCTCGGCGTGCTCTTGTGAGCGGACGATCCGGCGAACGATGCCGAAGACCACCGACGCAGTGCGGTCGTAGAGAAGAGCGAACGAGGCCTCGTCTCCCAAAGCCACGGCTCTCATCAGATCCTCGAGCTCGGGAGTGACGCGCGACTGCGGGAGGGAGGAGTCCATGGACGGGGCGACCCAGGCTACCGACGTCCTGCGGACGCGGGCTCTGGTGAGGGCGGTTGCGGGCATGCGCCACGGATGTTCGGAGCCGGCGCCGGTCTCGGCTTGGTCCCGGCGCCCCCCAGTTGGCTGAATGGCACAATCGGATCATGACGCAGATCGATCACCTCGCCGCCGATTACTGGGACCGAAACCTCGAAGCCAACCCCACCTCCGCCACCATCATCGGGGATCGTCGCTTCGATCATCTGCTCGACGACATCTCTCCCGAGGCGACGGAGCGGATCCTCTCCCATTACCGACGAATCCAGGCCGAGGCGGAGGCGATCGACGAAAGCCGACTCGATCACCAAGACCGCATCACCCGCTCCATGCTCGTATCCGAGACCCAGTCCGATATCGACATGATCGAGACGGGAGTGCTTTATGGCGCCTGCGACCCCAACACGGGAGTGCTGGTGGGCCTTCTCCAGGCGGCGGGCCAGACCGTAGCCACCACCCCCGAGAACGCCGCCGCCCTGCTCGAGCGCTATCGGCAAGTGCCACGTCTCTTCGATCAGGCACTGGAGCGACACCTCGTCGAATTCGCCGCCGGGCGAGCTCCCACCGCCACCAACATCTCGCGGGTTGTGAGCCAACTCGACGGGTATCTCGGCAGCGAGTCCGCCGATGATCCCATCGCCCAGACGGCCGGTCCCGAAGACTGGGATGGCCTCGGCAAGTGGCGAGGGCAGCTCGAGCAAATAGCGACCGAGATCGTTCGACCGGCCTTGACCAAATACAGAGAAGGCGTAGCGCAATTAGCTGTCCATGGTCGCGATGACGACCATCCCGGCCTCTGTCACATCGAACGGGGCGAAGAGGACTATCTGCGCGCGATCAGGACCTTTACCAGCCTTCCGTTTACCGCCCAGGAACTGCACGAGATCGGCCGGGAGGAGGCGGAGGGTCGCCTCGCCGACGAGTTCCGGGCTCTGGGTGAAAATGCGTTGGGGACCACGGATCTGGCCGAGGTGCTGGATCGCCTCCGCAACGATCCCACCCTTCGATATGCGAACGCCGCCGAGATCACCAGCGATGCCGAAAGCTATGTCTCCCGCTCCTGGGCGGCGGCGCCAGACTGGTTCAACCTCCGACCGAGCGCCAACTGCGAGGTGAAAGAGGTCCCGGCGGCTCTCGCCAAGGATGTCCCACCCGCTTACTACTTCCCTCCGGCAACCGACGGTTCGCGCCCCGGAATCTATTTCATCAACACCCACGACGCCTCCGGCCGGGCCCGCTACTCCGGGGAAGCCGTGGCGTACCACGAGGCCAGTCCCGGTCATCACTTCCAGCTCACCCTGTCGACCGAGTTGACCGATCTCCCCGAATTTCGAAAGCATGCGCTCACCTATGCCTTCGTCGAAGGCTGGGGGCTCTACTCCGAGCGGCTCGCCGATGAGATGAGCCTCTACACAGATGATCTAATGCGCCTGGGAATGGTTTCGGCCGACGCCTGGCGAGCCTGCCGCCTGGTTGTAGATACCGGGATTCACGCGATGGGCTGGACCCGCCAGCAGGCGGTCGATTACATGCACAAGTGGTGTGCGATCGACGAGCCCTCTGTGCAGGTGGAAGTCGATCGCTACATCGGGATGCCCGGCCAGGCCCTCGCCTACAAGGTGGGCCAGCGGGAGATCTTCCGGCTGCGAGAAAAGGCCCAGGTCGATCTGGGTGATCGCTTCGATATCAAGGATTTCCACGACGTCTGCCTGGGGAGCGGCAACATCACCCTTCCCATCCTCTCCGACCTGGTCGGGGCCTGGGTGGGCAGGGCCGGCTCGACGTGAGGGTCGAGTATGTCTTCGAGTCTCCGTCGGTGGTCATTCTCGATGTGACTTGCATGCCGGGGCCGCAGCCTCCGAGCGACGTCGAGGTCGAGCCGGCTTTCGCGATCGGCTTTCCCCGGCAAGGGGTCTATATCCACGAGACCCCCGGGGGGCGGGTCATTGCCGATCCGACAGTCGCTCTTTTCCGCAGCCAGGGTGCCGAGCAGACCACCATTCACCCCACCGGCGCCGGAGACTCCAACACCGAGATCCAATTTCCAGCCCCCATCATCGAGTCCTTGCTCGATCGGCGCGGCCGCTTCCGACGAGGTTCCGTTCCCATCGCGAATCGTCTGGCGGTCAGACACCATCGTCTGCTGGCCAGGGCCCGGTCGGGTTCCTCGTCATTGCTCGAGATCGAAGAGGAAGCAGTGACGTTGCTCCGCCTCCTTTCCTTCCTTCCTTTCCCGTGCGACACCAGTGAGCGGTCGCGAACTCTCGTCGCCAACACAAGAGAGGAACTGGGCGCCAACTATCAGGAGAACCTTGACCTGGCCACGATCGCCCGGCGGGTGGGATCGTCGCCCTTTCATCTCAGCCGAGTCTTCAAGCGAGCAACCGGGAGGTCGATGACGGATCATCGGAGCACGCTTCGTGTTCGCCACGTCCTTAATCGGTTGTCGGAAGGCGCTGACGACCTGTCGCGCGTCGCAGTTGAGGCTGGCTTCTACGACCACGCCCACATGACCAAGGAATTTCGCCGCCGAATCGGATCGGTGCCTTCGGAGATGAGGTCGCTGCTCGCCGACTGAGAACCGCAAGGATCTACAAGCCAATTCCGACTCATCTGCGAACAATTAGCGGATGCGGTCGAACTCGGGCTTTCGACGCCTCTTGGCGGCGTCCACCATTTCCAACCTCGGCGACGGCGTCGTCATCGCCGCATTTCCCCTGATCGCCGCCTCGATCTCTTCATCACCACAGGCGGTGGCCGGAATGACTGCCGCTGCCACTCTGCCATGGCTTCTCTTCGGCCTCCCGGCCGGTGTAGTCGTCGACCGGGTCGATCGGATCAGGCTGATGTGGCTGATCGACCTGATGCGGGCAGCAGCAGTGGGGCTGTTGGGACTAGCGATCGTACGGGGAAATGTGACCCTGGTCGCCCTCTACGCGGTGGTGTTCACCCTTGGTCTCGCCGAGACGCTCTTCGATTCCGCCGCAATGGCGGTGGTTCCGGCCGTCGTGGAGGCCGGGTCGCTGGAGACGGCCAATGGCCGGCTCTTCGCCGGACAACTCGCGGCCAACCAGTTCATCGGTCCTCCCATCGGGGCCGTGATGTTCGGACTGATCGCTGCCCTGCCAGCCTTTTTCGACAGCCTCACTTTTCTTGTCAGCTCCCTCTTGCTGGTGGGGCTTCGCGTGAACCGAGCCCCGAGATCCGTGGAACGGCGATCGATCGGGGCGAACTTGGGAGAGGGCCTGCTTTGGGTGTGGCGCCATAACAACATTCGGACCCTGGCCATCGGCGCAGCCGTGATCAACCTTGCCCAGACCGGGGCCATGGCGATCCTGGTTCTCTTCGCATCCGACGTGCTCGAGCTTCCTGAGATCGGATTTGCTTTGTTTTTCGTCGTCGGGGCGGTCGGGGCACTCGCCGGAACCCTGGGCGCCGGAAGGGCAGCCTCGATTTGGGATCGGCGCCGCATTGTCGTCGCGTCGGTGGGAGCGATGTCGGTGAGCCTGATCGCAATCGGCTTGGCCCGATCGGCTCCAGTGACCTTCGTGGGCATGGCGGTCATGAGCCTCAGTGCGGAGTTCTGGAACGTAATTGCCGTCAGCTATCGCCAGGGCGCCACCCCCGATCGCCTTCTCGGCCGGGTGATGAGCGCATACCGCTTCATCGCTTACGGCTCATTTCCGCTTGGAGCTTTGTTGGGCGGGTGGCTGGCAGCACGGTTCCGGCTGGAGACCACTTTCGTCGTCGGCGGAGCTCTACTGGCCGCGCTTGCCGTCTATGTTGCTTGGGCTCTCGATGATTTCAGTCCTTCGGCGGAGAGGGAGGGATTTGAACCCTCGGGAGAGCTATATCACCCTCCACTCGCTTAGCAGGCGAGCGCCTTCGACCACTCGGCCACCTCTCCAGGGCTCTGCTGACCTAGAACGGCCCCAGCGCCAGCCCCTATTCCATCATGGATCGCGTCGCTTCGAAAAGACCGTCCTCATCAGCCGCTCTCCGCCCTCCGGTAACAGAGAGGCCTAATTCCGAATTAGGAACCCGTATGAGCCAGCCGTGGAGTCGTTAAGAGCCCATCAGGCCGGGAAAATCAACGCCGTCACCGAGTAAACCGGGCCGGGTGCCATCGATGAGCGACGTGACAGCGACTACTGACCGGGAAGATCCCGAATCCTTTGTAGTCGTAGAGACAACGGGGTGGTGGCGGGCCCTCAAAGACGATCTCCTCCCGATGATGGCCCTGCTGGGTGCCGTTTACGGGTGGGCCATCGCCTTGCTGGTAGTTGTGATCGCCGTGGTATTGGTACTTGGTTAGACGTCGAAGTTAGGGACGGGTCAGGGCCTCCTCGAGTTCATTGGCAGTCGGCAGGTGGAAGGGCACGCTGGTAACGGCCACGTCGGGCTCGGCGGCGAATATCCCCTTGATGGCCAGGCCCGTCTGGTTGTGAAGAAGCTGCCCGAGCCGTCCCGAAACGATGAACTCCGGCAGCAAGACGTTGATCAGTGTGCCCGGAGGTTCATCCCGTCGACAGCGTCGCACGTATCTGCTCAGCGGACGGGTAATTCCCCGGTACGGGCTTTCGACGACCTCCAGCGCGGGCTCGAGGTGATGCGCCCGCCAGGCAGCCTCCACCCGCTCCCGTTGCTGCTCGTCGACATCCACATGGACACAATGGAGGCCATCAGGGCGCAGGCGCTTGGCGTACTCGAGCGCATCGAGGGTCGGCCTCGTAACCTCGCTAACCGCCATCACTAGGACGTGCCGGGAGATGGTGTCCTGCTGCACATCATGGGCGCGCCGACTCTGAACCACGGTCAAGTCCGTTACCGCCACTCCGGGTTCGAAGAGCAGCAGCGCCTTGAGAATGAGACTGTGGGGGTGGGTGAAGATGCTTCGCAGCCGGCGAGTCTGAAACCGCTCGGCGAGAACAACGGTTATGCGCGCATCGGGATGGGCATCCCGCTCGCCGCGGATGTAATTGCGAATCCTGCGAACAATGGGCTCGCGATCCGGCTCCAGCAGGACGAGTGGATGCTGCGGGTAGAGCCGACTCCAAATGTGAACTAGGTCGTCGCTTTCCTCAGGTTCAACCGCGTGAACAACCGTGACGCTCTCGGGGTCGATCAATGCGGCGTAGCGCAACGCTCGCTCCGTGGCCGAATCGGTATGAGCCGCCAGAACGATAACGCGATGCATCTTCGGCTGACCACGAAGAGGGACGTGACCGAGATGGAGGGCCACCCGGCGGTAGTGACGGTTGATCCCCATCATCCACGCCACCAGGAGAGGCACGGCCACCATGACGATCCAGGCGCCGTGGGCGAACTTGACGACAGCCACGATGACCAGCACCACTCCAGTAGTCACCGCCCCGATGGCGTTGATCACCGCTGAGCGTGCCCATCCTCTTTCCCGAGTCTTCAACCAATGCCGCACCATCCCCGACTGACTGAGCGTGAAGCTCGTGAAGACCCCAACCACATAGAGCTGAATCAGTTGCGATACCTGGGCATCGAAGGCCACCAGCAACAGACCGGCGAGGAGAGCGAGGGCGAACACTCCGTTCGAGAAGACCAATCGGTCACCTCGGTTTCGGAATTGGCGCGGCATGAATCGGTAACGGGCCAAGATCGCCGACAACCGCGGGAAATCCTGATAGGCAGTGTTGGCCGCCAGGATCAGTACCCCGGCGGTGACGACTTGCAAGATCCAAAAGCCGGCTCCGCCATTGAACGCCGTGCGCCCTATTTGGGATATGACCGTCCCGTACTGGTCAACGAGACCCTCGGAGATCCTGACGTCGAAAAGCCGTGCCAGAGTCGAGATCCCCAAGAACATCGATATCGAAATCAAGGCCATGATGCCAAGGGTCGCCGCGGCATTCCGACTTTTCGGTTCCCGAAAGGCTTGGACACCGTCGGCGACCGCCTCAATCCCGGTGAGAGCAGTTGATCCGGAGGCGAAGGCCCGCAATATCAGGAACAAGGTGACCCCTCCCAGTTCGGGCTCGAGATGGATCCCAGCCGAGGGAGCTTGCGGACAGACGCCATCGGAGCATTGCCAGAAGCCGGTAATGAGCATTACGACCACTGTGGTCACGAAGGCATAAGTGGGAACCGAGAACAGCCGCGACGATTCCTTGGTCCCCCGCAGGTTCATGACCGTCAACACCACCACGAAGGCCAGGGCGAGCTCGATCCGCCACGCGAGCAAAATCGGGTAGGCAGAGGTGATGGCCGCCACCCCGGCCGCGGCGGAAACGGCAACAGTCAGCACATAGTCGGTGAGGATGGCCGCGGCTGCCACCACTCCGGGGGTGACTCCCAGGTTTTCGAGGGTGACTATGAATGCTCCGCCGCCCCCCGGATGGGCGCGAATGGTCTGCCGATAGGAGACAACGACAACGGCGAGCAGGGTGGCGACCGCCAGACTGATTGGCGTCAACAAGCGGAGGGCTCCTGCCCCCGCCAAGGCGAGGACGAGCATTGCTTCCTCCGATGCATACGCCACGGAAGAGAGCGGGTCCGAAGCAAATACCGGCAAAGCCAAGCGCTTGGGGAGAAGCTGATCGTGCTCCTCGTGGGAGGCGAGCGGCCGGCCAATGACCCGGCGTTTGACGGTCGTCCACGAAGTCACCGGATCACCAGCGAATGAGAGAAATCGGTGAGATGCAGTCGACCCGCGACTACGTCGTCGACTGGATAGCGGTCGTCAACTGGCGAGGGGCCATTGCCCATTGATACCGCGAGCCGAGAGCAAGCCCGCGATCTTGACGATTTCCTAACGAGGCAGTCTGAATATTGACGCGTTGCAGCGGATGTAGCTTTTCGATGTGAAGCACATGCCTTTGGCCGGGCACCCAACTGGTGAAGCTTTGAGTCGCCGGCGGACGGCGAGCGCCTGGGCGGCGGCAATTCTGGGTCTGCCACTTCTGACCTGGCTCCTTGACGGTCTCTCCGACCGCCTGGGTCTGCACAACGTGCTCCTCCTCTATCTCCTCACGGCCGTGGTGGTGGGTGTCATCGGCGGCGTCCTCCCAGCAGTGGTCACTGCCCTGGCCGGATTTCTCCTTGCCAACTGGTTCTTCACCGAACCGATCCACACCCTCATGGTCGGCGACCCCGACCACTTGGTGTCGATCTTCGTCTTCCTCGTGGTGGCACTGGCGGTTGGCCTCCTGGTTGGCCTCTCGACTCGCCGTAGCGCCGAAGCGAACCGAGCTCGGGCTCAGGCACAGGCCCTCGCAATGAGCGTCTCTGGGGGTGGGTCCGGTACCTACGAGAAAGACCTCGTCGCCCGGATCCGTGAGGTCTTTTCCCTGACGGCCGTGAGCCTGCTGCGCCGGGATGGTGGCGGCTGGCGGTCACTGGCTTGGTCCGGTGATCGTGAGCTTTCGACGCCGGACGAGGGGACGGAGGCGATCGAACCTTCGAAAGAAACAGTGCTGGTACTCCTCGATGGACGCCTCACACCCGATGATCGAATGGTCCTCCGAGCCTTCGCCGCCCAAATCCTCTCGGCGATGGAACGCGAAGAACTTGAGCGAGAAGCGCAAGCGGCAGAGGCCATGGTCGCGACCGATCGACTGAGGACCGCGCTCCTGGATGCGGTGTCCCACGACCTGCGCACTCCCTTGGCCACCATCAAGGCCTCACTTACGAGCCTGCTCGAAACCGGGGTCGAATGGTCACCCAACGAAACTCGGCTTTTCCTCCAGGAAGCGGTGGATCAAGCAGAACGTCTCAACCGGATGGTCGGTCGTCTGCTCGACGCCGGCCGGCTTCAGGCCGGGGCGATCAACGTCTTCTTCCGTCCCGTCGGGCTAGACGAGGTCGTCTCATCTGCCCTGTCGGGGCTCGCGCATGTCGCGGAACGAGTGTCAGTCGACATCCCCGAGTCCTTAGATGCCGTGCAAACCGACCCCGACCTTCTGGAACGGGCGGTGGCCAACCTGGTCGAGAACGCCATGACCTGGTCACGACCCGGAAAGACCGTCGATGTGGCTGCGGCAGAAGAGTCAGGTCGGGTGAAGCTGCGCATAATCGATCGCGGGCCCGGCATTCCGCTTGCAGACCGCGAGCTCGTCTTCCAACCCTTTCAACGGCTCGGTCAGCAGGTCGGCAAAGGAGTCGGCCTCGGTCTCGCCGTCTCCCGCGGCCTCCTGGGCGCTATGGGCAACAGCCTGAGCATCGAAGACACAGCCGGGGGCGGCACGACAATGGTCATCGAGCTCAAAACCAGCCCTGCCGAAAAACCGGAGGAGCTTTTCCATCAGGCGCGCCGTGGCTGAACACGAACGCATCCTCCTCGTGGATGACGAGCCAGGGATCGTCCGCGCCCTCGCCATCAACTTGAAGGCCCTTGGATATCAGATCGAGGCGGCGGCCGATGGAGAAGACGCCCTCCGCAAGGCGGCCGACCACCGGCCCGATGCCGTCATCCTCGATCTAGGGCTTCCGGGGATCGACGGGATCGATGTGATCCGCGGACTGCGGGGCTGGACCACCGTGCCGATCATCGTGCTTTCCGTTCGAGAGGCCGAACGTGAGAAGATCGCCGCCCTCGACGCCGGGGCCGACGATTACGTCACCAAGCCCTTCGGCATGGGTGAGCTCCTGGCTCGTCTGCGAGCCGCGCTGCGGCGCGAGCTCGAGGCCGACACCGAAGTGCCCGTGGTAGTGACTCCTGATTTCGTCATCGATCTCGCTGTGAAACGGGTGACCAAAGGCGATGAGGAGATCAAGCTCACGCCGACCGAGTGGGGGATCGTCGAAGTCCTGGTCCGCAACCAGGGAAAGCTGGTCAGTCAAACTCAGCTATTAAAGGAGGTTTGGGGCCCGCAATATGGCGAGGAGACGAATTATCTCAGGGTGTTCATCGCTCAAATACGGCGCAAACTCGAACCGCAGCCGAGCAACCCCCGTTATTTCCTGACCGAGCCCGGGATGGGCTATCGGTTCGAAATTCCGGCTTGAAGGAGGACCCGAGTTCCACGGTCTGTGAGGGCTTCGCGAGTAGGCGAAAATTGTCTCCTGGTCCCGAGTCCCTCCAGACAGCGACGGCTATCTAGGCGACGAGATCCCGCCGTCGGAAGGCGAAAAATCCAAGGCCGCTGAGAATCCCGACAACGGCGATAAGCAAGAGGAGGGGGAGCAATCGGAGGTCGTCGGGGGTGAGGGCGGCAGTGTGGGTGAATGGCGAGAGGTTCAGTAGCCAATCAGGAAATCTCAGGATCTGTCCGACCTGTCCAAGGAAAAGAAACACCATGAGGAGCGCCCAGGTCACCCCGGTGAATCTGGGAAGCCAGCCATAGATAGCTGCCGTTGCTCCGGTTAGCACCCACACTGCCGGAAGCTGGGCCAAGGTGATAGGGATTACGCGCATCAGCTGGCCCCCGATGTCGCCTACCGCTGATCCGTATGTGGCGCCCATCACGACTCCCCCGATCAGCAGCATGAGCGCTGGGCCCAGGAACGCAAACATAAGATGACTACCCATCCAGCGCCACCGCGCCGTGGGGGTGGCCAACAGGGGCTCTGCTCGGATCGCTTCTTCCTCCGCTCGCAGCCGGAGAGCGGTCCGAATCGAATAGGCGCCAGTGAACAAGGCCAGGACACCGGCCGTGAAGGAAAAGAAAGTGTCGGTGAGCCGGTCCGCTCCCCCTAACTGCGCTAGAGCATCGGCCAACTGTGGATTCCCCTCGAAGATTTCACTCACATTGTTGGCCACCGTCCCATAGAGGGCGGCCAAGACCATGACTCCGAGTGACCAACCGAGCAGGGAGGCTCGATGCAGCCTCCAAGCAAGCCCCAAGGGATTCCGGAGACTGATCGGGCCCTCGGCCGGACCGGCTCGGGCCGGAAGAATCCCCGCTCCGAGATCTCGGCGAGACGCCAGAAGGAAGGCGGTGGCCCCAAGGACTATTGCCAGTCCAACTGGCAGGGCCAGGACCCACCATTGCTCGCCCGCAAAGGGTCGCAGCCTGGTGAACCAACCGATCGGCGAGAGCCACCCGGCGGCGGAGGCTTCCGTCGCGTCACCGACCGCCCGCAGCATGAAGGTCAAACCCAAGACTCCCACGCCGACTCCGCGAGCAGCTCCACCGCCACTCGTAAGTTGGGCGCAGGTGCCGCCTATTGCAGCAAATGCCGCAGCCAGCGTCGCCACGCCGGCGCCGTAGGCAACTGCTCCATTGATCTCGAGGCCCAGCCCGGTTAGCCCCGCCGTGATCAAGAGGCCGATGACAAATCCCGCTCCGGTTGCGACTACCAGCGCCGCAGTGAGCAAAGCATGTCGACCGAGGACCGTGGCTCCCAAGAGCTCCTGGCGGCCAGATTCTTCTTCATCGCGAGTGTTTCGGATCACGGTGAGAATTGCCATCAAGCCAACGAGGACGCTTCCGATGACGCCGATTCTCCAGGCCGTAAGCGCTCCGATCGACGAGTCATAGATCGGTCCCAACAGCGCCGAGTAGGCGGGATTGGAGCCGAAGGTAGCTACCAGGTCTGTTCGCGCCGATGGAGTCGCATACAGCTCGACGAATGCATTGGCAGTAATGATCGGAAAGCCGGCCAGAGCAGCTATCCAGACGGCAAGCCGTCCTCGATCCCGTCTCAGGATCTGGCGGATCAGTTGAGACGTGCCGGTCAAGGTTTTCATACGGGGTCTGCATCCTGCCGATAGTGGCGCAAGAACAGCTCTTCGAGTGTTGGTGGATGGCTCACCAGGCTGCCGACGCCGAGTTCGGAAAGCTGCGAGAGAGCCGCTCCGAGATGCTCGGGGTCGACTTCAAAACTCACCCTGTGGTCCTCAATGCGAAGGTCGTGAACACCAGGCAGCGCAGTGAGTGGTGAAGGGTCGCCCGACACCTCAGCAGTCACGCTGGTGCGACTGAGGTGACGGAGCTGTGCCAACGACCCCGATTCGATAGTCCGACCATCACGAATGATGCTGACCCGGTCACAAAGAGCCTCCACTTCGCTGAGGATGTGACTGGAAAGGAGAACTGTTCGATCCGTTGAGCGCTCTTCGTTGATCACCGTTCTGAACTCGGATTCCATCAAAGGATCGAGACCGCCAGTCGGTTCGTCGAGGATCAACAACTCGACGTCTGAGGCAAGGGCTGCAACTAGTGCCACCTTCTGGCGGTTGCCTTTGGAATACGACCGGCCTTTCTTGGTGGGGTCGAGATCGAAACGATCAAGCAGCCTCGCCCTCTTGCTCTCATCGAGTCCCCCTCGCAAGCGGCCGAGAAGGTCAATCACTTCTCCTCCGGAGAGATTTGGCCAGAGGTTCACGTCACCGGGAACGTATGCGAGCCGGCTATGCAGCTCGGTGGCGTCGTTCCAGGGGTCCTTCCCCAGGAGCGTCGCGGTGCCTCCATCCTGGCGTAGAAGGCCCAGCAAAATCCGAATCGTTGTCGTTTTCCCCGAACCATTGGGGCCAAGAAAGCCGTGCACCTCGCCAGTGGAAACGGTCAGGTTCAATCCGTTGAGGGCGTTGGTCCGGCCGAAATTCTTAACCAGGTTTGAAATCTGGATCGCGGTCAAAACCCGAGCACGCTAGTGGCCGCTCGGGTCCTCGCCTGCTACGTGGCAGCGGCCCTACCCACACGCGTCAACGTCAGATGCGTGACTCCGCTGGGCGCGGAGACAGCCTCGATCTCATAGTCCTTCTCGATGCCCTCTAGTCCGTCCCAGAGGGAAACGCCGCGGCCGAGCAGGATCGGGACCACCACGATGTGCATGTGGTCGACGAGCCTGGCGGCAACAAAGTCGCGGATCACGCTGGGACCTCCGCCGATGCGCACGTCCTGGCCGTCCGCTGCCTCGCGGGCTGTCTCGAGCACCTCAGCGGGCGAAGCGTCGATGAAGTGGAATGTCGTGCCGCCCTCCATCTCGAGCGAAGGGCGCGGGTGATGGGTGAGGATGAACGTCGGCGTGTGGAACGGCGGGTTGGGACCCCACCAGCCCTTCCAGTCCGGGTCCTCGTGCCATCCGGGCGGGCCGAACTTTCCGGCCCCCATGATCTCGGCGCCGATCCCAGGACCGTGGCGCTGGGCCAAGGCGTCGTCGACGCCGCTGGTGCCGCCGGGCTGGCCGACCATTTCGCCCCAAAACCGTGTAGCGAACATCCACTCGTGCAGCCGTTCGCCGGCGTGGCCGAACGGAGCCTCGAGGCTCAGACCTTCGCCGGTGCCAAAACCGTCGAGAGAAATCGCGAAGTTGTGGACTCGGGCAAGTGACATCGCAGGTGCTCCTTTTGGTAATCGGGGGATCAGTTCTAGTCAGAGGACCGGAGCTGATAACAGAGGTGGCGGCCCGAGCGTGTTCGCCCCGAACCACTGAGAACGGCTAGCCCACGGCGCCGACCAGAGCTTCGAGGGCATTTACTTCACTGCCGTGGACGATGCGAAGCGCCTCCGCCATTCGCCCGAAGAGTTTCCTTCTTTCCCTGTCACCCAGGCCGGCATCGGTCTTTATCAGACGAGCACTTTGAAGCCCGGCAGACCTCGCCTCGTCCCAGCCCTGGTCGCCTTGGCGTATCGCGTTGCGCCGTTGTCGGTCGAGGTCGACAATCTCATTGACGACCGGGACCTCCAGGCACACCGAGGCAAACTCCTCCCACGACTTTGCGGCCGTGCGATAAGCGCGCTCGGCCGCCCCGAGGGGCCGGCCGGTGATCTTGCCCGCCTCTTTGAGGAAGTCGGCATACAACGAACGCAGGTTGCCTCCCAGGATGCCGACTTCGTTCACGCCTTCGTAAGCCGATACCAGCGCTTCGACGAGTCCGTGGCCATCGACGAACACCTGGGTCCAGCCCTTGGGATTGCGCTCATCCGTCAGCATCCGCGCCCATTTGGCGATGGCCGGGAGCGAGAACGAATCGGACTTGGAAGACAAGTGCTCGACCTGGTCGGTCAGGCCGGACTCGACCGCCGCCAGGAGAGTTTCGGAGTGGAGCTCGGTCGCGGCCGGGTCAACAACGAGCAGACGGTTCTTGTAGGAGGAAATTCGGCCCCGGGATGCCGACAGCTCCTGACTTGGCAACGACAGCGGTTTGAGGTTCCGATCATCCACCAAGAATCGCTCAGAATCCTGACCGTAGACAACGATGGTGTAGCCCCACCAACCCGATTGTTCCGACGGTAGGTGCCAGTAGGGAAGGTCGGCGGCGGAGATGTACGCGATGGCCGGGAGACCGGAAGCGAGTGCATCCTGCAAGTGGCCCGCGGCTCGTTTCTGGCCGGAGGTCTCATGGATCTCAAACGGCACCTCGAGGCGCTCGCAGGTCTTTCGGAACCATCGGTCTGGATACTGCAAGTTGTTGCGGAATCCGACAGTCACCACAGTGCGGTCGTACTTTTCAAACTGCCACAGGATGTAGCCCGCTCCGAGGCCCCCACCCACCCCAAGGATCATCGCCTCTGAAAGTGGGCGGCCATTGGTTGGATTGCTGATCCCTCGATTGGCGAGGGCGCTGGCGAGCGATGACGTATCCGGATGGATCCCGCCCCGGAGCACGTACTGGTCAGACGGAAGCCGGTTGAGGATGTGGCGCCGGGCCACCATGTAGCTCTCACCGGTCTGGGCCATGCGGGCACGAACCGACGCTTTGAGTTTCTTCTGAGTGGTCATGTTGTCTCCACGGACGAGCCCCCCGATCGATTGATCCCATGCCGCGATTCGGGTGGACGTCAGCGCTTAGACGACATTGCCGGCTCTCGATGGCAATTGGCCACCTTTCCTTGCGCAGATGCCTGGCGGCATGGGCGCCAGGTCAGCAAGTGAGGCGAAAGAGCTCGCCGGCCCTAAGCGTACAGCGACGGAGCCAGGTTTGCCTCGCTGCAGCACTCATCGCCAGCCGGTCAGAGCGGAGGGAATGGGATTCGAACCCATGAGGCCCC
This sequence comes from Acidimicrobiia bacterium, assembly GCA_035250485.1. Lineage (GTDB taxonomy): Bacteria > Actinomycetota > Acidimicrobiia > Spongiisociales > ZC4RG35 > JACCTH01. The sequence continues at coordinate 21,217 of DATFFB010000049.1, forward strand.
TTGCGGGACCTAGCAATTTTCAAGACTGCCGCCTTCGACCGCTCGGCCATCCCTCCAGTAATGCAGGCTAAAGCCGGCGAAGCTGGGCGGAGGGAGAGGGATTCGAACCCTCGAGGAGTTGCCCCCTACGGCATTTCGAGTGCCGCGCACTAGACCGGACTATGCGATCCCTCCTGGTGACGAACTACGGACCGTTGTCCGCGCTGAGCGCGGCCACCAACCCTGGGTTCGCTTGAAGTTGTCAACTTGGCGGAGGGAGGGGGATTTGAACCCCCGAGGGGTTGCCCCCAACGGCATTTCCAGTGCCGCGCACTAGGCCGGACTATGCGATCCCTCCGGTCACTCCCTACACAGGCGTCAGACATCGGGAGCCCGACCAGTTTACTTTGAGGCCGGAGGAGACACCGATGGACCAGAACCTGACCGGGGATGAAAGGCGCATGGGCCATGCTTTGGAGCAGGCCCGCCAAGCGGCCGATGAAGGCGAAGTCCCCATCGGGGCGGTGCTCGTCGACGCCGAAGGAAAGGTGCTGGCAGCAGACCACAACCGTCGTGAGCAGCTGTCCGACGCTACGGCCCACGCCGAAATGCTCGTTATCGCCGCGGCTGGTAGAGCGCGGGGTGACTGGCGACTGCCCGACACCACTCTTTATGTGACCCTCGAGCCTTGCCCTATGTGTGCGGGTGCGGCAGTCAACGCCCGCATCGGGACAATCGTCTACGCGACCCCAGATCCCAAGGCCGGGGCGGCGTGGTCGCTCTACAACATCCCCCAGGACGCCCGACTCAACCATCGCTGTGAAATCCGACAGGGCGTGCTGGCCGAGGAAGCCGCCGAGCTGCTGTCGGCGTTCTTTAGAGATCAGCGCTGAGTTAGCCTCGAAGCGAGGGGGCGTTGTGTTCAGCGGGCCCTGCGCGGCGGGAAACCGCGAACCGAGTCAGGTCCGGAAGGAAGCAGCTCTAAGCGGGCCTTCCCGGGCGCCGCAGTCCCGCCGGCTGAATGTCAGCGCCCCCTCGATCCTTTCTGGTTCTCTGCTCCCGACCGACCCTCCGAGGTTCGGTCTGCCTCATAAAAACGCTTGATCAGTCCTTGTGCAGAAGGGCACCGTAGACAAAGCCGAAAAGGCCCATGCGCCAGACGGAGCCGAGGCGGAGGGGGCTCCGGGCGAATAGCTCCTCGGGTTGGGGCAGCTTGTCGAGGCTCTGGTGGAGGTACCAGTAATCGGCCGGAGCGCGGGCGATCAGCCCCGCCAGTGGAAGGGTGATGGCGGTCCCCAAGCGTGAGATCGAGCGAGCCACCGAGTCACGGGGTCGGCCGAGATCGACCAAGGCCGCCATCCCCCCGGGCCGCAGCACCCGGTGCATCTCCGACAGGGTTCGATCGATCGACGTCAGATTTCGAAAAACGAAGGCGGAAAAGACTGAGTCAAAGCTGTCGTCGGAAAAGGGAAGGTTCTCGCCCACGGCTGCGACTCGATGGGAGAGCGAACTCAGCGAAAGCATCTCCCGGACCGGGTCGAGCGCCACCACTTGGCGGTCGCCGAAGATCGGGGCAGCTACTCCGGTCCCGCTGCCGAGGTCGAGCAGTCGTCCCGGCGGCAATCGTTCAACTGCCGACCGTCTCCATGCCTGGTCGCGGCCAGCCGACAAGAACGTGTTGATCAGGTCATAGCGGCGGGCGATGCGAGCGAAGATGGCATCCGATTGCTCGCTCACCCGATGCGGCCAAAGCCAACGTAAGGCACGAGTGCCTCCGGCATCTCCACCGACCCATCCTCCTGTTGAAAGTTCTCGAGGAGGGCGAGGATCATCCGCCCGACGGCAACTGCGGTTCCGTTCAGGGTGTGAACGATCCGGTTGCCCTCATCGCCTCGCATTCGCACTTTGAGGCGCCGAGCCTGGTAGTCGGTGGTGTTCGAGCATGAGGTGACCTCTCGATAGGCATCCTGAGAAGGAAACCACGCTTCGATGTCGTACTTCTTGGCGGCGGACGATCCCAGATCCCCGGCGGCGATGTTGACCACCCGGTAGGGAAGGCCCAGCCCTCCCACGATCGACTCTTCGATCTCAAGAAGGCGCTCGTGCTCTTCCACCGACGCCTCCGGTGCGCAGAAAACGAACATCTCGACCTTGTCGAACTGGTGCACCCGAAAGAGGCCCTGCGTGTCCTTGCCGTACGTCCCCGCTTCCCGTCGAAAGCAGGAGGAGAATCCGGCATATCGAAGCGGTAGCTGCTCGGTATTGAAGATCTCGTCGGTGTGATAGGCGGCCAGTGACACTTCCGAGGTTCCCACCAGAAACAGGTCGTCGGCGGGAACCGAGTACACCTGCTCGCGATCCCCGGGGAAGAAGCCGGTGCCGTAGAGCGCCTGCTCCCGCACCAAAACGGGAGGCACCATGGGGGTAAATCCGGCCGCGATCAAGCGGTCGAAGGCATACCGCACCAGCCCGAACTCGAGGATGACAGCGGGTCCCTTCAGATATCCGAAGCGGCTCCCGGAAACCTTGGCTCCCCGCTCCATGTCGATGACGTCCAGGCTCGATCCCAAGGCGGTGAAATCCGATGCCTCGAAGTCGAAGACCGGGTGATCGCCCACCCGCTTGATCTCGACGTTGTCCGCTTCGCTGTGGCCATCGGCAGCGCTCGGGTCGACCAGGTTGGGGACCGCAGCCCATTGTTCTTCGAAGCTCTGAGTCAACTCTTCGGCTTCGGCTTCGAGGGTCTTGTAGCGCTCGGCCAGCTTTCCCACCTCGGCAATGGCCGCCTTCTTCTCATCTCCCTCCAGGCGGGCGATCTCCTTACCCGCCTCCTTCTGAGCCGCCCGGGTTTCCTCGGCCTCCTGCCGGGTGCGGCGCAATTGTGCCTCGAGCTCAATCAGATCGTCGAGGTCAATCGAGAGCCCGCGGCGTTGCAATGAGAGCCGAATCTGGTCGGGGTCGGTACGAAGCAGGGTCGGGTCGATCACGGGTGCGAGATTACGGCGGCTACTCGACGGGCTCGTTCACAAAGAACGAGAGAGCGATGCCGTCGTTGTCGGCATTTCCGTCGGGTTCCGTCAGCTGAAGGGCGACTGAGAGCTGGTAGGTCTGGCCCGAGGTCACCGGCAGCTCGAAAAAGGAAACTGTGGTCTGCGCTCCCGGGGCGAGGGCGGGAACTGCCAAGGTGCGTGACTCCTCGCCCTCTTCAGTGGAGAGATCGAGAAAGAGGTTCTGGATCGGTGCCGAGGTGTTGCCCAGGTTGGCGACCACCACGTCGATCCGGATTGCCTCCACGGGTTCGACTACCAGATCTCCGTCGGGATCGGTGACCCAGGCCGGCTGCGACGTGACTTGGCCGACCGCCAAATCGGCTCGGAGAGCGAGGAGGGAATTGTCGGCCGCAGCCGCCGCCGCGAAAAGACGGGCGAGTGCGACCGGCGAGTAATTGGGTGAGTGGAACACCAGCTCGGGAAGTGGGGTGATGGGATCGGGGACGTCGGTTCGCTCGAGCTCGGCCAGAACTCCCCGGTAGAGCTCATCTCCGGCCGCCACCTGCTGGATCCCGGCGTAGATCTGCTCCTCGCCGGCGCCATCGAGGTCGGCCGACCTGAGCATGCCGTCCTGGAAGGTGCGCACCCCTCCGGTCCAGGTCGAGACCGCCAGACGGAAGAGCGAGGCGGCCCCGATCAGCGAACTTCGCTGGGGCGCTTCCAACACCGAGGCCGATGCGGTGTCAAGGGCCGCCGTGACCGAGTCGGTGGCGGTTTCGAACTCAACTCGGTCGAGGCCGCTGAGATCGTTGGACAGAGCCGAGAAAGTCGAAGCTGCGGTTACCAGCTCTACGGCCGATTTCCGGATTCCGTCGAGATAGGAGACCGCCGCAGCGGCTTGGGCATTGATGCGGGCCAGAATCAGGGCCAGCAGTACGACCACGGTGAGGAGGACCGGCCACCACACCCAGCGGCGACGACGCAGGCGTCGTTCGAGCTTGCGATCCAGAACCGCTGACTGCAACTCTTACGCCGTCACCGAATCAAGATGCTGGAGCAGATCGTGGGCAGCCAGCTCGATCGACTTATGCCGCCATTCGGAGGCTCGATAGACGCAGGCGATCAGGCCGCTGCGGTGGAGGCGCCTTAGGTCCCCGTAGACGAAGCCGTATCGAGCCTTGGTCTCGTCGGTGGCGCCGTCGGTGAGGGCCAGATGCCATTCGGCGTAGTCGTCCCAGGAGTGCTTCTCGAGAAAGGAGTTCTCGTCCTCGGCGCTGGGTTGGGACTCTCCCCAGTCGCTGTCGAGCACATATTGACGGGCGTCGATAAGGCTCCGAGCCTTCGCCACCGCTTTCTTGTTCACTGTGTACGAGGCCATGACTCATTCTGTATTGATGGTGGGTGGGCGAAGGGGGACTTGAACCCCCACGTCCTTGCGGACACAGGAACCTGAATCCTGCGCGTCTGCCAATTCCGCCACTCGCCCAAGTGGGCTTGTAAGGGTACACCGGAACCTGGCTGATCCTCAGTGCGCGTCTGCCAATTCCGCCACTCGCCCAAGTGGGATGATCAAGGCTAGTGGCGCCTCGCCGCTTCATTCTCTGGGCGGTTATGCCGGGTTTTGTCGAACCACGAACCCTGGGTTCGCAACCAAACCACCCCAACTACCGTTTCTCTAGAAATGAAGCTCGCCCGCCAATTGGAGCGGAGGCTGGAGGACGCCCTCGATCATCTCGCCGGACGCATCTTCCGCGGCGGGCTCCACGTCTCCGAACTAGCCGCCCGCATCGCCCGCGAGGCCGAGATGGCCGAATTTCGCTCACCCGCCGGAGCGGCCACGGCCAACCGGTTCACCTTGCTTCTGAATCCGGCCAACCTCGCCGGCGATCCCGAACCGCTCGCCCGCGAGCTCCAGGTTGTCTTCACCGAGCTGGCCGCCGACCGCGGATGGCGATTGGAAGGTCCGGTCGAAGTTGTCTTGGACCGAAGCGAGGAAGTAGCCGTTGGCACCATCACCAGCAGCGCCTCCGTCGCCTCCGGGCCACTCCCCTGTTGGGCCCAGCTCACGAGCTCCAACGGCGAGAAGACTCCGATTCGACACAACCGAGCCGTGATCGGGCGCTCCGACGACGCCGATGTCGTCCTCGGTTTCCCCGAGATCAGCCGCACCCACGCCCTCATCTACCGCCAGGGAGGGGAGATCTACGTCGTCGATCCCGGCTCCGCCAACGGCACCCGGGTTGACGGCACGGCCGTGGGACGAACGCCCACCCGGATGGCCGCGGTGGCCGAGCTGACCTTGGCTAACCACCACTTTCGTTTCACTCCATGCCGGAGCTGATCCTTACCGTTCTGCGCCTGATCTTTCTGGCGCTGGTGTACCTCTTCATCTGGCAGGTGGCCCGGGCCATCACTCGCCACATCGGTGTCGGTCAGGGCCCGGGACGAGGAAGCAAGCGGAGCGTCAAGCAGGTGGCGGTGATTCGCAGCGACACCCAGGGGGGGATGACGTTTGCCGTCAATGGCGCCACCGTCGTCGGCCGAAGCGATCAAGCCGATGTTGTGATCGAGGATCCCTACGCTTCCGAGTTCCATTTCCGGCTCGTTTTATCGGATGGGGTGCTAACGGTCTCCGACCTCGGAAGCACGAACGGAACATACGTGAACGGCAAGCGCATCACGACCCCGACCAACCTCCGCCGGGGCGACGCTCTGCAGGTAGGGAAGACGGTCATGGAGGTCCGATGAGATTCACATACGCATCCGCTACCCACCGAGGTCGGGTGCGGAACAACAACGAGGATGCCCATTGGCCCGAAACCGCCGGGCAAGGGCCGGGACCGTTCGTCTTGATGGTGGCCGATGGCATGGGCGGAGCGGTGGCCGGTGAAGTTGCCAGCCAGTTGGCGGTGGCCGAGGCCCAAGCAGCCGACGGGCTTCCCTCCGAGCGACTGGCCAAAGCCAACGCCGTGGTCTTCGAGCGTTCCCTCGCCGAGCCCGAGCTGGCCGGAATGGGGACCACTCTCACCCTGGTGGAATTAAGGCCCGAGGGGGTAGCCCATCTGGCCCATGTCGGGGACAGCCGCGCTTATTTGTGGCACGACGGTGAGTTCGAACAGATCACCGACGACCACACCGTGGTGGCCGAGCAACTGGCCGCCGGTCGCATCACCGAAGGAGACATTCCAAACCATCCCCAGCGGAGCATGCTGACCAGGGTCTTGGGGATCAGCTCGGCAATCGAAGTCGACACGCTCGACTTGCAGCTCGATCCCGGCGACCGGCTGCTGATTTGCTCTGATGGCTTGACCAACATGATCGAAGACCAGGCGGTGGCTTCCCTCTTGGGAGTGGGGGCTCCCGAAGAGGTGGCCTGGAATCTGATCGAGGCGGCCAATCGCGCCGGGGGCCACGACAACATCACCGTGATAGTGGTTGTAGTCGAGGAGTGACATGACCCGCACGGGCGAAAGCGGGATGCTGGTTGCGGCTGCGGGAGTGGCCGCTTTCGGGGTAACGCTGGTTCTACTGGCGGGAGGTCAGACGATCGATGCCCGCATCGGGCTCACCTTCGCGGTGATGGTTTTCGCCTTCGGAATGGTGCATTTCGCCATTCGCCGCTTCGCGCCATCTGCCTCCACCGTGATCCTTCCCCCGGCCGCTCTCCTCACCGCCCTTGCTCTGGCCGAAATTCATCGCCTTGATCCGGTCCGCGCCGGCCTGCAACAGTGGTGGCTCCTCGTGGCGGCGGCCTTGACGGTGACGCTCTTGGGATTTCTCCACCACCGCGGGATCGCCACCATCCGCCGCTACCGGTATCTCTATCTGCTCGTCGGCTTGGTCCTGCTGCTCCTCCCCCTGCTCCCTTCGAGCGGACCCCTCCCTCTGCGCGGCCTCGAGGTGAACGGCTCCCGGCTGTGGCTGGTGGTCGATCTGGCCTTCACCGAGATGCGGTTCCAGCCCGGAGAGATTGCCAAATTGCTGCTCGTCCTTTTCCTTGCCGGCTACCTCGCCGAACGCCAGCCCGCCCTGGCCGAGAAACCTCGCAAGTTCGGGCCTTTCCGCTTTCCCGAGCCTCGTCAGCTCTTCCCGGTGGTTTTGGTCTGGATCGGGAGCCTGGTTGTTCTGATCGTCCAGCGCGACCTCGGTGCCTCAGTTCTTCTCTTCGGAGCCTTTGTGGGGATGATCTATGCCGCCACCGGCCGCCCCTCCTACCTCCTCGTCGGAGGATTGCTCACCATCGGCGGTGGGATCGCCGCCACCCGCGTCTTCGACCATGTCGCCCGTCGAGTGGTGGCCTGGCTGCAACCGTTCCAGAACTATGACGGCGCCGGCTATCAGGTGGCCCAGGCGTGGTTCGGGATGGGGACCGGGAGTCTGGCCGGGTCCGGAATCGGGCTGGGAAGACCCGACCTGATCCCCAACGCCGCCACCGATTTCATCTTCGCGGCGGTGGCTGAAGAGCTTGGTTTCGCCGGGTCGATGGCGGTCCTCGCTGCCTTCGCCCTCCTGGTCGGAGCCGGATTCGGGATCTCGCTGCGATGCCGGGATCGATTTCGCAAGCTCACCGCCGCCGGTCTCACCTGGGTGCTGGGGCTGCAGGCATTCCTCATCATCGGTGGCGTCCTCCGCCTGGTCCCGCTCACCGGGATCACCCTGCCGTTCATGTCCTATGGGGGGTCGTCCCTGGTGGGCAACTTCCTTTTGCTGGGGTTGTTGGCCCGCATCAGCCATGAGGAGCAGACCTGAACCGCCCCACCCGCCGCCTCGCCGCCGCCGTGCTCGTCGGATTCGCCCTTCTCGGCCTGATGACCACGTGGGTCCAGGTGGTAGCTGCCGACACCTATCGGCTCGACCCCCGCAACGCCCGATTCAACCTCACGCAGACCGGCAAGGAACGCGGTCTCATTGTCTCCGCCGATGGAGTGGTTCTCGCTCGCAGTGATCCCGATCCCGCCACTACCGGCTCGTTCATCCGCTCCTACCCCGAAGGGGCCGCCTTTGCCAACGTTGTCGGCTATTCGTCCTTGCTATTCGGTGAGCAGGGAATCGAACGGGCCTATTCCTCCGATCTTCGCTCCCGCCGCGACTTCACTATCTCCGATCTGCTCTCGGTGATCTTGGGGCGCGATCTCAGGCCCCAGAACCTCCAGCTCAACCTCGATGCCTCCCTGCAGAGGCTGGCCTATCAAGCTCTCGCCGGTCAGGCCGGCGCCGTGGTGGCCCTCGACCCCCTCACCGGAGCGGTGCGAGCGCTGGTCACCTCCCCGAGCTACGACCCTTCGCTGCTGCTCGGCACCGACGCTGCCAATCAATACCAAGTGTTGCTTGAGGACCCTGCCCGACCGCTCTCCGATCGCGCTACCCGCGAGCTCTATCCGCCGGGTTCGACCTTCAAGACGGTGGTGGCTGCCGCGGCGATCGATACCGGCACCGCCACCCAGGAAACAACCTTCGCCGACCCGGCGCAGTTTCCCCTCCCCGGATCGACCGCAGTCATCGAGAACGCCGGGGGCGGACCCTGCAACAACGGAACCAGCACCACGCTGCTGCAAGCGTTCGTGAGATCGTGCAATACCACCTTCGCCCGCATCGCCATCGAGACCGGAGCCGAGCCGATTGGGGATATCGCACAGCGGATCGGGTTCAATCGCGAGATCCCCTTTCCCTGGCCAGTAGCGGAAAGCGCATTCGCCACTTCCGTCCTCGCCAACGACGATGCCGCTCTCGGGCAAAGCGGTATCGGCGAGCGTGATGTCCGGACCACACCCCTGCAGATGGCAATGGTGGCGGCCGCCGTCGCCAATCAGGGAACCGTGATGGTCCCCAATCTTGTTGCCCGCATCTTCGATAGCGACGGGAATGAGGTCGAGACGGTCGAACCCACGGTGCTCGACACCCCCTTTACCCCCGATACGGCTTTCGTGATGAGCCAAATGATGGAAAGAGTCGTCACCGAAGGAACGGGAAGACAGGCCGCGGTCCCCGGGGTCAGAGTGGCGGGGAAGACGGGCACGTCGACGGGTGTCGAAGGACGACCCCATGCCTGGTTCATCGGCTTTGCCCCCGTCGATGCCCCCACAATCGTCGTGGCGGTGTTCGTCGAAGCGGGCGGCAACATCGGCGAGAACGCCAGCGGTGGATCCGTTGCCGCTCCGATCGCGTCACAACTCATCAGCGGTTGGTTGAACCGGTGATCTCTAGAATCCTCCTCAGTTCTCAATGAACTTCCCTCACCCCCTCACTGATCGTTATCACCTCGCGTCGCACTTGGCCCGGGGAGGGATGGCCGATGTCTATCTCGGCCAGGACAGCCTGCTGGGACGCAAGGTGGCGATCAAGGTCCTGCACTCGCAGTTCTCGAACGACGAGGCCTTCGTCAAGCGGTTCCGGCGAGAAGCGCAGGCAGCCGCGAACCTCACACATCCCAACATCGTCGGCATCTACGACTGGGGCCAGGCCAACAGCACCTACTTCATCGTGATGGAGCTGGTCGACGGCCGTAGTCTCCGCGACGTTCTCCGTTCCGAGGGGGCGTTGCTCCCGCGGCGGGCTGCCGAGATCACTGCCGAGGTGGCGTCGGCCCTGTCGGCTGCTCACAGGGCCGGACTGGTCCATCGGGATGTCAAGCCCGGGAACATCTTGCTGTCCAGCGACGGCACCGTAAAGGTCACCGACTTCGGCATTGCCCGGGCTTGGGACGATTCCCAGGAGCTGACCAGGACCGGGGCCGTAATCGGCACCGCCACCTATTTCAGTCCCGAGCAAGCCCAAGGCAGCGATGCCGACGAGCGCTCAGACGTCTACTCACTGGGAGTGGTCCTCTACGAGATGCTCGCCGGGCGGCCACCCTTCTCCGGTGAGAGCCCGGTGGCGGTGGCCTACCAGCACGTCTCCGCCAGCGCCCCGCCCCCGTCGTCGATCAATGTCGATGTCCCCACCGAGCTCGACGCCATCGTCACCCGCGCTCTGGAGAAGGATCCCGCCTTTCGCTATCAGAACGCCGACGAGATGCGAGCCGACCTGCTTCGGGTTCTGGCGGGGCAGGCGCCCGCGGTGACTCCGGTCCCGGTCCCGGCGGCCGCGCCCACCCAAGTCGTCGGGGCCGACCCCAGCAACACCCGGGTCTTGACCGCCGCGCCGGTGCGGACCTCCGGTCCATCCACTCAGACCATTCCCCCGATCGAGGAGCGGCGAAGTCAGATCCCCTTCATCCTCACCGCCTTCGGCTTGCTGGCCCTGCTGGCGGCAATGGTCTTCTTGGTCTTTCGCATGGCCAACCAGGGACCGCCCCCAACCACCACCGTTCCGCCGATCGAGATTCCCAACGTGGTCGGAGAGACCGAGGCCCAGGCAGTCACCATTCTCGAGGGACTTGACCTCGAACCCGAGCTGCGCCAAGAAGCCTCGTCCGACGTGGAGGAGGGCATTGTCATCCGTACCGACCCGGCCGCCGGCACGGTGGTCGAAGCGGGGCGGCTGGTTCTGGTCTATGTCTCCGCCGGGGTCGAACCGGTGGAGGTCCCATCCCTGATCGGCGAAACCAGGGAGCGAGCCGAAGCTCTGATCAACGAAGCCGGGCTCACCGTCGGGACGATCACCGACCGGGCGGACCCGGACTCCGAACCGGGAATTGTCGTCGACCAGACCCCGGTGGCCGGGATCGAACGCGATCCAGGGGAGCCCGTCAACCTCGTGGTATCCACCGGGGCCGAGGAAATCCCACTACCCGACCTTTCCGGTCAGGCCGACAACGACGCCTTCGCCGAGCTCAACCGGCTCGATCTCAACTGGGAAACGGTCACCGAGGCTTCCGATGATTTCGATGAAGGGACCGTGATCCGGACCCAGCCCGGAGCCGGAGAGCTAGTGAGGGCGGGCGACACCATCACCGTGGTGGTTTCCACTGGTGCCGCCCAGGTGGAGGTGCCCGACCTTTTTGGCCTCACCTTCGATCAAGCCCAGCAAACACTGGAGGACGAAGGGCTCGAAATCGGCGACAACCCCAATATCACCAACACCGACGATCCCGACCTCGATGGCAGGATCATCAACCACACTCCTCCGGCCGGATCTTCGGTCAACCGGGGAACGGTGGTCACCGTCACCATCGGCTTCTTCGAAGAGCCACCCGGGAACGGCAACGGCAACGGGGGCGGAGGCGGCGGCTAGCCGCGATATCGGCGCGGCTTAGCCTCGCAGAAAGTTACCCAGGAGCTTCTTTCCCTCGGTGGTCATGATGCTCTCGGGGTGAAATTGGACGCCGGTGACTGGATCGCTTGTGTGCCGCAGCCCTTGCACGACGCCGTCCTCACTCCAGGCGACGGGGACGAGCTCTGGTGGCAGCCGGGTCGCCGCCAAGGAGTGGTACCGCGTGGCGATGAACGGATTGTCGAGACCCTCGAAAATACCCCGACCGTCGTGGCGGATCTCACTCGTCTTCCCATGGCGGGGCTCGGGCGCCAGATCGACTTCTCCCCCATACGCCACCGCGATGGCCTGGTGGCCGAGACAGACTCCCAATGTGGGAATCTCCTTCGAGAAGGCGCGGACATAGTCGATCGAGAAGCCGGCGTTCTCGGGCGTGCCCGGCCCGGGCGAGATCACCAGGCGTTCGAAGTCGATCTCGTCCTGTGCTTCTCCGGGCTTGAGGAGATCGTTGCGGATCACCACCGGATCGGCGCCCAGCTCTCCCAGGTATTGGACCAGGTTGTAGGTGAACGAGTCGTAGTTGTCGAGAATGAGGACCCGGTTTGGC
>DATFFB010000050.1:0-4878 GCA_035250485.1 Acidimicrobiia bacterium
GCGCCCCTGTACGAGGCGCTGGCGGCGCGGGGGGTTCGCTTCGAGTTCTTCTCCCGGGTCGAGAACCTTCGCCTCTCTTTGGACGGCGGCTCAATCGCGGCGGTGGAAGTCAGTCGCCAGGTGCGGCTGCCGGGGGGACCCGACAGCTATCAACCGCTGATCGAAGTCGGGGGCCTTCCCGGCTTTCCCGCCGCACCCAACCTCGGCGGTGATGAGGGAGTGAACTTCGAGTCGCTCTGGGCAAGCGGCACCGAGGCGGATCGAGAAATTCTTGAACAGGGACGTGACTTCGACCGGATCGTCTTCGCCATCCCCATCGGCATGATCCCCTACGTCTGCCGCGACCTGATCCAACACCATCCCCAGTGGAAGGCGATGACAGATCATCTCGGCACCGTGGCCACTCAGGTCTTCCAACTCTGGCTGACCGCGGACCATCGAGAGCTCGGTTGGGACCGACCCGGAGTCACCATGACCGGCTACCTCAAACCCTTCGAGACCTGGTCTTCGATGGAGCACCTTCTGGCGGTGGAGCAATGGCCCGCCGACGACCGGCCCCAGACCGTGGCCTACTTCTGCAATGCCCTCCCGACGGCCGGTCTCCCCGATCGGGAGGATGCCGACTTTCCCAAGCGCGAGCACGAAAGGGTCCGGGAGAATGCGGTGGTATTTCTCCGGGAGGCGGTCGGGCACTTTTGGCCGGGAGCGATTGATCATCACTCGAGCTCGTTCCGCTGGGACCTACTGGCCGGGGCCGGCGAAAGAGAAGGTGAAGATCGGTTCGACTCCCAGTTCTGGAGAGCGAACGTCGACCCCTCCGAGCGCTACGTGCTCTCGCTTCCGGGGAGCGACAAGTACCGGCTGCGAGCCGACCAGAGTGGCTATGACAACCTGGTCTTGGCCGGGGATTGGATCAACTGCGGTCTCAACGCCGGGTGTCTCGAAGCGGCGGTGATGTCGGGCTTGCAGGCCGCCAACGCCATCTGTGGGCGGCCCCTGACCGCGGGCATCGCCGGGTACTACATGGATTGGGGTAGGTAGATTCCAACCAGGAGGCCACCTATCTCAGATCCGGCGGGCGGCGAGGATGCGGATCGCATCCAAGGAGGGGATTGGATTCGCGACCTGGGGTCCCGGGCCGCCTCCGAGGTCGTGGATCGTTTCATCCGCCTGCTGGGGGAGGACCCCCGGCCACCCAGCCAGTCCGCCGCCGACGGTCGCTCGAACGCCCTCCGCCAGCTTCGGGCCGATCTCGCCCGGGCGGTGGACGCCAACCTCGATCTCGTCCGCCGGGCCTTCGATCTCTATGCCGGGGCAGTCGATCGGTTCCTCGGCGGCGACGGGGACACGGATGGTCGTCGCTTCACGATGCCGGCGGTGCTTCCCGGTCATCGGGCCTCGTCGACCCTCTGGATTCACAACACAGCGGCGACCGCCGCTTCCGCGCTGGCGCTGCATGGATCCGACCTCGTCAACCACAACCGAGACACCATCGCCGCCGAGGCCTGGCGCTTCGAACCAGGCGAGATCGACATAGCCCCACCCGGGGCCAGCTTGCCGGTGGCGGTCAATCTCGAAGTCGGGGGAGAGACTGCCCCCGGGATCTATCGCGGTCATGTGTTCGTGACCAACCTCCCGGGCGAGTACCTGTCAGTCGAGATCGAAGTGGTGCAGCCAGTGGGCGTCAATCAGGAGCAGCGATGGCGACAACGAGCTTCGTAGAAGACGCCCTCCGCAACCATCGGGATCAGATCGGAAACGTCCTCACCCGATATTTGCCCGACCGGGAACCGCGCCGCTGGCTCTACGACCTGGTAGCGACGTATCCGTCCCGGGTGGGAAAGGGGATCCGCTCCAGCCTCTGCGTGGCCACGTGCCGGGCCTTCGGTGGAACCACCGAGGAAGCGATGCCGTCGGCGGCGGCGATCGAGCTCTTGCACAACGCCTTCCTGGTTCACGACGACATCGAAGACGGCAGCTTGAGCCGCCGGGGCTTTCCCACTCTTCATCGCCAACATGGGGTGCCGCTGGCGGTAAACGCCGGAGACGGGCTGGCGGTCGTGGGACTGACACCCCTCCGTGACAACGTGAGGGTGCTGGGATCGGTGATGAGCGAGCGGGTCTTCGATGAGTTCCAGATGCTTTTGCATCGGACCATCGAGGGCCAGGCCATCGAACTCGGCTGGCGATCAGAGAACGTGTTGGAGCTCACCCCGGTGGACTACCTCGACATGGTGCTGCTCAAGACCTGCTCTTACTCGACCATCTTTCCCCTTCGCATCGGGGCCTTGATCGGATCCTGGGGCAGGGCCGACTTGGGGCCCCTCACCCGGTTCGGCTTCTATCTGGGAGCGGCTTTCCAGATTCGAGACGACCTCCTCAATCTCGAGGGGCGAGCGGAGCGCTATGGAAAGGAGATCCTCGGCGATCTCTACGAAGGCAAACGGACCCTCATGCTCATCCATCTGCTGTCGGTGGCCGACGACCAAGAACGAGCCTGGCTCGACTCGTTCTTGTCAGCAGCTCGTGGAGACAGGTCCGCCGCGGAGGTGCAGGCGATCATGACGATGATGAGGAACCACGGCAGCATCGAGTTCGCCCGCGAGTTCTCGAAGGGAGTGGCGATGGCGGCGCGGGAGGCTTTCGATGTCGCTTTCGATGGCCTTCCCCCCTCGGAGGATCTCCGCTTTATCCGGGAGTTGATCCCCTATATGCTCGAGCGCGACCTCTGAATCAAAGGGTGGCCAGCGTCACGTTGGGGAGTGACGGGCCATAGGCCGCTCGCAGCCGGACCTTGTGCTCGAGCGCTTCGATCACCGGACGGGCGAAATCGATCTCGCTGATTGTCCCGGCACTGCCCAAGCCGCCGGGGCTGAAGACATTCACCTCCATCAGCTTGTCGCCGACGATGTCGAGTCCCACCAGGAACATGCCGTCCTGGATCAGCTTCGGTTTGACCATGTCCACCAGTGCCAGCATCTTGTCGGTGACCTTGGCCGCCACCGCCTCGCCGCCGACGTGCATATTGGAACGAACATCGGACTCGGAAGGGACCCGGCGGAAGGCGGCGTACTGGCCATCGACGACGAGGGGTTCCCCGTTCATCACGAATAGCCTCACGTCGCCCTCGTCGGCATTCTTGAGGTACTCCTGGGCGACGATGTAGCCGTCCCGGATCAGGGTTTCGATCATCTGGTTGACGTTTTGATCGCCGGCCACCAAGAACACCCCTTGACCGCCGGAACCCTGCAGGGGCTTGAGCACCGCCTTGCCTTTGCAAGCCTGGATGAACTCGCGGATGTCGTCCTCGTTGCGCGAGATGAGGGTCTGGGGGCGAACTTCCTCGGGAAAGTGCTGGAAGTAGGTCTTGTTGACGGCATCGGCGAGATGGACCGGGTCGTTGACCACCAGCACGCCATGGGCGGCCGCCACCTGACCGAAAAGGATTCCCGAGGTTTGGGCCCAAGGCCGATCGTTGGCGTCTTCGGAGGGGTCGTTGCGCAGCATCAGCACATCGAGCTCATCAACCACGATCTTCTCGTTGGCTCCCTTGTCTTCGCTCTGCACGTCCTCGAGAAAGTTGGCCAGCGAGCGATAGGACTTGTTCCCGGGGCCGGCCGCGTCGGCGATGATCTTCCCGTCGACTCCCTGGGCGAGATCGCCGACGCCGATCAGCCACACCTCATGGCCGAGGTTGCGGGCGGCGAGCGCCAGCCGAGTGGTCGTGTACTGGGGTTTTTCCGAGCCAACCTGGTTGACGACAAAGCCGACCTTCATGCGGCCCGACCTCCGAGATCGATGAGTTGGGCTCCATTCTTAATGGCCTCGAGCTTTTCTTGTGCGCCTATCTCGTCGAGAAAAGCAGGTCGCAGCGGCGCCTCGCCGAGCACCCCCCGGGCGGTGAGGTCGGCCACCAGCGGGATGGCCTCGAAGCTGATCTTGCCGACATAGAGAGAGGACAGCTCGGTGCCGGTGCGGAGATGATCGAGCAGGCGCACCAATCCGCGGAGGTAGATGGCGTCTTTGGTGGTCCCCCCACCGCGGAACGCTCGCATCACGGTGGTGAAGGCTTCCCGGCGGGTAAAGCCGAATCCGACCAGCTCCTCGTGGGTCTCCCGGAAACTTGCCCCTCGGCTGCGGAGATGGGCCGCCTTGACCCGGGAGGCGAGGGTGCGAAGCCGAGACGGGGCGATGCCGCCGGTGAGGTGTTCCCCGAGCACGCCGAGGGCTTCCTGCAATTCGTCATAGCCGGCCAGACCCAGGGAGAGCATCTGCAGCGGCTGGTCGCGCCCGTTGGCGAAGGTGAGGACATGGGTGCCGACCTCGTGGGCGAGGAGGCCGGGGACGTCGACTGATGCCACCCGGGTCCGGGTCCCTATATAGAGGTCGCCCGCCTCGACCAGCACCCCGGGACGGTGATCGCTGAGATGGACCTTGGCTGACAGCTCGGGATAGGTCGCCCGGTAGCGGGCAATCTCCGCACTGGCCACGGCGGCGAACTCCTCGGCGTTGAGGACCAACTCCGCAGTCTCCTTCTCGGCCGGCGCTCGCAAAATCTGGTCGGCGATGGCGAGGGTCTGGTCTTCGACATGGCCGAAGAGCTCGACTGCCACGAAGAAGGCCTGCTCGGTGTTCCGATTTCGCAGGAGCTCGATACGGAGCCGAAGCTCTTTGATCAGACCCTCGGCCAGATGGGACACGGTGGGGTCATCGGCCGAGGTCGGGTCGACGGCATCGAGTTCGATGGCGATGGCAGCGAGGTCGGGGAGCTCGCGGTAGAGGAACACCGGGTCCTCGCCGGCGATGAAGGCAGTTCGCGCCTCGGGGACGTTGATCGGGGTCACCAGGCTGAGCAGGGGCAATCGAGCGCCGATCTCG
>DATFFB010000051.1:0-7709 GCA_035250485.1 Acidimicrobiia bacterium
GGTGAGGCGGTGACTCTGGTCAAGCCGCAGTTCGAGGTTGGCCGGGAAGCTGTGGGACGCGGCGTGGTGCGGGCAGCCGAGGCCCGGCAAGCCGCGGTCCAAAAAGCCGCTTCCGCCCTCGATCAGGCCGGGTTCGATACCCTCAGCACCATGGAATCACCACTGGTTGGTGAATCGGGAAACCGCGAATACTTCCTCTGGCTGCGTAGGCGATGAAGATCGGTCTCACCGTTCATGCCTCCCGCCCCCAGTCCCGCGAGTTCGCTCGCAGCCTCTTCGACTTGCTGACCGCCCGGGGACACGAGGTGATGGGGGATGACCCAATCGGCCGTTTGATCGCCCGCCCTGTGATCGACGGCAATCCCGAGGTCATGCTGGCCGTCGGCGGCGATGGGACCATGCTGCAGGCGGCCCATCGGTCCCTCGCCCTCGACATTCCGGTCCTCGGGTTCAATCAGGGCACCGTGGGCTTCTTGGCCGAGGCGGGTATTGGCGATCTCGAGCGAGTGGTGGAAGCGCTCGGTTCCGGCCGCCTCACCGAACGTCAACGGATCACCATTGCCGCCCGCATCAACGGTGAAAGTCCAGCCATGGCGGGAATCAACGATGTCGTGGTCGAGAAGATCCACAGCCAGCGGCTTGTCTTCCTCGATGTGATGATCGATGGCGAGGATTTTCTGACCTACCGGGCAGACGGCCTCGTGGCGGCCACCCCGACCGGCTCCACTGCCTACAACTTCTCGGCCGGAGGCCCGCTGGTGGCCCCGGAGGTGGAAGCGCTTTTACTGAGCCCGGTGGCGGCCCATTCCCTCTTCGATCGCACACTCGCGTTGGGGCCCGATTCCAAAATCAGGATCCGGGTGAGTTCCGACCGCCCGGTGCGGGTAAGCGTCGACGGAGTCGAGCTCGGCTTTCTTGGTCAGGGCAACTTCGTCGACATCCAGAAGGGCGACCGGATGGCTCGCTTTCTCACCCTGCACGATCACGGTTTTCCCACCACGGTCAAGACCAAGTTCCGTCTGTCCTAGGTTCTCTTCGTTTTGGCGCGCCGATCGCGCACTACCGGGCGCGTTCGGCGCGCGAAAACGGGTCATCAGCGGGGAGCTTGGCACCTGCTTTCAGCAGCTCACGGGCCTTTCGGGTCTCGCGGACCACGAACCGGGGGTTGTGCCACACCTCGAAGTCCCAGAAGGCGATCACGTGCTTGCCCGCCCGCCTAAATGCGTCGAAGCGCTCGCGGTCGGCTTGCGAATCCAATAGAGAGGCGTGGAACCGCACGCTGAGTAGCTCGATCACGAGGGGCAGATCGTCGAATTCGAAGTCGGCTCGACCGATCCACCGAGGACCGAAGATGTTGACTTGCCGTCTGGGTTCGGGCATTCCGTCCTCAACTACCAACTGGCAGTAGCGCGCCTCGAGTCCGCTCTGGGGTGGCACATAGTCGGGTGGGCGTTGGTCGAGGATCTCGCGCATGTTGGCAATCCCATTACGACCCGAGGCTCCAAGGATCTTCAAAAGATGGTGGAGATCCAGACCGTCGAACAGGCGCATGGACCAACCGTTGTCACACGCCCGCGCCGTCCTTCGCGGACTCAGAATCGCGGCGAGGTGGAAAATCGTCAGAGTGGGCGACGTCACTGGTATACCTCGGAGAGTCATGAGGTGATCAGGTGGGAGGCCCTTGTGATAGTGGATCATTGCCAGGCGCCCACGATGCGGCGACCCCTGCCGAGGAATCGTCACGTGCAGGTCGTTGTCGATCCGAAAACTCGGAATGTCCCACCACGCCGCTGCCGAGGTATGGGAGAGGACAGCGCCGAGCGGAGCGTCCAGGACGGCGGCCATGGCTGACTTGCCCTCCGACGCCGGTGTGCCTACTAATTCGAAAACTTCGTGTGTAATCGGCGCCAGGATGCCCTTTTCCACCCGATGGGCAATCTGTCTTCCCGTCCCACCGAAAGCCCTGATTTGACGCCGGTTGGCCAATCCGTATTGCTGGGAAGCGAGCCGCCGAACATCTCGATCGAAGTCCATGTGCTCCGATAGTTCGAGCCGCGCCCCATTGAATTCAAGACCTCCGTCTTCGATTTCTGGCTTTGGCGCGCCGTTCGCGTCCCATGGGGCGCGAATAGCGCGCCAGAATGAGGTAGAAATGGAAGAGATGGTGCTTGTCGAGCAACGCCAGCGAGTCACTTGGCTGACTCTCAATCGACCCGATCGCCGAAATCCTCTCGGCCTCGAGATGATGGAAGCGCTGATCGATGCCTTGACGACCCTCCCCGCCGAATCCTCGGCCGTGGTCATCGCGGCCGCCGGACCCGTGTTCTCCGCCGGCCACGATCTTGCCGAGGTCCTCGGTGGAGATGAGTCCGAGCTGGAGAAGATCTTCGCTCGTTGCACGGAGCTGATGGAAACGGTTTCTCGCATCCCGCAACCGGTGATCGCCCGGGTCCATGGGGTGGCCACGGCGGCGGGCTGTCAGTTGGTGGCTGCGGCTGACCTGGCGGTGGCGGCCGAATCGGCTCGGTTCGCCACACCCGGAGTGAAGATCGGCCTTTTCTGTTCGACGCCCATGGTCCCCATCTCACGAGCCATCGGGCGCAAGCGGGCGATGGAGATGCTCCTCACCGGGCAAATGATCGACGCCCGGACCGCGCTCGACTGGGGCCTGGTCAATCGGGTGGTTCCCGATGACCAACTGGACGCCGCCGTCTCCGAACTCGTCGAGTCGATCATCGGCTTCTCGCCGGCGGTGATCGCCCTTGGCAAGAGAACCTTCCATTCGCAGATGGATGTCGACCAGCATCAGGCCTACGAGGTAACCCGAGCCGTCATGGTGGCCAACGCCCAGATGGACGATGCCAAGGAGGGGATCGGAGCTTTTCTCGACAAGCGCCAACCCACCTGGCGAGGCAGATGACTCCTGAACCCACGTCGGTAACTCAACTCACTCCGCTTCTCTTCCTCGAGAGGTCGGCCGCGGTCTTTCCCGACAAGGAGGCCATCGTCTATGGAGACCAGCGGCTGGACTATCGCCAGTTCGCCGATGCTGTGACTCGTATGGCGCGGGCGTTGCAGGCGAGCGGCATCGGTCCTGGTGGCCGAGTTGCCTTCCTAATGCCGAATCTCCCGGAGTTGTTGATGGCCCATTTCGCGGTGCCTCTACTGGGAGCGATCCTGGTGGCAATCAATATTCGCCTTTCAGCTCCGGAGATCGAATACATCCTCGATCACTCAGGGTCCTCCTTGCTCATCTCCGATCCGACGCTTCTCGAATCCCTAGTCGACTTCAAACCGCCGCCGGCGGTGAAAGAAACCATCGTTCTCGGCGCCGGCTTCGAGGAATTTCTCGGCCGGGGGCGTGCAGAGCCGCTGCCATGGCGTGTCGACGACGAGCACCGGCCGATCTCGATCAACTACACGTCAGGTACCACCGGTCGCCCCAAGGGCGTCCAGTACACCCATCGGGGCGCGTATCTCAATGCCCTCGCCGAACTGATCCACTCCCATCACCACGGAGATTCGGTCTATCTCTGGACGTTGCCCATGTTCCATTGCAACGGCTGGTGCACCACCTGGGCCATCACCGCCATCGGGGGCACCAACGTGTGCCTGCGGGCAGTCGATCCGGCTTTGGTGTGGGATCTCATCGCCACCGAGGGGGTAACCCATCTCAATGCGGCTCCGACCGTCCTGATCTCTCTGGCCAACCATCCCTCGGCCCAGCGCTTCGACCGTCGATTCGTAGTCACTACCGCCGGAGCCCCTCCCAGTCCCACGCTCATCGGACAGATGAGCGACCTCGGCGCCGAGGTGGTTCACGTCTACGGCCTCACCGAGACCTACGGCCCCTACACCGTATGCGAACCGCAGTCGGGATGGAAAAACGGCGCGGACCGCATACGGCTCATGGCCCGCCAAGGAGTCGCATACATCGGAGCAGATCCCATCCGAGTGGTCGATGAGGACATGAACGACGTGGCTAGGGATGGCAGCACCATGGGCGAGGTGGTAATGCGGGGCAACAACGTCATGTCCGGGTACTACAACGACCCCGAGGCCACCGCTCGCGCTTTCCGGGGAGGATGGTTCCATTCCGGTGACCTGGCGGTTTGGCATCCCGACGGTTACATCGAGTTACGTGACCGCCAGAAGGACATCATCATCTCCGGAGGCGAGAACATCTCGACAATCGAAGTGGAACAGGCGATAGCCAGCCACCCGGCGGTCATGGAGTGTGCCGTGGTGGCGATGCCTCATGACCACTGGGGCGAGCGGCCGAAGGCATTCGTCGTTCTCAAGCCTGGGGAGCAGGTCGAGAGTGGCGAGCTGATCGATCATGTCCGCGGACGATTGGCCAAGTTCAAGGCACCCGACGAAGTCGACATCATCGATGCCCTGCCCAAGACTTCGACGGGCAAGATTCAGAAATACGTCCTGCGGGAGCAGGTCTGGGCTGGCAGCGAGAAGCGAATCAACTAGCAGACTTGCGACTCAGCCATTTATTGAGGAGGGGCATCGCCGCCTCATAACCGCGCGCAGCGACCGCGGCTGGGTCACTGAAATCGAGAATCGATACTCCCCGCATGTCCAGGTCCAGGTAACAGTCCGCCAGACCTGACGCCACCTGGCCGTCCCTCTCGCGCATGGAGGCGATGATCATCGACCGCATCAGGACGGCCGAGATGCCCGGATAACTGCGGGGACGGCGGTTTAGGCGGGCTCCGAGCGCGCTCCAGCCGGAGACGGACAGGCCGTAGTCGCCGTGGGAACCAGGTCCGCGCGGAGGAGCCACATCGACGGCGACGATCTCTCCGGCCGGGGACATCTCCCGAGCGACGTCGATAGGGAGGTTGTTGAGAACGCCTCCGTCCACGAGGAGGCGATCTCCCTCTGGAACCGGTGGCATCACGCCGGGGATAGCGCTCGTGGCTCGTATCGCCCGGACGACAGAACCACGTTTATGGACATAGGGGCGAGACGCCGTGAGATCCGATGACACGCAGAAGTAAGAACGCCAGAGATCTTCGATACCGCGGGCTCCGAAGGTGCTCTCGGCCGATCGAGTAATACGGCCACCCTTGATCAATGACACCAGTGGGATCGTGTAGTCCATCACTCGGGGGAAATAGCGCCTGGCCCACTCGATGATCTCGTCGACCGGCATCAGGTCGGCGATCACAGTCGCAAATACTCCGCCGATCGAGGTACCGCCGACAATGTCGACCGGGATGCCGAGCTCGGAGAGTGCCTTGCTGACGCCGATATGGGCGAAGCCGCGACCTCCGCCCCCACTGAGAACCAGGGCAGTGCCCCTTCCCGAAACGACTCGAGCGACCCGGGCGAGGTCCGCTTTCGAGCCGTCGATGACGTGCAGCATTTCGTCGGCCGCAAATCGGTCCAACCAGCGGGCCGACCCTGATGGGGGCGAGGAGCCTGCTGGGTGGACTCTGACCAGAACTCGACGCAATTCGCTCGGACAGCGACCGATCAGAGCGTCAACCTGAGCCTGCTCCTCATCGCTTGGATGCGCCGGGAGGAAGACGACGACGCGGTCAGCCATCTCCAGGCAGCGCTGTGACCAGCGACCCTCGTCGATTCCAACGGCGAGGAGCAAGTGATTGGCAGCGATCTCTGCCTCGTGAAGGAGTCGAGAAACGCGGACATCGCTTAATCCTTCTGCTTCTGGGCCGGCGGCCGCGGGTAAGCCGAGGATGGACGCGACTTTCGTCGCCCCCAAGCACTGAACGGAGCCGAACGGCACCAGGCCGGCCTCCAGCCCGGACATAACTCGGTCGCCATCTCCGTCACCAATCGTCACCACCGCCAGGATCTTTCCCGGTGATGAGGTCGTGACTTGCTCGTTCCTGTCGAGAACGCGCCGGAAGACCTCAAGCATCACCTGGGGTCTCCTCTCAACCAGGTCGTAGAAGTCCTTCTCTGTCAAGGCCGCCAGAACCGTTTCCCGCAAAGCCGCGATGGTGGCGTTCCTTTGCGCCTTTCTCAGGATCCCCGTCTCACCCACGACCTCCCCTTGCCCGATCTCGGCCAGCCGCGCCTGGCCACCCCGGTCATGACTGAAGCGGGTAGCGAGAAGACGGCCCCGGACGACGAAGTAGATCGCGTCGGAGGGCTCGCCCTCGGCGATCAGCACATCGCCGCGCGTCAGATGGTGCCACTCGACCTTGGCTAGGACTGTTGAAAGTGCCTCTTCATCGGCGAGACCAAAATGGGCCGCGAGTATTTCCGCCAATTCATCTTCCTCAGCTCGTCTGGCCGTCAAGTAGGCGAACTCAGTAGCGAACTCGGTGTCAGAAACCAAGACCTGAGCGAACTCTTGACGTGAGAGCGCGATCAGTTCACTTGTTTCTGAGGCGGTGATGGTGGCGGTGCGGGCCGACTCTCCAAGCGAGACCATCTCACCGATGATGGTTCCCGGTTCTGTGATAGTGGCAAGCGTGATCGGTGCCGCGCCCAGCACCCGTGAGACGAGCAGCCGACCATGGACAAGGACGTAGACGGTCTCTTGGCTTTCGCCTTCTTTGATCAGAACCTCACCGGATGAGAGGCGACGGCGCTGGTCCTCTCGTACCCCTGCCCTTCGCAGGAGCGAAATAATCGCCTCCACCCGGCGACTCTATCGGTGAAGACGGTCTGCCTCATTCTCTGGGCTGCTAGGGCTGCACAGCGCCCCTACCTACCCTGGGTCGCGGTTGCTACCGCGCTGTAGGCCCAGGCTGTTACGCTGACCTTCCGTGACCAAGTACGTGTTTGTCACGGGTGGGGTCGTCTCCTCGCTCGGCAAGGGAATCACCGCCGCCTCCCTTGGCCGCCTCCTCCGCTCTCGAGGGCTTCGGGTGGTCAACCAAAAGCTCGACCCCTATATCAATGTGGATCCAGGGACCATGAACCCGTTCCAGCACGGCGAGGTTTTCGTTACCGACGACGGCGGGGAAACCGATCTCGACCTCGGTCATTACGAGCGCTTCACGGGCGAAGCCCTTCGGCGGGGGTCGAATGTCACCGCCGGGTCCATCTATCTCTCGGTGATCCAAAAGGAACGACGCGGGGACTATCTCGGTGACACCGTTCAGGTCATTCCCCACGTCACCAACGAGATCAAGAGTCGGATCCGAAAGTTGGGCGGCGAGGAGATCGACGTAGTCATCACCGAGGTGGGAGGAACGGTGGGCGACATCGAGAGTCTTCCGTTCCTCGAGGCGATCCGTCAGTTCGGGAACGATGTCGGCCGAAGTGAGGTGCAGTACGTCCACGTGACACTGGTGCCTTTCATCGCCAGCTCCGACGAGCTCAAGACCAAGCCCACCCAGCACTCGGTGGCCGAGCTACGCAGCCATGGAATCCATCCCGATGTCATCGTGGTTCGATCCGATCGCGCAATCGACGACAACGTCCGGCGCAAGATCTCCCTTTTCTGCGATGTCGCCCCCAAGGCAGTCATCGCCGCTCCCGACGCCGACGACATATATGAGGTGCCGCTCGTACTGCATCGGGGAGGGCTAGATGCGGTGATCTGCGAACGCCTGGGGCTGACGACCGGCCCCGCCGACCTCAGCAAATGGGAAGAGATGGTCAAAAAGACCCGCTCGGCTACCGAAAAGGTTTCGATCGGGATCGTGGGCAAATACGTCGATCTGCCTGATGCCTATCTGTCGGTGGTCGAGTCGCTCCGTCATGCTGCAGCCGCC
>DATFFB010000052.1:0-6200 GCA_035250485.1 Acidimicrobiia bacterium
GCATTGGTGGCAGCCCACGTGGGAGCCTTGGTCGACTTGCCCGGTCCGCTGCGAATCGTCTTCATCCTGGTGGTGGCGATGGCGGTGGGGGCGGCCTACTCGGGGTTCGCCGGGGTCCTGAAGGTAACCAGGGGCATCAGCGAAGTGATCTCGACGATCATGCTCAACGCCATCGCCATCTCCGGTCTGGTGGCTTACCTGATCAGAGAATGGCAGGCGGGAGGGGCGATACAGGGGGGAGTGGGCAGGGTCGGGACGACGCCGATCCCGGATTCGGGCTTGATTCCCAACCTCAACTCCGTGCTCGAGTTTTTCACTCGCGAAATACGCCAAGGAAAACAACTGACCGGTGTGCTCGTGGTCGCCATCCTGGTGGGGATCGTTTATCACGTACTGGTCAACCGCACCCGATTTGGCTTCGACCTGCGAGCCAGCGGTATTAACCCCTTCGCCGCGCAAGTGGGAGGAGTGCCGGCCAAGCGGATGGTGGTGAGCGCCATGGTGCTTTCCGGAGCCGTCGCTGGCTTGGTGGGGATGGCCGAGATCAACCAGGTCGGCTTTTTTCCTGCCAACCCCATCAAGGGTCTCGGGTTTACAGGAATTGCCGCCGCCCTACTCGGCCGTAACCACCCGGCGGGAATCATCCTCGCCGCCCTTATCTTCTCGTTTCTCGACATCTCCTCGGGAGTCCTGCAATTCACCGGCGCCGCTTCGCGGGAGATCGTCGTGATCATGCAGGGGGTCATCATCCTGGCCGCGGTCGTTGCCTACGAGGTGGCCAGCCGGGCTCGTGAGCGCCAGGAGGCGAAGTCGGCGGCGGAAGCCCTGGGAGACATCAAACCTTCGGAGGAGGCAGCATGAACTGGGAAAAGCTTCCCGCCTGGCTGCGATGGGCTCTTTACGCAGGTGTCGGAGTGCTCGTCCTCACCATCGTCCAGCGCTTCGATGAAACCGAGAGCCTCACCGCCGCCGGGTCGTCGCAGTCGATGCTGCGCTGGGCGGTTCCGATCCTCCTCGCCGGCCTGGGCGGACTCTTCTCCGAACGAGCGGGTGTCGTAAATATCGGCCTTGAAGGCATGATGATTCTCGGCACCTGGTTCGGTGCTTGGGGGGCGGTGGTGTACGGACCCTGGTGGGGGATTGTGTTGGGGGTGGCGGCGGGGGCAGTGGGCGGCTTGCTTCATGCCATCGCCACCGTG
This sequence comes from Acidimicrobiia bacterium, assembly GCA_035250485.1. Taxonomy (GTDB): domain Bacteria; phylum Actinomycetota; class Acidimicrobiia; order Spongiisociales; family ZC4RG35; genus JACCTH01. The sequence goes on from DATFFB010000052.1 coordinate 1,200, forward strand.
ACCTTCGGTGTCGACCACGTTATCTCGGGCGTGGCGATCAACATTCTTGCTCCTGGCATCACCCGATTCCTTTCCTCCGAGGTCCTTACAACTCTCCCCGGGGGATCTATCACCCAGTCTCCCCGGGTTCCCGGCGTCGGCACTTTTACTCTGCCCATCCTCGGTGGAGGGAGCATCGGCTCCTGGCAGACCCCCGACTTCTTTGGTTGGCTGGCAGCTCGGGAGATATTTCTCATCTCCGACATCGCCAGTATCGCCAAGGGCTTGGTCACCCGGATCTCCTGGGTGTCGTTTATCGCCCTCCTGCTCGTGCCCTTCACGGCCTGGCTGCTCTGGCGCACCCGTTTCGGGCTCCGGCTCCGGATCTGTGGGGAGAGACCGCAGGCAGGAGAAGCACAAGGGATCAACGTTTATCGTTTCAAGTACATCGGCGTCGTCATCAGCGGGGCGCTCTCAGGCCTGGGGGGCGCCTTCATCGCCAGCCCCGAGCTATCTGGGATTTACCTAGAAGGGCAAACCACCGGTCGGGGGTTCATCGGCTTGGCGGCGCTTATCTTCGGAAACTGGAGGCCATTTGGAGTCCTGGGTGGAGCACTTCTTTTCGGTTACCCATTCGGGATCGGACTCCGCGATCTCGACGGCAGCGCCTCTCACTCTCTGATCCTGGTCAACGCCATCGGATTGGCGGCGGTGGCGATATGGGCGGCGACCCGCGGAAAGCGAGTCGACGCGGTTCTGGCTCTTGTACTCGGGTTGGCGGCGGCAGCGTGGTACCTGACCTCGGACACCTTGCCCGACGTGTGGATCAACATCCTCCCGTTCGTCATTGTTTTGATCGTTCTGGTCTTCTTCGCCCAGAGGCTGAGGGCTCCGGCGGCGGACGGTCTCCGCTACCGCAAGGGTGAGAATTGATCGAAGGAAGGACCGATCGGGCGGATTTCGACCCCTATTCGAGCGCCTTCCAGCACGATCCCTATCCGGTTTACGCCCGACTGCGGGAAGAGAGCCCGGTCTTCTACGACCGCGACTGGGAACTGACTTTTTTCACCCGCCATGCCGACGTGACGGGAATGCTCAAGGACAGGCGGTTCGGGCGCGACATTCGTGGGGTGACCGGGGAAATCGACCCTCGGCTCTATGCCCGCAATTATCCGGATCACCTGCCCACGTGGAATCGGTATATCCGGGGTTCGTTCATCGACCTCGAACCACCCCGCCACACCCGACTTCGGCGTCTGGTGCAATGGGCCTTCACCCGGCGCTCGACCGAGACCTATCGCCCGCGCCTCGAAGCCACAGCGGCGGCCGCTCTCGAGACTGCCATCGAGCGGGGGGCGATGGAGGCCATCGCCGAATACGCCACGCCGATCCCGCTGGTGATGATCGCCGACCTTCTCGGAATTCCTCAGGAGGAACAACCCCAACTCGTCTCCTGGTCCCACGACATCGTCCGGGTCTTCGACCAGGGCTGCACCGCCGAAGAAGGGGCTCGCGCCGAACAGGCCGTCAGTGCGTTCGTCGAGTACATCCGCCAGGTCCTCGTCGATCGGAGGCGCAATCCGGGCTCAGATCTGATTTCGTCGTTGATCGCCGCCAATCACGAGGGCGATCGCCTCGATGATGATGAGCTCATCGCCACCTGCATCTTGACCCTCAACGCCGGCCACGAGGCGACGGTCCACGCCATCGGGAATGGACTCCTCGCCCTTGCCTCCGACCCCGAGCAGTTCGAACTGCTCAAGGGCGATCCGGTTGGTCTGGCGGCGCAAGCCACCGATGAGATCTTGCGCTTCGACTCACCGTTGCAGATGTTCGAACGCTGGGTGCTGACCGATCTCGACTGGTCGGGAACCGTGCTCGAACACGGGACCAAGGTGGGGCTTCTTTTCGGGTCCGCCAATCACGATGAAGCGGTATTCGTCGAGCCCGAGCGCCTCGACCTGCGTCGAATTGATAACCCGCACGTGTCATTTGGCGCCGGGGTTCATTACTGCGTGGGTGCCCCGTTGGCCAGGGTCGAGTTGGAAATCGCCTTCGCTTCCTTTGCCTCTCGAATTGCCAAATTCGAGCTGAGCGGGGAGCCCGAGCGGGTGCGCTCTCTTGTCTTCCGGGGGATGCGTTCGCTCCCCCTGGCTCTCAGCCCCCGGTAGTAGTAGTGGTGTCGTCGACCGAGGTGGTGTTGGTGGTGGTCTCGGCTGGCCGGCCAACGACGGTGATTTCCTCGATGGCCAGTTCGTCGAACGGCTCCGTACCTTCCACCACCTCCGCTTGATAAACGCTCTGGATGGTGATGATGATGAAGTTGGCTCGGATGGTGGCGAAGTCGAAACCCTGTTCGCCCGGCGCATCCTGTAGCTCCTGGGGAACGACGAAGGGGTTGCCTTCCGCCTCGATGGTGATGCCCTTTGCCCGGTAGTTGCGCCGGAACCGGGTCTCATCCTCGAGATTGAGCCAGATGATCCTGGTCACCTCCATCGGCTGAGGGAAGGTGAGACGGATCTCGACTTCCTTCTCGCCTTCGGGCAGCTCGTTGTAGTTGACCTGGAACGAGCCGGCGTTGCCGTCGATCAGATTGGTACACGAAAAATCCCCGCCGAGTCCTTCTGGAACGCAGGAGGCAGTGAGAATGTCGAGAGGGGCGGGATTTTCCACCTGCACGACACCCGCGGTAGTGGAGCTGGCGTCGGCCGCCAAGGTGGTGGCGGTTGTCTCGTCGTCTCCATTGATCAAATTGATCAAGACCGCGATGATGACGACGAGGGCGATAAGACCGAACAGCGCTCCCAGGGCGCGGACCCCAGCTGTGCTCTGCACGGCGGGCCGAGGTGCGGTTGGCAGTGGACCTTGGCGGAGCCGAGCACCACACTCCTCACAGTGACGATTGGTGGAGGGGTTGGGGGCGCCGCATGATGGACACAGAGTCGGCTCGCCCCGCACCGACCGCGGTGGGGGTGGGCCTTCCTCTAGGTCGAACTCCTCATACTCGTCTTCGTCTTTCTGCAGGGTGTCGACCCAGCTACCGCAGGTGGGACAAAACTCCTCGTCGACCACGGTCGCACCACAGTTGTCACACACATAACGGGCCATTCGGGCCGGTATTGTGCCACGCAGATGCTTTTTGCGGAGATCGCGGGGGGAGCCGACATCAGGCAGGCCGAGCCCTGGAACGCGTTCTCCGTTCTCGCAGCCCTGTTGCTCTTCGGAGCCATTGGTTACCTCGTCTGGAGAAGAGTTCGCCGGCCCTAACCCGGGGCGGAAGGAAAGTCGTTGGTGATAGCCTCGGGGGGCATGCACGACTCGGTTCTTCTCGAGGTGCTGTCGCGGCTGGCTCCGGGGACCCCTTTGCGGCAAGCGCTCGAGCGCATCATCCAGCAAGGGAACGGCGCCCTGGTCGTGCTGGGACATGACGATCTAGTCGATGACACCAGCTCGGGCGGGTTCTGGCTGCAAGAGGTCGGATTTAGCCCTCCCCGGCTTGCCGAGCTGGCCAAGATGGATGGAGGCATCGTCCTCGACGACACCTGGGATCGGATCCTGGCCGCGAACGTGCATTTCCTTCCCGATCCCGATTTACCCACCGACGAGACCGGCTCCCGCCACCGAACCGCCGAGCGCCTCGCTCGCCATACCGGTAAGCCGGTGGTGTCGGTATCCGAAGGTCGGCGTCTGGCGACGCTCTTTTACGATGGCCGCAAGGTCGAGCTGGCTCGACCCACGGTCCAGGCGGCGCGGGCCAATCAGGATCTGCACACTTTGGAACGGTTGCGCCGCCGACTCGACGACTCGGACGAGCGGCTGATGCATCTCGAGATCACCGGCCTGGCGACCTTCCGCAACGTGGTTCATGTGCTGCAGCAAGGTGAGTTGGTGCGGCGAATAGGCCGCCAGATCGAAACGCAAACGGTGACCCTCGGCGGCGAAGCGCGGCTGATCGCGGTCCAGCTAACCGAGCTCACCCGCGGGATTGAGCAGCTTGTTGCATCGACGTTGGCTGACTACCTGGGAGGCCGTCGAGCCCGATTCGTGCCGGAGGCAATAGAAAGCCTGTCTCTGTTGAGCGACGAGGAGCTGGAGGACGCCAATCTGGTCGGCAAAGCGGTTGGGTTCGGAGACCTCGACGAGCTCGCCCGGCCCCGCGGCGTGAGGCTTCTGGCCAGGGTGGGCCGCCTCCCGGAAGCAACTCGTGAGAATCTGCTGCGTCATTTCAAGACCGTCGAGCAACTTTTCGCCGCCACTGCAGCCGACCTCGAAGAGGTAGAGGGCATCGGTGGTGCCAGGGCGGCGATGCTGCGCCGCTACTTCGATCGGTGGCGGGCAGCGGCTGCCACTTGGGATCCGGATCCGACCTGACGGGTACAATGCCCGTCCCTTGGCTGCAAAGAAAACCAATCGCTCGGTAAAGCGCTCGGCCGCCCCGGCCAAGAAGGCTCCTGCCAAGAAATCTGCCGCCAGCACCAGCACCGCCAAGAAAGCCGCGAAGAAGGCACCGGCCAAGAAGGCTGCCGCGATCAGGACCGCGAAGGCTGCGGCCAAGAAAGCTCCTGTCAAGAGGACCGCGGCCAAAAAAGCGTCGGTCACTAAGGCCCCCGCCAAGAAGGCCACCTCCGCCAAGGCGCCCGTGAAGAAGGTGCCTGCCAAAAAGGCAGCGCCTCCCGCCAAGGCTGCGGCCAAGAAAGCCGAAAGAGCTCCGGAGGAAACCAAACCGCCCGAACCCAAGAAAGCTCCCGCCACCTCGCGCTACAGCGTCGGCGACAAGGTGGTCCATCCCCAGCATGGGGCCGCAACTATCGCTAAGCGGGTCAAGCAATCTTTCGACGGCCAATCCCGCGAGTACTACGTGCTCGACATCTCGACCGAGTCCCTGACGGTGATGATCCCAGTCGACAGAGTCGATTCCGTGGTGAGATCGGTCATCTCCAAGACCGCCTCCAAGAACGTCCTCGCCTCTCTCAAGGGTGAGCCCCAAGAGGCCGGCGCCAACTGGAGTCGCTGGTACAAGGT
>DATFFB010000053.1:0-8917 GCA_035250485.1 Acidimicrobiia bacterium
CCGCGCGGAGCCAACCGTGAACGCCGTCAAGGCCTGGTCGAGGGTCAGGCCTTGGTCGATTTGCAGCGGCTTTTGATCCCGGTGGAGCGGATGGCGGCGAGTAACTGCCACCTCGATTTGCTCGAAGACGTTCGCCGTCGACACCGGCCAATCAGAGCCCATGGCCAGAGGCACGCCGGCTGCGTCAAGAGATGCAAACGGGTACTGGTTCGCGACCGACCTCGGACCCAGAAAGGGGAGGGTGAGCTCGGTCATCTGTGGTTCATTGCAGGCCCAGAGCGCCTGAACGTTGGCGGTAGCACCGGTCTTCTTGAAGTTCGCGACGTCGCTCGGATCGATCACCTGCAGGTGAGCTAGGTGGTGGCGTAGATCTTGTGCGGTCCGCAGCCGGTCAAGGGCGGAGAGGGCATTGCGAACCGCGCGGCTGCCGAGAGCATGAAAGTGACATTGGAAACCGAGACGATCGAGACAGGAAACGATCTCGACGAGGTCATCTGGTTCTATGAAGTCGATCCCCGAGTTCGTCGTCGGGGACCCGGCCGCGTCGAGATATGGTTCGACGAGGGCAGCGGTGTAGTTCTCGACGATCCCATCGAGCATCAGCTTGACCGAGGTAGGACGGAAGCCGGGAGCCTGGCACGCCCGCCGTCCCATGAGGTCGCTGATTTGCTCGAAACCTCGATGGCGATCCCACCAAAGAGCGGCCACCACCGAGGCCACCAGCTCGCCCCGACCGGCGAGGGCGAGATAAGCCGCTTCATGCTCCGGTTCTGTGGCCGCGTCCTGCCAGCCGGTGATGCCACACGAGAGGAGGTACTCCTGCCCCGCGGCCAGCGCTCTCTCCCACTCGGTTGCCGCCGTCGGCGGAAGGATCGCTTCGATCAGCGCCATTGCTCCCTCATGGAGGGTTCCCTGCGGGGAACCATTCGCCCGACGTTCAATACGACCGTCGGGCGGGTCGGGGGTGCCCCCGGAGATCCCGGCCCGGGCCAGGGCGGCCGAGTTGACCCAAGCGCCGTGTCCGTCCCGGTTGTACAAGAACGCCGGTCGGCCTCCGGTGACTTGGTCGAGAAGGCCGGCCGACGGCGTGCCGCCCGGAAACCAGTCGAGCGCCCAACCACCGCCCCAAATCCACTCCGTTTCGGAATGGGCTTTGGCGTAGCTCGCCACCCGATCGAGCGCCTCGGCCGCGGAACGAGCGCTATCGAGAGAGCAGCGCAGAAGGTTCAGCCCTCCGGTCACGGGGTGCACGTGAGCATCGATAAATCCAGGCGTCACCAGCCCGCCTCCTGCATCGATGACCTCGGAGCGAGCGCCCCGCCACGCCCTCACGTCGGAACCGACGTCGACGATCCTTCCCGCCTTGATCGCCACCGAACCGGGCGCGGGCTCGGCTCCCCCCGTGAAGATCACGCCGTTGACGACCAGTAAATCGGCCCCAGAGTTCATGGGAGGCAGAAAATACCCCCAGCGTCGACCGGACCAGAATCAGCCGGTGAGCAAAGATCCGCTCGAGGCCCTGCGGGCAATCTGCCTGGCACTACCCGAGACCACAGAACGTTTAAGTCACGGGGAGCCGACCTGGTTCATCAGAGGCAAGAAGGTGTTCGTCTCGTATGCCGACCATCATCACGACGACCGCCTTGGCTTCTGGTGCGCGGCTCCGCTTGGAATTCAAGAGTCCCGGGTGGCGGCGGCGCCGACTCGTTTCTTTCGTCCTCCCTATGTCGGCCATCGGGGCTGGTTGGGCGTCTATCTCGATGTCCCGGTCGACTGGGACGAGATCACCGAAATCGTCGAGGACGCCTACCGATTGATCGCCCCGACCTCGCTTGCGAAAAGACTTGATTCCTAGGCGACGGCGCCTTAGAGCTGGTAGGCAGTGAACCCCGTCTCTTCATTGAGCCCGGAGTACGTATCGGCCAGCTTGTCAATGAGCGACTTGGCGTTGGAGTATTCCCGAGCCCGGTCCAGGATCAGGAGATCCATGGCGGCGCTGTCGATCCAATCGACGGCTTTCGTGTAGCCGGTGGCGGCTGCAGCCCCGGTTTGTTCGAGAAAGTCATAAACCTGGTCCTCGCCGAGGGCGGTCCAACAGCTGCCGAAATGCACCAGGCATCCGCTGAGCCGGCCCCGCGCCATCTCCGTGAGGCGCTCGACCGCAAGCTCGCTCCCGTCGGCGAGCAACAGGCGTCCACGACGGCCGTGAAAAGCGAGATAGAGCACCCCGTAACTCCGATATCGCCGATGCTGGCGCAGGTTGAAGCTCAATTCCTCGATGGTGTTGCAAGTCAGATGGATGTATTTGGTGCCGCGGGTCGTGTGGAGTAGTTCGAGAAGCGGGCGAACGCTGAGCCGGTCACCGTCGAGTCGATCGTGCCAGAACGACTCCAAACAGAAGACGTTGCTACCCCGGTCAAGGCGTGCCATGGCGAATTATCGACCGATGCCCTAAAAAACCGAACGGGTCATTCAGAGATACCGGAGCTCAGACGCTGAATCGTCGCCTTCTAGGGTGCGATCACAGGTCGGACAGTGCCAACGAGCCTCGAGGGCGGTGCCACAGAGGTCATGGCGGGGGACATCGGCATCCGGCGAGTGACGCGCTCCCCAGGCGGCTAGCAGTCGCAGGGCCGAGGCCAGCTCCCGGCCCGGTTCGGTGAGTTGGTAGGCCATTCGGGGCGGCCGCTCTTGGTAGTGGCGGGAAACGATGATCCCCTCCTCATCGAGGCGCTTCAGGCGACTGGCGAGGATGTTGGGGGCGATGCCAGGGACCGAGTCGGTCAGCTCCCCGAAGCGCCGCGGACCCGACTGCAAGGCGTCGATCAAAAGCAGGGTCCAGCGATCACCCACCCGAGTCAGGGCCGCATCGAGGGGATCGCTCGCCACCGCCTCATCGTACGACCGCAGCATTCATCCATGTTAACTTGCAACTTGCAAGTCACTATCTAAGGAGGAGGGTGATGGCGGCGCTGTTGGATGAATTGGGAGCGGCCCTGCGCGAGACGGCAACACAGGTGGGGCCAAGGGTGGTCGGGGTCGGAAACCGCTCCGCGGCCGGATCGGGAGTGGTGACAGGTGACGGGCAGGTCCTGACCAACGCCCACAACCTCTCCGGCGATGGAGTCACCGTCACCTTTCATGACGAGAGGAAGGTGCAAGCCGAGGTTCTCGGGGTCGACGTGGACGGCGATCTGGCCGTGCTCGGGGCCTCCACGGAAGGAATTGAGCCGGTGACCTGGTCGACCGCAGAAGTGGCACCGGGACTACCTCTAATCGGAGTTGCGCGTCCGGGCGGTCGCGATCTGCGGGTCACCTTCGGATTTGTGTCCGGCGCCAATCGGAGCTTTCGAGGTCCGCGAGGCCGAAAGATCGCGGGAGGTTTCGAACACACCGCTCCCCTACTCCCGGGTTCCTCGGGCGGCCCCGTGGTCGACACCTCGGGCGGCCTGCTGGGGATCAACACGCACCGACTGGGAGGCGGGTTCTACCTGGCACTGCCGGCGGATCAAGACCTGAAGTCCCGCATCGAGTCCCTGGCTGCCGGGAAAGCGCCCAAGACCCGCCGGTTAGGAGTGGCGTTGGCCCCGGCCCGGGTGGCGGCCCACCTCAGGCGGGCGGTGGGGTTGGACGAGCGAGACGGCCTTCTGGTGCGAGGGGTCGAGGAGGGTGGACCCGCCGACACGGCCGGCGTCCGCGAAGGCGACCTCATCGTCGCCGCCGGTGGTGAAGCTACGAAGGCCCTTGACGATCTGCACCGGGTCCTTGTCAACGCGGGGCCGACCCTCGAGCTGAGCTTGGTCCGGGGCAACGACGAGTCGAAAGCCACCGTCAGCTTCCCCGATTAATTAGCGAACCCAGGGCTCGTGACATCCCTGTGGGGGTGTCGCGAGCCCACAGAACAGCGTTTCATACACTCGCCGCCGTGTGGCAGCGGCTCCTCTCCCGTCCGGCGTTACTCGGTTTCGTAGTCGCGTACTACGTCGGGTTCATTGCCTTGGGGATTGCCACCGACAATCGACAGACCGCGTTCTACGCCGGGTTCATCGCAGTGGCGTTCTTTGGACTCCTGTACTGGGATCTCCGACGGCACTTCTCCGATTTCATCCTCTGGGGCATCGCACTGTGGGGAGCACTTCACATGGCGGGCGGCATGATCCCTATCGAGGAAGGGCGGATTCTCTACAACGTTCAACTTCTTTCGTTTCTGCGCTTCGACCAATTAGTCCACGCCATCGGTTTCGGCTTTGCCGGCCTCGCCTTCGCGGAGTCTGTCCACCCAAAGCCCGGATCGGGAGCTCTCTTGGCTCTGATGGGCGGCCTCGGCTTTGGTGCTCTCAACGAGATGTTCGAATTTCTCATCACTCGATTCGTGCCCGACACCAACATCGGCGGGTTTGAAAACACCGGCTGGGATCTGGTGGCTAACACGGTCGGTGCGAGCCTCGCCGCCCTATGGGTCCACAGGAGCACTCAATCTCGAATCGCTTCGTCGAGCGAAGGAACGATCAACTCGTCCTCATAGCCAGCCACGCGAAATGCCCAAGCCGCTGACGAATCCGTCCGGGCGACGATAAGCAAGCGCCGTCCCCCGGCAAGGTCACGACGGGCATGGTCGACGGTTCGCATGCCGGCACTATCAATGAAGTTGACCTCATTCATATCGAGGATGACCTTCGCCGCCTCAGTTGCCTCAAGGGCCGTCGTCAGGGATTCGGCGCTGGTGAGATCCAAATCGCCCCACAACGTCAGCACCTCCGTCTCGTCGATTCGAGAGCGCTCGATCGAAAGGGTGCCGTTGTCGTTCACCGTGGCACCTGAGGTCGGAGCGGCACCAACATGGAGATGCTGGTTCCGCCCGCGCTCGGCGAAATGACCACGTCTTCGGCCAGGGCGTGGATGATCTTCAGGCCGCGACCGCGATCACTGTCGGTGGGCGGCTCCCGCCACGTCCCGGAATCGCGCACCGAGAGCTCCATCTGGCCGTCCCGTACCTCCGCTTGGACCCGGACGACGCCCTGCCCGTCGAATGCATACGCGTGTTCGGCAGCGTTAGCCGCGGCTTCGTTCGCGATCAGCAACACGTCGTTGCGCTGCTCAATATCGAGTTCTGAGTTCTCCAGCCAGAGCGACAGAGCCCTTCGCATCTTGCTCACCTCGACCGGTGCTGCCGGGAAATCATGGCTGAATCTCGCCTCGGACGGCGTGAACCGAACGACGAGGACACACACATCGTCATCTTGAGTTCCCTCATCGAGGAGCGAGCCGACGATGCGACTGACGAGTTCTGAGGCGCTATCTCCGCCGGCACTTTGCGTCACCTCCTCCAATAGATCGAGACGATTCTCGATCCTGTATGCCCGTCGCTCGACGAGCCCATCAGTGAAGAGCACGAAATGATCACCTGGAGCAAGGTGAAGGTGGGCTTCGGTGCGCTCAGCGGCAAAGGAAGAACCGAGCGGGGTTGACCGCGCCTCCCAAAGCAACCGGCTCTGGCCTTGTGCAGGGACATGCAGTGGAGGCGGATGTCCCGCGCAGGAGTACACGATGTCGCCTGTCTCAGTATGTAACTCCGCATAAGCGATCGTCGCCAAGGATGCATCCGGCAGCAATGCAACGACCTCGTCGAGTCGAGTTAACACCTCTCTCGGCGATCCGAGGGGGGCCAGGGCACGGACAGCACCGCGCAGTTGCCCCATAGCGATCGCCGCTTCGAGCCCGTGCCCGACGACGTCGCCGACAACGAGTGCCACTCGGTCGTCGGTAAGGGCGAAGGCGTCGTACCAATCACCTCCTACCTCGAGCGTCGCCGTACCCGGCCGATACGCGGTGCCGATCGACGTGCCAGGGATTACGGGCGGTTCCCCGCCGAGAAGCGCTTCCTGAAGAGTGTGCGAGACGCCTCGCTCCTGCTCGTAGAGCTGGGCATTGTCGAGCGCGAGCGCTGCTCGCCGCGCGATCCGATCTAACAGCCTGGGGGCGATGGAGCCTTCGCCTGGCCGATAGCCCAGGCTCAATGCGCCGATCGCCCGCCCTCGGGCACGAAGTGGAGTAGTGAGCAGTTCAATCGGTCCCTCACTCGTGCGAGCCTGTGCGTCCCTGGCGAGAGCAATCTTTGCCTGCTCTGCCATCAGTGTCTCGCTGATCTGATCGGCCGATTCTTCGCTCGACGCGCGAGCCAGCACTTGCAATCGTTGAAACTCGTCGAACGAGTACACGACAACAAGAGATGGGAGTTCATCGGTGAGTACCTTGGCGAGGGCACCGGCGCGATCGTGGAGACGCGTCGCCCGCTCCAGGACTTCTCCGATGTGACTGAGTAGCGCGTCACTCTTCGCCGATGCCTCGGCCCTCCGCTTCAACTCCGCCCGCTCGAGAGCGACGGAGGCCTGGTCCGCCAACGTTGTCAGGAGCCGGTACCGAACCTGGGTCACCCATTGGCTGTCTGCGACCTTGATCGAAAGGACGGCCTTCACTTGACCGTTGGTGATCACCGGAAAGGCGGCGCCCGTCGGTGCAATCACCGGAACGCGCTGGCGGGCAGCTTCTGCCGACGGGGAATCGAGAGCTATCGGAAACACTTCGGTGGCGGGGCTTCTGTCCGAGGCAGCCCCAGTGCGGGTGATCTGCCGCAGCGTCTCCCCTTCAAGAACATAGAGCTCTCCCTCGGCTGCACCCCAGTCCAGCAAGACCGATACAACTGCCTCAGCTATGGCCTGATCCGTCGAGGCTTCGGCCAAAGCGGCTGCACTTCGGCTGAGCGACTCGGTCTCAATCCGGGTGCGAAGTTCGCTCTCGCGGATTCTGGCAAGCTCAACGGCGGCAGCGCGCTCGGCCTCGCTTCTCGCCAGCAACGAGACTGCGTGCTCCCGCTGGGTGACCTCCGCAGCCAGTGCAAGAGCGCTTGCAATCACGATGATGAGTCCCACTCGGAGATAGATCAAGCCCGTCGACGGGTCGACACCAAGACTCAACCAGAACGGCGAGCCGCCTGCAGTTGCTTCAGCGGCGATGAATGCCATCGCCGCCCCGGTGAGGGCGACCCCGCGAGACCCAGTGCGGAAGGCGACCAAGCCCAGAGCCACCAGCGGAGCAAAAATGAATCCGAACCGCTCGAATTCGAACACGAGCATCGTGGTGGCGATCGCCGCGCCGCCAAGAACGATGCCAAGACCGAGGCTGGTTGGTGTGAGACGTCGGACCGAAGGCGCGCGAAGTGAAAGAATTGCGCCCCCCATGACCAGAACGCCGAGTCCGTCGCCGGCCCACCACTGGCCCACGAAGCTGGCCCAACCCTGGCCAGCATCCAGGAAGACAAGGGTCGAAGCGCCGAGGATCCCACCAAGCGCCGGACCCGCAACCACGGCGCAGAGAAGGAAAGCGCCAAGATCGTGAGCACGGCCAAGATCAATCCGTTTGACGAAGGCTCCGAGCAGCAACGCGCCGAAGATCGGCTGCGCGAGGTTGGCCACGACATAGCCGAGGCTCGGAATGAGGTCGATCCCGTGCCAGAGGTCGACCAATAGCTCGGCGATCCCGGCGGCTGTGAGGACGATCGGCCACTGCCGCCGGTCGGTGAGAAGGAGTGCGGCCATCGTCACTCCGGCCGCCGGAAAGAACGAAGCGTTGAGTCCATTCGCCCCGAACCAGCTGAAAGCGATTTCCGAGCCGAGGGCGTACCCGACTGCCACTAGTGCGAAGAGCCAGAACGGGCGTCGAGCTAGGAAGCCGGTTAACTGTGGGCGTTCGGCGAACAACTCGGAGGCGGGTGTCACGCTGTAAATCGATCATAGAAACAGCGATCCCAAGGCGTCAGTGGAGGTCGGCGATTCGCTCGAGAAATAGCTGACGAACCCCTTCAATTTGTCACTGGCATCCGATAGGTTCAATCGAACAGATGTACGAACCGTTCAGCGACGAAGACTACGGGCCCTACCTGCCTCCTCCTTCTTCCCTGCCCCCGGGTCTGGCGGAGATGGAACCGGGGCCGGAGCTGGGGAGGCTCTTGGCGGAGGTGGACTCGATTCCCATCTCCGGTTATGAGCGGGCGGTCTTGGTGGCGGCCCACCGGCGGATGGTCTCCTATCACCAAGCGGAGGGATACCGCCAGATCGCCTTGCTCTACGAGGACTGTGTCGAGCTCTCGATCCAGCCCGAGGAGGGGATGTGGGCCGCGACCACCGAGCTCTCCGCCCTCCTCCACCTCTCGGGGCGGGCCGCCGAGCTGGAGCTCGGACGGGCCCTCTCCCTCCTCCGCCTCCCCCGAGTCCTCTCCGCCCTCCGCAAGGGAGCCTTGGACCTCTACCGGGCCGAGACCATCGTCGCCCACACCTGCCATCTCAGAGAAGAAGACGCCCGCTGGGTCTCAGAACAGATCCTTTCCGAGGCTCCCGGTCTTACCGCCTCCCAGATCCGGGTCCGGACCCAGCGGCTCTGTTATCTCGCCTCCCCCGAGGAAGCCAGGCTCCGTTATGGAGAAGCGGTCAAGAATCGTTATGTCTCGGTCACCGGTAACGAGTTCGGGACCGCCACCCTGGAGGGAAGGGACCTCCCTCCCGACCGGGCCGAGGCCGCCTACAAGCACTTGAAGAGACTGGCTCGCAAGCTGAAGCAGAAGGGGGATCCGCGCACCATCGACCAGCTGATGGCCGACCTCTTCCTGGCCCAGCTGCTGGGGGAGGAAGAGAACCAGGGAAAGACGACGGGGTGTGCGGTCGAGCTCCGGGTCGACTTGGAGACCCTGGCCGGTCTCACCGAGGCGCCGGGCGAGCTCTCGGGTTTTGGTCCGGTGATTTCCGACATCGCCCGCCAGGTGGCGGAGGGCCAGCACCATTGCACCTGGTCGTGGATCGTGACCGATCCCGAGACGGGGATCCCGGTCCACACCGGGGTGACCCGGAGAAGACCACGCCGGGAG
>DATFFB010000054.1:0-4597 GCA_035250485.1 Acidimicrobiia bacterium
GACTATCTGGCAGGCTGGCGCGAAGGCACCTAACTGAGATCCGGCCTGGGCCGGTTCTCTGCCATGGTTTTGTCCCCCGGCTTTGTCACTGTGATGCGGTGCTCTGTCTGACTTGCGGGAAGCTCGGGCCGGACCTCTGCAATATCTGCCGGACTAATTTCAATGCCGCTTCTGATCGGCTCCTCGACGACGGGCTCCTCGTTCGGTCGGCCTTCCGCCACGAAGGACCAGCCCGGGATTTGATCCATCAATACAAGTATCGGGGTAGCGATCGCGCCGGATGGATGCTGGCCCGAGCCCTCATTCCGTTGCTCCCCGAAGGACACGAATTGGTCGCGGTTCCCAGGGTGTCCTGGCGGCACCTGCGGTATGGAATCGATCCCGCTCCCGACCTGGCTCGCCGTCTGGGGATTCTGACGGGTCGTATGGTCGTGCCCGCTCTGGCGGCTCCGCTTCTGGCCCACCGACAGGCAGGAAGAAAGCGTTCGGATCGCCAGGCCGCTCTGCTGAGGGTGACTTCGCGCCCTCGATCATCGGTGGTTCTGGTCGACGATGTCCTCACCACCGGACGCACTCTCAGTTCGGCCCGATCGGCCCTGCAATCGTCGGGCATACGGGTCGAGAGCGCCATTACCGCCACGGCCCGTGGTGACTAGCCTTTTTTTGGAGCCCGGCTTCGGAGAGGGGGAGACATGGAAGTCCGAATCCACACCAGAGGCACCACGATCGACGACCGCGTGCGGGCCCTGGCGATCGAGAAGCTCGCCCACGCCGCCAAGGTTTTCGAGGGCCAGGTTGGAGATCTCGACGTGGAGTTTTCCGAGGCGCACAACCCGCGCGTGGCTGCCGAAAAGTACCGAATGGAGGTCACTAGCAAGGCGGCTGGACGCTCCATCCGGGTGGTGAGCTCGGCGCCCTCAGCGGAGGCGGCCCTTGACCTGGGAGTTGACCGGTTCAACCTCCAACTCAAGCGCCTCAAGGAAAAATTGATCGGAAAACACCGGAAACCAGCCCCAAAAGAGCCTCCCGAGCCGTCCGAAATTGAAAGCTCGAACGAGATTGTTCGTATCAAGCAATTCGTTATGAAGCCGATGACCGTAGAGGAAGCTGTCTTGCAGATGGAGTTACTCGGTCATGACTTCTTTTTCTTTCACAACGATGAATCGCAGCGCCAGAGCGTCCTATACCGTCGCCGCGACGGTCAGCTGGGGTTGATCGAGCCGGCGTGAAGAGTCCAACCGTTCTCGTCGTCGACGACGCCCCCATATTCCAGGCGGGGCTGGCTGCCGCCCTCAAGGGAGAAGGGTTTGACGTGGTCGGCATCGCCTCGGATGCGCTGACAGCTATTTCCGAGGCCCGCCGTCAGCGGCCCACCCTTGTAATTCTGGATGTCTTGATGCCAGGGATCTCGGGCCTCGACGTGGTGGACAAAATCACCGACGCTTCTCCCGAGACGAAGGTCGTGTTATTGACCTCGAGCGATTCCGAAGAGGACCTCCTGACCGCGATCAAAGCCGGCGCCTCCGGCTACATCGTGAAAGACACCCCGTTTCCCAAACTGGTATCCGCCATGCTCGATGTCGTCAACGGAGGAGCAGTGGTCTCTCCGGCCCTGGCAACCCGCCTCTTTGAAGTCGTCGCCCACCTGCTGAGAAATCGCGATCTCAACTCGACCCGCCGGCCATCCTTGACGGGCCGCGAGGTAGAGATCCTGCAGTGGATCGCCGACGGGCGCACCTCTCGGGAGATCGGCGAACAGCTCTACATCTCCGAGAACACGGTCAAAAACCACGTCCGTAACATCCTCGACAAGCTCGGCATGCAATCCCGCCACGAAGCCGTCCGCTATGCCGAGCACGCCGGCCTACTCAATAGAAGATGAGAGATCGCCGGGCTAACGCCCGGCTTTCAGACGTAAGACTTCAGATCCCAGTCTCTTGTCTCCTGGTCTTTTGTCTTTTGTCTTTTGTCTCTAGATAGCATTCGAGTCGATGTCCATCTTCGGGAAGCTTTTAAAGGCGGGCGAAGGCAAGACTCTCAGGGAATTCGAGCGCCTGGTGAGCGCCGTCAACGCCGAAGAGCCCGCTCTCGAGGCCCTTGACGATCAGGCCCTGGCGGCTCGCACCATCGACTTTCGACGCCGTCTTGAGGCGGGAGAACCCCTGGACGATTTGCTGGTCGAGGCTTTTGCGACCGTTCGCGAGGCGGCCAAACGCGTGCTCTTTCAACGCCACTTCGATGTCCAGGTGATTGGAGCCATGGCTCTTCACCGCGGAATGGTGGCGGAGATGAAGACCGGGGAGGGCAAAACCCTGGTCTCAACGATGCCGGCCTATCTCAACGCTCTCCCCGGCAAGGGCGTCCACATCGTCACGGTCAACGACTACCTCGCATCCCGCGACGCCGAGTGGATGGGCGCCGTCCATCGTTTCCTGGGACTCAGCGTCGGCCTGATCCAGACGGGCATGGAGCCCGGTCAGCGACAGCCGGCCTACGCCTCCGACATCACCTACGGCACCAACAACGAGTTCGGCTTCGACTATCTGCGCGACAACATGGCCCTCCGCCCGGGGGATCGCACTCAGCGCGGGCATTCGTACGCCATCGTCGACGAGGTCGACTCGATTCTCATCGACGAAGCGCGAACGCCACTGATCATTAGTGGCCGCCTTTCGGACTCCGCCAAGTGGTATCGCGATTTCGCTCGCATAGTGCAGCGACTCCGTCGTGATGAGCACTACGAAGTTGATGAAGCCAAACGGCAGGTTCTGACCACCGAGGAAGGCGTCTCGGTCGTCGAGGGAATCCTGGGGGTGGAAAACCTCTACGACCACGCCGCCGTCGACTTTGTCCACCACTTGGAATCGGCGCTCAAGGCCAAGGAGCTCTTCCACCGTGATGTCGAGTATTTGGTCGACCAGGGCGAGGTAAAGATCGTCGACGAGTTCACCGGTCGCGTGCTCGAGGGCCGCCGCTACTCCGAGGGCCTTCATCAGGCGATCGAAGCCAAGGAAGGCGTGAAGATCAAGGAAGAGAATCAGACGCTGGCCACGATCACCCTCCAGAACTATTTCCGCCTCTACGAAAAGCTCGCCGGAATGACCGGAACCGCCGAAACCGAAGCGGCCGAGCTGGCGCAGATCTATGGATTGGAAGTTCTGGTGATCCCCCCCAACCGCCCGGTGGCTCGGGCCGATCACGCCGACCTCGTTTACAAGAGTGAAGACGCCAAGTTCGACGCCGTCGTGGAGGACGTGGCCGAGCGACACGAGGCCGGGCAACCGATCCTGCTCGGGACCGTGTCCATCGAGAAGTCGGAGCGGCTCTCGCGCCTCCTCACCAAGCGAGGCATCAATCACGAAGTGCTCAATGCCAAGCATCACGCCCGGGAGGCGGAGATCATCGCCCAGGCGGGCCGCCCGGGGGCGGTGACGGTGGCGACCAACATGGCGGGACGCGGGGTGGACATCATGCTGGGAGGCAATCCTGAGGGCTTGGCCAAAGTCGAGCTCAAGCGCCAGCAAATCGACCTGTCTCATCCTGACTACGAGGCCAAGCTCAGCGAAATCACCAAGCGCTTCGCCACCGAGATTGCACCGGACAAGGAAAAGGTGATCGAGGCTGGCGGGCTCTACGTCGTCGGGACCGAACGCCACGAATCGCGGCGGATCGACAATCAGCTTCGAGGCCGGTCAGGCCGCCAGGGCGATCCGGGTGAGTCGCGGTTCTTCCTTTCCCTGGGTGACGACCTCATGCGTCGCTTCTCGGGCGACAGGGTCTCGTCGGTGATGGACCGCTTGCGGATTCCCGACGACGTCCCCATCGAAGCCGGCATGGTGACAAAGGCCATCGAGCGGGCCCAGCGCACGGTGGAAGCCCAGAACTTCGATATCCGCAAGAACGTGCTCAAGTACGACGAGGTGATGAACCGCCAGCGCGAGGTCATCTACGACTGGCGTACCGATCTGCTCGATGCCACCGCGGATGAACTCGTCGAGGAATGGGTAGAGCTCGTCATCGCCGAGACTGTCGAGTCCGTCATCTCTCCCGACATGTCTCCCACCGAATGGGATTGGGAGCTGCTCAATAAAGAACTCGGCCAGTTCTATCCCGCCGCACTTTCCGAGGACGATTTCGGGGAATACTCAGTCGAGGCTGTCACCGAGCGTGCGATTGAAACCGCACACAAGGCCTATGCAGAGCGTCTGAACAGGCTGCCTGCCGAGGCCAGGGCACAGCTCGAGCAACAGGTTGTGCTCTCTGTAATCGACAACAAATGGCGCGAGCACCTTTCGGAGATGGACTACCTGCGATCCGGGATCGGTCTGCGGGCGATGGGACAGCGTGACCCTTTGGTCGAATATCAGCGAGAGGGTTATGCGCTTTTCAGCGAGTTGGTCGACTCCGTGAAGCGAGACACCGTCCGTTATCTCTTCCACGTGCAGTTCGCCGAGACGCCGGCTCCCGAATCGCCGAAGCTCGCTCCGGTGGCGTCAGGCAATTCCAACAAGGGTCAGGTCGGCCGCAACGACCCCTGCCCCTGCGGTAGCGGCAAGAAATACAAGCGCTGCCACGGCGCCAGCTAACCCTCGCGACC
>DATFFB010000055.1:0-3296 GCA_035250485.1 Acidimicrobiia bacterium
ATCCGTACCGTCTCGGGCTAGCTCGCCAAGGTATCGGCGGCCAGCTGCGCCCGGTAATCGCCCAGCCGCTTAGTGAGGTCCGGGTCATCGACCGCCAGGATTGACACCGCCAGCAGGGCGGCATTGACTGCCCCGTCGATGGCAACGGTGGCCACCGGGATTCCCGTCGGCATTTGGACTGTGGCGAGCAGCGAGTCAAGACCGTCGAGGGATGCTTTCAAGGGCACCCCGATCACGGGCAGGAGTGATTTGGCCGCCATGACACCGGCGAGATGGGCTGCCTTGCCCGCTCCGGCAATGATCACCTTGAAACCGTTGGCGGCGGCCTCGGTGGCGAAGGCGATGGCTTCATCGGGGGTCTTGTGAGCCGAAAGCACCCGGGTCTCAGACTCGACCCCGAACCGTTCGAGCATCTGCCCGGCCTTTTCCATCACCGGGCGATCAGATGCCGAGCCCATGACGATCGCCACCTTCATTCGCTCACCCTATCTGGGCGGCGATGTCGCCTCGGAACTGGGCTCCGGGGAACTCGATCCGATCGAGGGCGTCGTAGGCCGCGGCGCGCGCGGAGGCCAGGTCCGACCCAGTCCCGACGACATTGAGCACCCGGCCCCCGCCGGAGACCAACTGCTTTCCAGCCAACGACGTTCCCCCGTGGAAGAGGAGGGCGTTGGGCTCGAATGAACCGGTTCGAATCGGAATTCCTCTTCTCGGTGATTCGGGGTAGCCCGGCGCCGCCACGACGACGTTGACGAAAGCGTCCGATGACCATTTCAGATCCACGGTCGCCAGTTGCTCATCGAGGCCGTCCTCGATCACATCGAGCAAGTCGTTTTCGAGTCTGGGGATGACCACTTGCGTTTCGGGGTCCCCCAGACGGCAATTGAATTCGAGGACGCTCGGGCCGTTCTCGCCCAGGACCAGTCCCGCATAGAGAAAGCCGGAATAGCGATTGCCTTCCTCCTCCAGTGTCCCGAGCACCGGCCGGAAGACTTCCTCGGTGGCAAACGACAAGAGAGATGGGGGGAGATCGGGAACTGGCGAATAGGACCCCATCCCCCCGGTGTTGGGTCCACGGTCGCCATCTCGCAGGCGCTTGTAGTCCCGGGCGGGCTCGAGAACAGCCACCTCGCGGCCCGCGCACATTGCGAAGACGCTGACTTCCCGACCGGAGAGAAACTCCTCGATGATGACGGCCGGTCTTCCGAAGGCGCCTCCCAGGCAACGGCGCACCCAATCCGCCGCCTCTTTCTTATCGTCGGTGACGACGACACCCTTCCCGGCGGCGAGCCCATCCGCTTTGACCACGAATGGTGGGGTCTGAGATTCGAGGAATTCGAACGCCGAGCTCAGATCCTCGAACTCGGCCCAGGCCGCGGTGGGAACGCCGGCCCGCTTCATCACTCCCTTGGCGTAGGCCTTCGAGGACTCGAGCTGGGCGGCGGACTGGGTAGGTCCCCAGACCGGAATTCCCACCGCCAGCAGGTGATCAGCCAATCCCGCCGCCAGAGGCGCCTCGGGTCCGATCACGACGAAATCGACCCGATGATGCTGCGCCTCTTCGGTCACCGCCTGACCGTCAAGCGGATCGATCCCCTCGAGAGTCGGACCCAGCTCGGCCAGGCCGGGATTGCCGGGAAGAGAGAGCAGCGAACGAACCCGGGGGCTTTGAGCCAGCTTCCATCCCAGGGCGTGCTCCCTTCCACCCGATCCGATCAAGAGGACCTTCATAGGGAGATGAGCTGGCGTCGCTCGGGCCCTACCGATGCCCAGCCGATAGGAACACCCGCCTGCGCGGCGACAAACTCGAGGTAGTTCCTCGCCTGAGCGGGGAGATCCGAAAACCTTCGGATCGAAGAGATGTCTTCTTCCCATCCTTCGAAGGTCTCGTAGACGGGGCTCGATTCATATAGCACTCGATGCTGGCGGGGAAACTCCCGGTGCATTTCCTCTCCGGATTGATAGGCCACGGCGATCTTGACCGAATCGAAACCAGAAAGCACATCGAGCTTGGTGAGAAAGAGCTTGGTGATTCCGTTCACCCGGACGGCGTAGCGAAGGGCGACAAGGTCGAGCCAACCGCAACGGCGCTTGCGCCCCGTCACTGTGCCGTACTCCCCGCCAACCTCGATCAGGCGCTCGCCGGTCTCATCGGTGAGCTCGGTCGGAAAGGGACCGGTTCCCACTCGGGAGATGTAGGCCTTGGCCACCCCGATGACCTCTCCGATACTCCCCGGACCGATCCCTGCTCCCACCACTGCCCCCCCCGACGTGGGGTTGGAGGAGGTGACGAAGGGATATGTCCCGTGGTCGACGTCGAGCATCGTTCCCTGAGCTCCCTCGAGGAGGACCGAGCGCCCATCGGCGAGTGCCTCCCAGAGCAGCAACGAGCTGTCGACGACATGGGGAAGGAGCCGTGGGGCGAAGGCCAGGTACTCGTCTGAAATCGCCTGCGCACTCATCGCCAGCTGGTTGTAGACCCTGGTGAGGATGCGGTTCTTGTCGTCGAGAGCAGTCTCGACTTTCTTGCGAAAGATGGCGGGATCGAAGAGGTCCTGCACCCTGATTCCGGTTCGAGAGAACTTGTCGGTGTAGGCGGGGCCGATGCCGCGCTTGGTGGTGCCAATCTGGTTGCGGCCGAGGAATCGCTCCATGATCGAGTCGAGCTTGCGGTGATACGGCATGATCAAGTGGGCGTTGCTCGAGATCCGCAGCCGCCCCGGCTCAATGCCACGAGAAGAGAGCATGTCCATCTCCTCGATGAGCACCCTGGGATCGATGACGCAGCCCGATCCGATCACTGGGGTGCAGGCGGGATAGAGAACCCCGGATGGGATCAGGGAAAGGGCGATGCGTTGGTCGCCGACGATGATGGTGTGTCCGGCGTTGTTCCCGCCGGCGTAGCGAACCACGTAGTCGGAGGACTCGGCGAAGTAATCGGTGACCCGTCCCTTGCCCTCGTCACCCCACTGAGCACCCAAGACGACTGTGGCGGGCATCCCGGGGCACGGTACCGCCCCGGCCGCCGGCAGTGCCCGAAGCAAGACCATAGGTGATCGCTGAGCTAGCCGGGACCGGCTTGTAACAGAGCCTTAACAATCGAGCAACCGCGCAGAAACCCCGCTTCCGCCACAATGCCCGGTCGCAAAGCACAGCAAGTAAGGAGTGACCTGCATGGCGAAGTCGCCGGCTGACGTTCTCAAGATGGCCAAGGACGGCGATTACGAATTCGTCGACCTTCGTTTCTGCGATCTGCCCGGGCAGGTCCAGCACTTCACAATCCCGATCAAGCAATT
>DATFFB010000056.1:0-14535 GCA_035250485.1 Acidimicrobiia bacterium
CCGGGCCCTTCCGACACCTTGTACCACTTGGCCTCCGCCGGCCAGCCGCCGTCGGGAAGCCGCTTCGATTCGAGCAACTCCAGGGCCGCTTCGCAGCGGGGGTCGGCGAGCAAGCCGAGCTCTTTCATCCCCACCAAGCCGCCGAGAAAGTCATAGTGCCAGTAGAGGGGGTAGTGGAGCCGCATGAAGTCTGCCCTCATGGGCTTCCCATCCCGCCGCCGGAGGAAGAGCTGTCGAGTCAGGAAGACTTCCGCTGCCCGCCGGGCGGCGTTGGCTGCGCTCTTGTCCCCTGACCACTCTGCATAGGCGGCCAGGCCTCGCATCGGCAGCAGAGTCTCCATGAAGGAGGAGGTATCGGCCGAAGGACTGCGATCACAATTCCAACCGCCGTCGGGCCACTGCCAGTGCATCAACCTCTCGGCCAGCTGATGGGCGCGGTCATCGGCCAGGCCCAGTTTGACCATGAAACGCAAGGCATTGCCCTGGATGGAGCCGCAGCGGCGATAGCGCCCGGCGATAAGGGGAACCCGGCCGGCACCCTTCCCTCGAAAGAACTGCGGCCCCAGCCACCGATCGACCACCCGATCCACCAAGGGCCGGATCCTCTTTGCTCCCGATGGATAGCCGATGTCGGCCAGGTCGGCCAGGACCCAATGGGCGCCGCGCCATTTGCGGTACACGGGATCGAGAACCACTGAAGACAAGAGGGCTTTGGCCTCTGCGGACCGGCGCATGTCCGTCATTCCCTCAAAATAGGCACGGGGTTTGGGGATCGAAACAGCTCCCTATTCTCAGCGGCGAATGGACGGCGTCGACATCCTGATAGTCGTCGGGCGGGTGCTGGCGGTTTTCGTTCTTCTGCTTGTCACCACGATCTTCAACGTGTGGCTGGAACGGAAGACCATCGCCGATATGCAGAACCGAATTGGTCCCGATCGCGCCGGCCCTTTTGGCCTCCTGCAGACCGTTGCCGACGGTCTCAAGCTCTTCTTCAAAGAACAGATCAACCCAAGCAAGGTCGAGTACGGCATGTTCGTACTCGCCCCTTTCCTCGCCGTAATCCCCGCCCTTCTCCTTTTCATGGTGGTTCCCTTTGGCCGGCCCTTCACCATCGACGGCCGCGAGGTTCTGCTTCAGGGCGCCGACCTGAACGTCGGAGTGCTGTTCATCCTCGCCATGTCGTCGCTGGCTGTCTACGCGGTGGTGCTGGCCGGTTGGTCGTCGGGTTCGAAGTATCCGTTGCTGGGGGCCGTAAGAGCCACCGCCCAGGCGATCTCCTATGAGGCAGCCATCGGCCTCTCCATTGTCTCGGTGGTCATGTTCTCTTCCACCAGAGCTGGCGGCACACTCTCCCTCGCCGGGATCGTGGAGAGCCAAGCGGGCACATACCTCGGTTTCATTCCCCGCTGGAACTTGTTCCCGCAAGTGGTGGCGTTCGTCATCTTCTTTCTGGCCATCATCGCCGAGACCAATCGCGCACCTTTCGATCTGGTTGAGGCCGAACAAGAGCTGGTCGGTGGATTTCACACCGAGTACTCGGGAATGCGCTTCGCCATGTACCAGCTTGCTGAGTACATCAACATCTTCTCGATGTCGGCCATCTGCGCCACTCTGTTTCTCGGCGGATGGAATGGGCCCACCTTCGACGGCCGAATCCCGGTCTGGGTCTCGGCCGTCCTCCCCACCGTGTGGCTCCTGATCAAAACCTACGCCGTGATCTTTGCCTTCTTCTGGATCAGGGCGACCATGCCCCGCCTCCGCTACGACCAGTTGATGCAGATTGGGTGGAAGCGCTTGATCCCCGCCGCCCTGGTCTGGCTGATCCTTTCGACGGTGGCAATTTCCGTTCGCCAATTCGGGCTTCCCTGGAGCGCCTGATGTCAGGACTCGGAGCCTTCCTCAGGGGATTGCGGGTCACCGGGAAGGTGATGGTGGACACCGTGTTCGGGGATGGTCTCGTCACCACCAAGTACCCGCAGGAATTCCGTCAGAAGCCGCAACGATTCCACGGCCGCCATGTTCTCAATCGTTATCCGGACGGGATGGAGAAGTGCATCGGATGCGAACTCTGCGCGGGCGCCTGCCCCGCTCGCTGTATCTACGTCCGGGGAAGGGACAATCCCCCCGAGGAACCGGTCAGCCCGGGGGAGCGCTACGGCTACGTCTATGAGATCAACATGCTGCGCTGCATTTTTTGCGGACTCTGCGTCGAGGCCTGCCCCACCGAGGCGATAACGATGACGCATCTCTTCGAGATCTCGACCGCCAATCGCCGGGACGCCATCTACACCCGACAGGAACTGCTGATGAGACCGGATGGATCGGTGCCACACATGTTCCCGGACGACCCGCTCGCCCAGCTCGCCGAACTCGACGCGGCCGATGGGTGGTTGCGGGCCACGGCTCCCAGCGGGGTGGCCGCCTACGAAGGCGTGCAAGCCTGGCAGGGAACACCCGGACCGGCCTCGTGGGCCCCCGAGCCCACTCAGGACGAGCGGGACGCCTAGGCGTGGCGGCATCGATCCATGGTTGAGTTGATCGTTTTCGCGCTCATGGCGGCGGCTTCCTTGGCCGGGGGGGTGACCGTGATCAGAGCCCGCAATCCCGTGTATTCGGCGATGGGCCTCCTCGCCACCCTCTTCGCCATGGCGGTTCTCTACGTGCTGCAGCTCGCTCACTTTGTAGCGGCAGTGCAGGTGATCGTCTACGCCGGGGCGGTGATGACGCTCTTCCTCTTCGTGATCATGCTGATCGGGGTCGACAAGGACGAGAACACCGCCGAAACTATTCCCCACCAGCGGCGACTGGCGATGGCAATCGGGCTTATCGCCGTCGGACTGGGGATAGCCCTGGTTGCCAGGGGTCGGTTCTCCTGGGTGCCTCTGGTGGCCACGCCGGCGAGCGCCGCAGAAACCAACGGCACGGTGCAGGCGCTGGCCGAGCCGATGTTCACCGATTGGGTTTTGGCGTTCGAGGCAACGGCTTTGCTGCTCACCATTGCCGCCGCCGGCGCCATCGCTCTGGCCTCGACCCGGAAACCGATCATCAGCCGGGTGCCTCCGGCCCCGGGAGAAACGGGAATGGGTTCGTGAGCCTCATCGTCACCCCCGGCTGGTACATGACTCTGGCGGCATTGCTTTTTGCGATCGGCGCGCTTGGCATCCTCATTCGGCGTAATGCCCTGGTCATGTTCATGTGCATCGAGTTGATGCTGAATGCCGTCAACCTCACCTTCGTCGCCGCCGGCCGGGCGCTGGGCAGCCTCGACGGCCAGATGGCGGTGTTCTTCGTGCTGGTGGTGGCAGCAGCGGAAGTGGTGGTGGGTCTGGCAATCATCGTGGCCATCTTCCGGCGCCGAGAGTCGGCTTCGGTAGACGAGCTCTCCGAGATGGCGGGTTGACCGCTTGACGTCGCTCCTTTGGTTGGTCATTGCCCTACCGCTGGCATCGGCCACCTTCCTGCACTTTTTTGGCCGCCGGATCGGTGAACCGAGAACCGGTTACCTGGCCACGCTGGCCGTGGCGGGCTCGTTCGCGCTCGGACTGGGAGCAGGACTGCCCTTCTTCTCGGGCGGGGCCCATCCCACGGTCGTGACCATCTGGGAGTGGATGCCCGCGATCGGCGCTGAGCTCGTCATCACCTGGGATCCGCTCTCCGTATTGATGACACTGATCATCACCGGGGTGGGGGCGTTGATTCACCTCTACGCGGTCGGCTACATGCATGGCGACGAGCGCTTCAGCCGCTTCTTCGTTTACCTCAACCTCTTCGTCGCCTCGATGCTCACCTTGGTCCTGGCGGGGAACTTTGCGATGCTCTTCATGGGGTGGGAGCTGGTCGGGCTCTGTTCCTACCTCCTGGTCTCTTTCTGGTTCACCAAACCAGTGGCGGCCGCCGCCGGCAAAAAGGCGTTCATTGTCAACCGCATCGGTGACCTGGGGTTCTTAGTGGCGCTGATGTTGATCTTTGGTGCCTTCCACACCTTGTCTTTCGAGGGCATCTTCGAGCGGGCCCCGGAGGTGCTCAGCTCCGGAATGGCCACGGCTATCGGCCTCCTGATCCTGGTGGGCGCCGCCGGCAAATCAGCCCAGATTCCCCTCTATGTCTGGCTTCCCGATGCGATGGAGGGTCCGACGCCGGTCTCGGCTTTGATCCACGCTGCGACCATGGTGACGGCCGGCGTCTATGTCATCGCCCGGTCGGCATCCATCTTCGAGCTTTCACCTGTTGCCGGACCGGTCGTGGCCACGGTCGGGGCTGCCACGGCCCTATGGGCGGCGACCATCGCCCTCGCGCAAAAGGACATCAAGCGGGTCCTGGCGTACTCGACCATTTCTCAACTCGGATACATGTTCCTGGCGGTGGGAGCGGCCGGGCACATTGCGGGCCTCTTCCATCTCATGACCCACGCCTTCTTCAAGGCTCTTCTCTTTCTCGGAGCAGGCTCGGTGATCCATGCCATGGCCGACGAACAGAACATGGACAAGATGGGAGGTTTGCGAAAGCACATGCCGGTGACGGCGACGACGATGGCCATCGGCACCATCGCCATCGCCGGAGTACCCCCGCTGGCGGGCTTCTGGTCGAAAGACGAGATCCTCGGGGTCGCTTTTGCCCGGGGCGGCTGGTTCTCGGTCTTATGGATTGTTGGTCTGGTGACGGCCCTGCTCACAGCCTTCTACATGACCCGCCAGTTCGTCCTCGTCTTCATGGGTGAGCCGCGCTGGGATTCCGCGGTTCACCCTCACGAATCGCCGAGGGTGATGACCTTCCCGTTGGTGGTGCTGGCGGTGCTCTCGGTCATCGGGGGTTTCTTCAACACGCCTTTTCGCACCGCGCTCGAGCATTTCCTGGAGCCCTCTTTCGAGGGAGTGAACCTGGCTCATCCTCCCGAGGGATGGCTGATGTTCGCCCTTCTCGCCGGCTTGTCGGTGGCGGCGGCTCTGGCCGGGGCGGCGGCGGCGTTCTTCGCCTACAACCGTCCGGCCGATCTTTGGCGCCGGTTCGAGGATGCCTTCGGACCGCTCTGGAACCTTTGGCGCCGTGGTTACGGGGTAGACGACATCTACGGCGCCACCGTGGTAAAGCCTGGCCTGCGGCTCGCCGAGGAGACGGCCTTCCGATTCGATTTGCCAGTGATCGACGGAGCAGTGAACGGGGCCGGGAGATTGGTGCGGACGGTGGCGAGCAGGGCTCGCGCCCTGCAACCGGGACTGGTTCGAAGCTACGGGGTGGTGTTTGCGGCCGGGACCGTGGCTGTGCTGGCCTGGCTGGTCGTGCGAGGCGGGTGAAATGCTGACCGCCTTGGTCGTGATGCCGGCGGTGGCCGCGTTGATCGTCGCCCTGATCCCGCGCCAGCGGTCGGAGCTGTTCCTGCCCATCGGGGTGACGGTTTCGATGGCCCCTCTCGCCCTGGCGGGCTATCTCTTCGTCGAGTTCACCGCCGGCGAAGCCGGCTTCCAACTCGTCGAACGAACCATGCTCTATGCCCCCTGGGGCTTCTCCTGGTACCTGGGGGTCGACGGTATTTCGCTCCCCCTGGTCATCCTGACCGCTCTTTTGGTTCCCATCTCGCTGGCGGCATCGGTGGCCATCACTCACCGGCTGAAAGAATTCGTGATGTACACGCTGCTCCTCGAGGCCGGTCTCATCGGTGTGTTTCTCGCCCTCGACCTCTTGCTGTTCTTCGTTTTCTTCGAGGCGATCTTGATCCCGATGTACTTCATCATCGGCATCTGGGGCGGTGAACGGCGTGTCTATGCGGCGGTGAAGTTCTTTCTTTACACCGCCTTCGGCTCGGCACTGATGATGGCGGCGATCATCGCTTTGGCGGTTTTAGCCGGGCGCGAGGCGGGTGCCCCCACCTTCGCTTACACCGATCTGCTCGACCTGGCCATTGATCAATCGACCAGCCGTTGGCTGTTTGCGGCCTTCGCCCTGGCCTTCGCGATCAAGGTGCCGATGTTTCCGCTTCACACCTGGCTCCCCGATGCCCATGTCGAAGCTCCCACCGCCGGTTCCGTGTTGCTGGCGGCAATCCTCCTGAAACTGGGCACCTACGGCCTGGTTCGTTTCAACCTGGGTCTGTTTCCCCAGGCCTCGGTCGATTTCGTTCCGATCATGGCGGCGCTGGCCGTGATTGGCATCATCTACGGAGCCGTCGTGGCCATCGTGCAGCCCGACCTAAAGAAGCTGGTGGCCTATTCCTCGGTGTCCCATCTGGGATTCATCGTCCTCGGCACCTTCGCGTTGACCTCGGGTGGGCTGGCGGGCGGCGTGATCCAAAACGTCAACCACGGCATCACCACCGGTGCTTTGTTTCTCCTGGTGGGGATGATCTATGACCGTCGTCACACCAAGCAGATCGCCGATTTCGGAGGGCTGCAGAAGGTGATGCCCGCCTACGGGGCCGTGTTCCTGTTCACCATCTTTGCCTCCATCGGGCTTCCCGGCCTCAACGGATTCATCGGCGAGTTCATGGTGCTGATCGGCTCTTTCCCGGCACTTCCCGTCCACTCCATCATCGCGGCGGCGGGGGTGGTGCTGGCTGCCATCTATCTGCTGTGGGCCTACGAGCGAGCCTTCACCGGCGTTCCCGAGAAGCCCGAGAACCAAAAGCTGCTCGATCTCAATCTCCGCGAGAAGATGCTGCTGGCTCCTTTGGTCATTCTGATGCTGGTCATCGGTCTCTACCCCAAGGTCTTGCTCGAGCGGGTCCAGCCCTCGGCGGAGGCAGTGCTCGATCGGATCGAGGCCACCACCGACTACGTGGCTCCGGCCCCTGGCCGCTTGAGCCAGGTGCTGATGATCGGGGAGGGTGAGTGATTACACCCCCCGAGATCAACTGGCTCGCCATCCTTCCCTTGCTGGTGCTGGGCTTGGGGGCTGCGGTGGTTTTGCTCGTCGACGTCCAGTGGAAGCCGGCGCCGAGCCGGCTCACACTCCTGGCCGTGATCATCCTCGGACTGGCCGCTCTGGGAACGGGAGCACAGGGTTGGTGGTTGGCTCGGCATGACGCCGGGGAGGTGGCCGGAAGCCCGCTGCCGTTTGGGGGAATGGTGGTGATCGATCGTTACGCGATCTTCGCTGGCCTGTTGCTTGTCACCGTCGCCGCGCTGGGCGTCGGAGCCGGGGCCCGGTTTCTCGAAAGCCTGGGACGGCGCGCCGCCGAGGGTCTGGCGTTGCTACTGCTATCGACCTCGGGGTTCATTCTTCTTGCCTCGACCACACAGATGGTGATGATGTTTCTCGGCCTCGAGATCGGTTCGATCAGTCTCTATGTCTTAGCCGGATTTTCCCGCCAGGAACCGCGGTCGGAGGAGGCGGCGATCAAGTACTTCCTGCTGGGTTCGTTCGCCTCGGCCATATTCGTGTATGGAGTGGCATTGGTCTTTGCCGGCACCGGCTCCCTCGACCTTCTCGAGCACCGCACCCTGCTCGATCGGGAGATCATCCTCCGGCCTGCCGTGCTCTTGATCGGTCTCGGGTTGGTAGTGGTGGGACTGGCCTTCAAAGTAACGGCGGCGCCGTTTCATGCCTGGGCACCCGATGTCTACCAGGGGGCGCCGGCGGGCACCGTGGGATTCATGGCGGCCCTTGCCAAAGTGGGAGGCTTTGCCGCTCTGGCCCGAGTGCTGGTGACGGGATTCGAGAGCTACATCGGTACCTGGGGGACCGTGGTCGCCGCCCTGGCGGTCTTGTCGATGCTGCTTGGGTCCTTCCTCGCCATCGTCCAATCCGACTTCCGGCGGCTTCTCGCCTATTCCGGTGTCGCCCATGCCGGCTTCATCCTCACCGGAGTTGTCGCCGGAACCAGCGGGGTGGGCTCGATCTGGTTCTACCTAGCCGTGTATGCGATTCAACTGGTCGGCGCCTATGCAGTCGTGGCGGCGGTAAGTGGGGCGGCGTCGGCGGGGTCGCCCCTCTCTTCCTATGCGGGTCTGGCCCGCCGGCAACCACTCCTCGCCCGAGCGCTGACGATTCTTCTCCTCGGCATGGCCGGCATCCCCTTGACGTCAGGGTTCATCGCCAAGTTCGGTGTCTTCCAGGATGCCTTCCGAGCCGGGTTCGGATGGCTGGTGGTGGTGGCGATGGTGGCGTCGGTGGTGTCGTTCTTCATCTACCTCAGGGTGATCGTCGCCATGTACATGCAGGAACCGGAGGGCACCGAAGCCCTTTCGGTGTCGAGACCGTTGCGGGTGGTCCTCGTGGCAGCTATCGCGGTCACCCTCGTTCTCGGTCTCTTCCCGATTCCCCTTCTCCGGTTGACCGCAATCTCCTTGCCGCTTTGAGTTCGGGTCGGCGGCCGTGGGTGGTGCTGCTAGCGGCGGGCTTCGCTCTGATTCCTCTCGACGCCGCCGCCGAGGTGACGCAATCTGACTTCGTCCTGGTGAGAGAGGGAGAGGTTGTCGAGGAGGATCTGATGGCGGCCGGGAACCGGATCCAGGTGGACGGGCGCATCGAAGGAGACCTGGTGGCCGCCGCCTTCGAGGAAGTGGTCATCAACGGCGCCGTCACCGGTGACGTCACCGCGGTCTCAACCCGGATCACCATCAACGGTGAGGTCGGAGGCTCGGTGAGAGCAGCGTCGCGCTTTCTCACCATCGGCGGATCGGTGGCCGACGACGTCTTTGCGGCCGCCTGGACTGTTCAGCTGGATGGTTCCGGCACCGTCGGACGCGACCTCACGGTGTTCGGTCGTTCGGGGGTCCTGGTGGGATCGGTGGGGCGCGACGTCCGCGGCAGGTACGCCGATCTGACGCTCGGGGCCCAAGTCGAGGGCTCGGTCGAGATAAGCGTCGGGAGCCTTCTCATTGGACCGACCACCGAAGTGGCAGGCGAGATCGGGTACCGCTCACCGCGAGAGGCAGTGGTGGAAGCGGCCGACCCTGGAGAATTGATTCATCGCTTCCCGCTGGCTCCCAACATCCGGGTCCGGGCTCTTCAGGTCCTGACCCTGAGCATTCTCTGGTTGTTCCTCTTGGCGGGAGGGTTGATCGCGATTCGCGTCTGGCCCGAGCGCTTAGAGCGGGCGACGAACGCGGCGCGACGGATGGCGCCGACGTGGCTGGCCGGATTCGGTGCCGCCATCTCCCCCTTGCTGGTCCTGGGGGTGTTGGCTTTGCTGTTGTCATTCACCCCCGCCTCGGCCGGGCTTCCGCTGGCGATCGTGTTTCTGCCATTCGCCATTGGCCTGGGCGGCTTGGTGCTGATGGCATCGCTCGCGGGCGTGGTTCCGGTGGCCGCCGCCGTTGGCCGGCGGGTGCGGATGAACGCCAGCCTTCCGGGGGGATTCTTGCTGGGGATGATCGTGCTCGCCCTGTTGGTCCTGGTCCCGGTCCTTCGCTGGGTGGTCCTGGCCGCGGCTATCCCGCTCGGCCTCGGGGCCTGGTTGGCGCCTCGCCCATGAGCGCCGTCTTCGGGCGGGCGCCAGAGCCATTGATGGCGGTCTCGGCAACTGGCTGCTGGATCACGGACGCGCTCGGCAGGCGTTATCTCGATGCTTCGGGAGGGGCAGTGGTGACCGGCATCGGTCACGGGCGGAAGGAAGTGATCGAGGCACTGACCGCCCAACTGGAGCAGCTCGATTACGTCCACGCCAGTGCCTTCACCTCCAGGATCACGGAGGAGTACTGCCGGTCCCTGGCCGAGATCGTCCCGGTCGCTGACGCCAGGATCTATCCGGTCTCGGGTGGCTCGGAGGCAACCGAGACCGTGCTGAAGATGGCGCGGACCTATCAGGCGACAAAGGGACGTCCGGAGCGTTCGGTCGTGGTGGGTCTGGAGGCGAGCTACCACGGCAACACCCTCGGCGCTCTCGACCTCTCGGGGCGACCTCAACTGCGGGCGCCATATGAGAGCTGGCTGGGCCGCTTCCGCCACCTTCCGCTCGACATCGGGCGGTTGGAAGAGGAGTTGAACCGAGGGGACGTGGCCGCCTTCGTGGCCGAGCCGATCAGCGGCGCCTCCCGAGCGGCGGAGGTCCCTCCCGATGATTATTGGCCGGCGGTGGCCGAGCTCTGCCGTCGTCACGAGGTCTTGCTGGTGGTGGACGAGGTAATGACCGGATTCGGGCGCACCGGCCGCTGGTTCGGGATCGAGCATTGGGATGTTGAGCCCGATTTGATGATCTGCGGCAAAGGCGCCTCCTCCGGCTATTGGCCACTCGGCCTGGCGATCGCCTCAGGGCGGATCTACGAGGCGATTGGAGAGAGCTTCGTGCACGGGTTCACCTATTCCCACCACCCGGCGGGGGCGGCGGTGGGCAAGGCGGTGCTCGACATCATCAAGGGGGAAGGCCTGGTGGAGGCAGCGGCTCGAAAAGGAGCTCTGCTTCGAAGCGGACTCGAGGATTCGCTCGGCGATCGGGTGATCGACATCCGCGGCAAGGGGCTCTTGATCGGAATCGAGCTCGACGCCGATCCCCGGGCGGTGGTATCGGCGGCTCGGGCCCAAGGGTTGTTGGTGTATCCCGCGGCGATCCCCGCCATCCTCCTCGGTCCGCCGCTCGTTATCACCGACGCCGAGATCGACCAGCTTGTCGACCGCCTAGCCGCGGCCCTCGCTCCTCCGTAGGGGGGAGTACCGCGTAGCCGGGGAGGGGGGACTACCCGCCGATGTAGCTCATCTCGACCTTGCGCCCGATTTCGACGGTCTGGCTGGTGCGGATCTCGGAGTAGCGGTCGTCCCGTTGTGACCACACCGAAGCAATGGCGGTGTCGAGTTCGGGATCCGTCGCCCCGCCTCGGAGCAACTCCCGGAAGTCCGTCCCGTGGGTGGCGAAGAGGCAGGTGTAGAGCTTTCCCTCGGCCGAGATGCGGGCCCGGGAGCAATCGCCACAGAAAGGTTGGGTGACCGAGGTGATCACCCCAATTTCGCCTTCGCCGTCTAGGTAGCGGTACCTCTGGGCGACCTCGCCGAGATAGTTGGGATCGATCGGCTCGAGCGGAAATGTCCGGTTGATGGACTCGACGATTTCCTTCCCGCTCACCACATCGTCGAGCCGCCAACCGTTGGTCGAGCCCACGTCCATGTACTCGATGAAGCGGACGATGTGTCCGGTCCCCCGGAAGTGGCGGGCCATGTCCACCACCGAGGTCTCATTCACGCCTCGCTTCACCACCATGTTGACCTTGACCGGGGTGAGTCCCACCGCGGCCGCAGCCTGGATGCCATCGAGCACATTCTGAACCGGGAAGCCAACGTCGTTCATCGCCATGAAAACGGTGTCGTCCATCGAGTCGAGTGAGACAGTGACGCGATCAAGCCCGGCTGCCTGGAGGGCTGCCGCCTTCCGGGCGAGCAGCGAGCCGTTGGTGGTGAGGGTCAGATCCTCGACCCCTTCGATGCGTGCCAGCAGCCCGATCAGATCTTCGATGCCTTTGCGGAGGAGCGGCTCGCCGCCGGTTATACGGACCTTCTGCACCCCCGCTCGAACAAAGGCTGCCGCCACCCGCTCGATCTCCTCGAACGACAGCAGCTCTTCCCGACGCATGAACTCGAAATCGCGCCCGAAAATCTCCTTCGGCATGCAGTAGGTGCAGCGGAAATTGCACCGGTCGGTGACCGATATCCGAAGGTCATGGAGGGGCCGCCCGAGGCGGTCGAGAGTCATCAAGCTCAAGGCTAGAGCCGACAGGGTTGAATGACTCCGTGCTCGGGGTGGTCGTAGCCGGCGGTAGCGGAACCAGGATGGGTAGGGACAAGGCCCTCGTACTCTTGGAGGGTCGCCCGCTGATTGCCTGGGTCGTGGACGCCCTAGAAGCGGTTTGTCCCCGGGTGCTGGTGGCGGGACGGGTCTCCGGTTGGGAAGGCCGGCGCGGGCTCGAAGACCTTCCCGGCGTCCGTGGCCCCCTGGCGGGTTTGGCGGCGGCGTTGCGGGAGGGAGA
Organism: Acidimicrobiia bacterium; assembly: GCA_035250485.1. Classification (GTDB taxonomy): domain Bacteria; phylum Actinomycetota; class Acidimicrobiia; order Spongiisociales; family ZC4RG35; genus JACCTH01. The sequence continues at coordinate 11,889 of DATFFB010000056.1, forward strand.
AGAGGTCTTGCTGCTGGCGGTCGATCAACCATGGGCGAAGGCCTCGACCCTGGCGGCGCTCGGCCAGATCGGGGGGACGGCGGTTCCCGTCGCCGATGGAGTGCGCCAGGTGACGTGTGCTCTTTACTCACCATCCCTCGCTTCGATCGCCGCCGCGGCAACCGCTCAAGGGGGGTCGCTGCAATCGATGCTGGATCAGGCCCCGGTCACCGAGGTCGGCCCGGCTGAGTGGGGGAGCTGGGATGAAGACGGTCGGTCCTGGTTTTCCGTCGATACCCCCGCCGACCTCCGCCGGGGGCGGAAACTCTTTGGGACGCCGGGGATCTGATCAATGCCGTTGAGCGCCGTCGGGGCCGTTCTGGTGGCCGCGCTGCTCCACGCCGCTTGGAACCTGGTAGTGAAGTCGAGCAGCGACCGTTTGGTGGCAGCGACCTCGCAGGTGGTTTTGGCGGCCCTTGTTTCGCTTCCCTTCGTGATCGCGCGCGGGATCCCCACCGAGGTGGCTGGGTTCCTCGCCGGATCGGCGGTCGTCCAGGTCGCCTATCTCTATGCGCTAGCCACTGCCTACAACCACGCCGATCTGTCGTTCGTCTATCCGATAGCCCGTGGCAGTGCACCGGTGCTCATTGCTTTCAGCGCTCTGGCCGGTTTGAGCGAGCCGATTGCAGGTCGGGGCTGGCTGGCCCTGGCCCTGATCTGCGGGGGCGTGGTGGCGATGGGTCTCGCTGCCCGCTCTCATCGTGGACTCGGGTGGTCGCTATTGACCGGGCTCCTCATCGCCACCTACATCTCGATCGATGGGCTCGGAGTCTCCCTCGTCGACGATGTCATCGCTTACACCGGAACGCTGTACTGCGCCACCGCCCTGCTCCTGATCCCGGTCGTGCTGGCGACCAGGGGCCGACAGCAGGTGGCCGAAACGATGAGCCGGGAGTGGGGGCGGCACCTCTTCGCCGGGACCGCTGGGGTGGGCTCGTATGGGTTGTTGCTGTTCGCCTCGAGGCTTGCCCCCCTGAGCCTGGTGGCGGCGGCTCGCGAGACGGCGGTGGTCTTCGCCGCCCTCGGCGGGTGGCTGTTCCTGGGAGAGCGGGTGGGTAGGGCCCGGGCGGCGGCGGTGGTCTTCATCGCCGTCGGGATGGTCATCCTGGCCGTGAGCCGGTGACCCTTCGATTCTGTGGGCCGTTAGCGGGGGTTTTCCCGGCCTGACAACCCTGGGTTCGCAGATGCCCGGGCACCGGCAGCAGTCCGATAACCCGCCCAAATCAGCGAGGCGGCGAGGAGGAGCGAAATGGCGAAGGCTGCGCCTTCGCCGATAGCGAGGCCGCTTCCACCCCAAGTCGCGGCGAGGGTTCCGGCGATGATGAGGGCGTTGCCCCACACCAGACGTCGATTCTTCCGCCAGAAGCGGATCAGGCTCACCAGCCCCAAGACGATGAGGGCGCTGGCCGCCAGGCCGCCGGCGATGGCGGCCAGCAAGCGGGGGCCGAAGCCTTCGGAAATCGGCGGGAAGATGTCGTGGGGGATGCCGCCTTCGGGGAGCGGGCGGGCGAAGGGGACGGTGGTGGTAAGCGTGGTGGAGATGGCGCCGATGGCGCCCGAGATCAGCAAGGCGAGGTTTCCAGCCCTGCGGCCGACGACCAGGAAGAAGGAACCTACGGCCAGGATGGGGATGTTGAAGATCGCCCCCAGCAGGAAAAACGTTCGATACGACCAGCCGTTCCACCCGAACGCCAGCCCCGACGCCAGAGCCCAAGTGGCGAGGGCAAACATTCCGATGCCGGCGGCGTAGGCGGCGGTGTGGGGCCGAGGCTTGCGAAAAAAGTCCCGAGCGAGGTCGAGGGCAAAGCCGGTAGCGATCGCCGCCGCCACCGCTGCGATGGCCGTCTCCATCGGTTTAGTCCAACGACTGACGGAACTCGCGGGCCTCGAGCGACTCGCTCTCGAGGGCGCGGGCGAGCATCCAAAGCAAATCGGATAGGCGGTTGAGATAACGAATCGCCTCGCCTTCGTAATCCGGGATGGCGACCACCTCACGCTCCGCCCGCCGAACGATGGTGCGAGCCGAGTCGAAAAGCGCCGAAGCCGGGTTGCTGCCAGGGATCACAAACTCGGTCGGCATCTCGAAGCGTTCGGAGTAGGCACCGATGAGGTCTTCCAGGCGGGTGACCATCCCGGCCGTCACCTTCGTCTGGCCGTCAACCAACTTGTGGCGGTTGGAGGCGGCGGTGGCAAGTTCGGCCATCGCCACATAGAGCTCGCTCTCGAGTTCGGTGACCAGGCTCGCCTCTGCGTCGGCCAGCTCCCCCAGCGCCCGCGCCAAACCGAGAGCTGCCTGTGCCTCATCCACCGTCCCATAGGCGCGGGGGCGGGGGTCGGCTTTCGAAACTCTGCCCCCGTAAAAGAGCCCGGTGGTTCCGTCGTCGCCGGTCTTGGTATCGATGCGGGCCAAGGCGGCGACCTTAACCAACCGCCAATAGAGGGATGTCGGCCTCGACTGGCTCCAGACCACCGTGATAACCACGGAGCCGCTTGTCAAAGCCCCAGGGAAGGATGACCGCATCGGGAGGCGCCAGGAGGACTGCATCGGGAAGCCGTCCGCTGAGCTGAGGGTGAGCTTCCTCGCCGCCCAACCAGGGCCGGAACTCAT
>DATFFB010000057.1:0-3017 GCA_035250485.1 Acidimicrobiia bacterium
AGCGATGCAGCCGACGTCCATGGAAGTTCCATTGATTCGCCAGGTGGGCGGCCACCGCGTCGGCTTGTTCGTCCGAGATGGTTCCGTCCGTCACCAGCCCTTCGAGGGCGTCTCGGATCCGTTCCGTCTTGCGGGCAGGCGGTTCTGGGTCGAGGGCGGTCGGGCCAGGTGTTTCTTGGGCACCCGCCGTGCCCGGTCCGAGGATGGTGGACCCGAGTAGCAGTCCCAAGATGGCGGCGATCGCTCCGATCATCACGGTCGAGCGCAGCCGCGTGCTGGTTGGCATTTTCCAACTCCTTTCGTTTGGGCAAAGCTTCCGTTGCCAAACTGGGAGGCGGCCGACGACGGCCTGGGAATCAGCCGAGAGCTGGGAGCCGGACGACCACCCGGGCACCGGCTTCGGGCAGATTCTCGGCGCGGGCGCTGCCGCCGTGGGCACGGGCGATCGCCTCGACGATGGCGAGGCCCAATCCCGAGCCGCCGCTCTTGCGGGAGCGAGAGTCGTCAGCGCGAAAGAAGCGATCGAACACCGAGCCCAGGGCGGCGGGGGGGAATCCGGGCCCGCGATCGCTCACGGCCAGCTCGATGTTCCCATCGCTCCTGCCCGCTTCGATCCGGATGGGAGTACCCGGCGGGGTGTGGGAGCGGGCATTCGCCAGGAGGTTGGCCAACACCTGGGTCAGTCGTTCCGGATCGCCCGACACCAGCAGGCCGTCTCCTATCACTTCCTCGACTGGCCTTTCCGGATCGATCGCTCGGCTGTCGGCCGCCGCGTCACGCACGATCCGTGAAAGGTCGACCGGCTGTCGCTCGAGAGGTTGGTCAAGATCGAGGCGCGCGAGGAGAAGAAGATCCTCGACCAGATGTTTCATGCGCCTGCTCTCGGATTCGATGCGGCTCATGGCGTGATCCGTCCCGGGGTCGGGGTCGAGAGCGCCTTTGCGGTGGAGCTCGGTGTATCCAGAGATGGTGGCGATGGGGGTACGCAGTTCGTGAGAGGCATCGGCGACGAATTGCTTCAGACGGAGCTTCGCTCTGGTTTCGGCGTCAAAGGCCTGCTCGATGTTTGCCAGCATGTGATTCAGGGCGTTACCCAACTTTCCGAGCTCGGTTTCGGAGTCGGCCTCCGGGACGCGGCGCGAGAGGTCGCCATCCGCGATCGCTGCGGCAGTGGCGATCATGTCATCCACTGGCCGTAATCCTCTTCGAAGGGTCAACCAGAACACGGCACCGCCGCCGATGAGGATCACGACGCCAGCCGCGAAGAGTCGTCCCTGCAGGGCTCCACCGGCCGCCGCCACGTCCCGCAACGGCTGCGCCACGATGAGAGTAAAGCCTCGTTGGGATCGGAGAACCCCGGCCCGAAAGGCGAAGTTCGCGCCGGCCGCCGGGAGGGTTAACACTCGCCGGTCACCGGGTTGGAGGAGGGGGAGGCGGCTGATATCGGGAAGTGGATCGAGATCGCCGCGAATGCCCGACGGTGAACTGGCAACAACGTCACCACTGGGATCGAGGATCAACTCGGCGAAGATCCGATCGCCTCCCGCCCCTCCACCACCGGGTTGCAAGCGCGCCGCCTGGGCGAGAGCGGATTCGAGGCGCTGGTCAATCTGAGCGAGAAGGACTCGACGATGGCTTTGAGCGGCTACGTAGCCAAATGTCACGATTACTCCGACGAGGAGGGCAGTGACGGCCAGGACGAGACGGGCGCGTAGGGTCATCCTCAGGCTCGGGAAGGACTGCGCAGCACGTAGCCGAACCCGCGCACGGTTTCGATCCGATTCGCCACGGGTCCACCGAGCTTGCGGCGCAGGTAACCGATGTAGGTCTCGACTATTCCGGCGTTGCCGCCGAAGTCGTACTGCCAGACGTAGTCAAGGATCTGATCCTTCGATAGCACCCGATCTCGATTTAGGGCCAGGTAGCGCAGGAGGCGATATTCGGTGGGCGACAGCATCACCTGCTCGTCGCCTACCCAGACCTGGTGGGCATCTTCGTCGATCACGAGGTCGCCGTTCGTGATTCGACGGGGCTCGTATGCGTCACCCCGGCGGCGGCGGAGGAGGGCTTCGATGCGAAGCCCGAGCTCTTCAAGACTGAACGGTTTGGTCAGGTAGTCGTCGCCTCCCTGGCGAAAGCCGGCACGGAGGTCGTCGAGACCGTCTCGGGCGGTGAGGAAAATCACTGGCATCTCATGGCCGTCGCGCCGCAAACGACGACAGACCTCGAAACCGTCGAGATCGGGGAGGTTGACGTCGAGAACCACGAGGTCCGGCGGTGCCGTCCTCACCGCCTTGAGGGCATCGATTCCTCCCGCCGCTACCGCCACCCGGTAGCCGGCGAAGCGAAGCGCGGTGGCCACCATGTCGGCCAGGCTGTCTTCGTCGTCCACGACCAGGAGGTGGGCAGCCGCTTGTGGCATCCTCGTATGTAAGCCGAGAACCCCGAGAATTGGCTGAGAGCTTGCTGAGATTCGATCCGGCTTACCATCGGCCGGCATCCGGACGGGGTTCTGAAAGCAAGGAGGCGTGGATGGATAGTCGCGCGCAGTCGGTCTGGCAGGGAAATTTGGCCGAGGGCTCGGGGGAGGTGACCCTGGGAACCGGTCTCGGGGGTCCGCTGCCGGTGAGCTGGCCCAGCCGCACCGAGTCACCCCAAGGGAAGACGAGCCCCGAAGAGTTGATCGCGGCTGCTCACGCCGCCTGCTTCAACATGGCACTGGCGGCGGGTCTGGCGCGGGCCGGCTTTACCGCCACCACGCTTGAGACCACGGCCACTGCCAGTTTTGAGAAGATCGAACCGGGGTGGAGGCTCGTCCGCATGGCCCTCAAGACCACCGGCGACGTTCCCGACATCGACCAAGCGGCTTTCGTCGACGCCGCCAATGGAGCCAAAGACGGTTGCCCGGTGTCGAACGCGCTGAAGGGCAACGTCGAGATCACAGTTGAGGCGAACTTGCTCTAGAACTGGATGAGTTGGATCAGGTTGCCGTCGGGATCCGAATAGGTGGCGACCTC
>DATFFB010000058.1:0-3151 GCA_035250485.1 Acidimicrobiia bacterium
GCAATTCGTCACTGCCGCCCGCCAGCGCTTTCCCGAAGTGGACATACGAAGAGCGAGTGCGGAGGCGCTCCCCTTCGACGATGGAGTTTTCGATACGACGCTCGCCCAATTGGTGGTCCACTTCATGGCCGACCCGGCCCATGGCCTCGGCGAGATGAAGCGGGTGACGCGTGCGGGCGGCACCGTTGGAGCCTGTGTCTGGGACCATGCCGGGGAGAAGGGCCCGCTCCACGTCTTCTGGCAGGCGGCCAAAGAGCTTGATCCAGACGTCCCCGATGAATCCGGACTGGCTGGAGCCCGAGAGGGACATCTGGTCGAGCTCTTACGGGAGGTGGGCCTGGCCGAGGTCCAGAATGACGCACTCACGGTGGCAGTCGAGCACCCCAGCTTCGACGAATGGTGGGAGCCGTTCACGCTCGGGGTGGGGCCGGCCGGAGCCCACGTGGTCGGTCTTGGCGGCGAGCAACAATCGGAACTGCGAGAGCTGTGTGCGCGGAGGCTGGGACCAGGGCCGTTCACCATCACCGCAACTGCGTGGGCCGCCCGGGGAAAGGCTTAGCCCGAATATCATCGCCGGTCTTGTTGGGTGTGGCTTTATTGGCGATATTCCTGGTTGGGTCGCCGCAATCCGAACCGGTGGTCGAGGTGATCGAGCTCACCGGCTATGTCGACGACGCCTCCCTCGGCTACCTCCGCGACTCGATCCACGATGCCGCCGAAGCGGAGAGAGAGCTGGCAATCATCCAACTCGATGCCGAGGCTGTCGTCGGCTCGGCCTCGGCCATCGACGCCACCGTCGCCCTCATTTCTGATCCACCGGTTCCGCTCGTGGTGTGGGTGGGTCCGGCCCCAGCGGTGGCCCGAGGCGGGCTCGAAGCGCTGGCGGCCGCAGCACCGCTGTCGGTGAGCTCTGACGATGCGCCCAGCATCCGTCAACTCGTCCAGGACCTCAACGGCGTTTCCCTCCGCCCGGGCGATGCCCCGCTAACGACCATCACCGACGATGTCCCCACCGGGGAGACGGGGGTCACCACCGTCCCCGTCACCTTCACCCAGCCCGGTCTTTGGCATCGGTTTTTGCATCTCGGAGCCAGCCCGGAAGCCGCCTTCTTCTTTTTGGTCGCCGGGCTGACGCTGGTCGCTTTCGAATACTTCGCCCTCGGCCCGGGCTTGGCCTCGGGCGCCGGCGCCGGCTTGCTCTTCCTCGCCGCCTACGGCCTCGGCGTCATCCCCATTCGCCCTTGGGCGCTCGGCGGGACCCTCGCTTCGGTTCTCCTCTTTGCGGTCGGGCACCAGCGGGGGGGTGTTCTCACCATCACCGTCTTGGCCACTGCCCTCATCACCTGGTCGGGATTCAATCTCTCGGCCGCACCCGACCTGGTCCCGATCGGTGGCGCCGGTGTGGTGTTCGCCGTGCTCGTGGTTCTCTTCTTCTTCCTCCTGGCGATCCCGGCGGTAACCCGAGCCCGGATGTCGACCCAAACGATCGGTCGCCAGGCCTTGATCGGCCAGGAAGGAACTGCCGTGCTCGATTTCTCTCCCGATGGATCGGTGGTCGTCAACGGGGCTCAATGGCCCGCCACCGCCCATCGGGAGGCGGCGATTCGGGCCGGAGATCCGGTCGTCGTTACGGCCGTGGCCGGTCGGGAGCTCGAAGTCGAGCCCGGCCCCGCGAAAAATTGATTTGACCTCCTGGCAAAATTTCCCTGGCGGATCTTCCCAGGAATGGGTAGGTTCCGGCCCCGTCGACGGCTCATGGGAGGATTTGTGCAGCGTTTGGACGACTGGCAACTGAGGGCTCTCTGCCGGGGGAATCACGCTCACCTGTTCTTTCCACCATCCACCTTCGAGCGCAAGGACGAGCGGGAACGTCGAGAAGAAAGGGCCAAGGCCATCTGCCAGGTGTGTCCTGTGGTCGATCCTTGCGCCACCTACGCGATCAGCATTCGCGAACCCTTTGGGATCTGGGGAGGCCTCACCGAGCTCGAGCGCCGAGAGCTATCGGCGAGCTAAGGCCCGTCGCTCCCCGGCCGGCGGCCACGGTCCTCGTCCTCACGGGAGCCCCCTTAAAGGTGCTGATGGTGCGGCGCCCGCCGGGCGGCCTCTTCGGCGAGGCCTGGGTGTTTCCCGGCGGTTTGACCGAGGCGGCCGATGGGGGGCCCGAGGATGACGACCTCATGAAGCGGGCCGCTGTCCGCGAGCTGGAAGAGGAAGTCGGACTGCGGATGCCGGCGGCGGACCTCGTCTACCTTTCGCGCTGGGTAACCCCCCACATGCTCCCTCGCCGGTACGACACCTGGTTCTTTCTGGCGACCCTGCCAGGCGAAGTCGCGGTCGCCCCCGCCAGCGAAGAGGTCACCGACGCCGTCTTCGTGGCCCCGGTCACCGCTCTCGCCGCACATCAAGCCCAGCAATGGAAGCTCCTGCTTCCCACCCTCGCTCATCTCCGCTGGCTGACCCGCCACCACTCGCCGCAAGAAGCGCTGGCCGCCGCCAGAACCCACGCCACCTCTGAGCCTCTCGAGCCCCAGCTCACCGACGATGGCTCCTTGGTCACCCCGGAGTTGCCGTGGTGAGCGAACTACGAATCGATCGGGTGCTGGCTCCAAACCCCGGTCCTTTCACATTGACGGGCACCAACACCTGGATCGCCTCTTTCGGCGAGCAGGCGATCGTCATCGATCCAGGACCGCGCCTCGCCGATCACGAAGCCGCCATTGTCCGGGGCCTGCAGGAACGAAGACCGTCGGGGATCCTCGTCACCCACAACCACGAGGACCATGCGCCCTTGGCCAATCCCCTGGCCCGTCAATTCGAGATTCCTGCCTATGGCCACGCCGCCGGTCCCGACTTCGAGCCCGATCTGACCCTGGTCGAAGGCGACCGACTCCCCCTGGGGGAAAAGGAGCTGCTCGTCTTAGCGACGCCGGGACACTCCGACGACCACTTGTGTTTTCAGATCGACCAACTCCTTTTCAGCGGCGATCACATCATTGGTGGTTCTTCGGTAATGGTTGAGGATCTGGCTCGATATCTCGGCTCGTTACGCCGCCTTCGACCACTGGGGCTCGAACGGATCTATCCCGGGCACGGGCCCGAGATCGAGCAACCCGATGAGGTGATCGACTGGTATGTCGCCCACCGCCTGCAG
>DATFFB010000059.1:0-18339 GCA_035250485.1 Acidimicrobiia bacterium
CGGCCAAGATGACTGGTCGGATGAACCGGGCTTCGACCCCTCGCGGGTGACCGGCATTTGCGGGTCAGGGATCATCGAGGCCGTCGCCGAGTTGTTCATGAGCGGCGTCATCTCTAGCGATGGGGTAGTGCTCGACGAGAGCCGCTCCCGTCGGGTGGTGGGAGAAGGCCGGACCTTCTCGTACACCCTCTGCGACGAGCCGGCGATCCTGATCACCCAAAACGACGTCCGCGCCATCCAGCTGGCCAAGGCGGCCCTCCGCGCCGGCTGCGATCTACTGATGGAGCATCTCGGTGTGTCTGAGGTCGATCAGATACGGCTGGCAGGCGCCTTCGGAAGCCATATCGATCCGACCTATGCGATGGCACTGGGGCTGATTCCCGACTGCGATCCTGCCCGGGTCTCGGCAGCGGGCAATGCCGCGGGCATGGGGGCGATGATGGCTCTTCTCTCGAGCAAGTCCCGGCAGGAAATCGAGTCGGTGGCGCGAACGATCGAGAAGATTGAGACCGCCGTCGAGCCGTCGTTCCAGGACAAGTTCGTAGCGGCGATGGCCATACCCCACAAGACCGACGCCTATCCCCGGCTTCAGACCCTGCTCCCACTGCCCGAGCCGAGGGTTGCCATGCGGGCTCGCCGCCGATGAGGTCTTGTTCCAAGATGTAGTGTTATTCCGCATCATGGAACAGGCTCCGGGGAGAAGAAGCGGGGGTCGGGCGGCTCGCCAGGCGGCCCGGACCGCCAAGGCAATAGAGGCGGTTCCCTTCCTTACCAGGCGGCTCCGACCCGTCGAGGTCCTCGACGAAGAAGGCCTGTCGCTAATTGAAGCCAATGCCGACCGGTTGCTCGCAGAGGTTGGAGTCGAGTTGCATGGATTTCCCGAAGGCCTCGAGATCTTCAAATCCGGCGGGGCCGATGTCGATGGAACCCGGGTCCGATTTCCCGCCGGCCTGGCGCGGTCGATCATCTCGGCCAGTGCCCCGCGCACCTTCGTCCAACACGCTCGCAACGCCGAGCACACGGTCACGATCGGGGATCCGCATATGGTGTTTGCCCCCGCCTATGGATCGCCTTTTGTCCGCGATCTTGATCACGGACGCCGGTACGCCACCTTGGCGGACTTCGAGAACTTCGCTCGCCTCACACACATGACCCCCTCTCTCCATCACGGAGGCGGAACGTTGTGCGAGCCGGTCGATCTCCCGGTCAACAAACGCCACCTCGACATGGTCTTCTCCCATATCAAGTATCACGACCGTCCCTTCATGGGCTCGGTGACCGCACCTGAGCGCGCGCAGGACACAGTCGATATGGTCCGGATCCTTTTCGGGTCGGAGTTCATCGAATCGAACACCGTGCTGATCTCGCTCTGCAACGCCAATTCGCCGATGAGCTGGGACTACAACATGCTGGGTTCGGCCAAGGTCTATGCCGAGAACAACCAGGCCTGCCTCATCACCCCTTTCATCCTGGCCGGAGCGATGGCTCCCGTGACGGTGGCCGGCACGGCCACCCAAACCCTGGCCGAGGCGATGGCAGGGATGGCCTTCTGCCAGATCGTGCGACCGGGAGCGCCTGTGGTATTCGGGTCCTTCGCCTCTTCGATTTCCATGCAATCCGGTGCTCCTACGTTCGGAACGCCGGAGCCCGCTCTGGTCCTCTTCGTAGTGGCGGCACTGGCCCGGCGGCTCGGGGTCCCGTTCCGCAGCGGTGGCAACCTCACCGCCGCCAAGACCGCCGATTACCAGGCAGCTTTCGAAAGCGCCGCCACTTTCCTGCCGACGATGCAAGCCGGAACGAATTTCGTCCTTCATGCTGCGGGCTGGCTGGAAGGAGGCCTGACCATGGGTTACGAAAAGTTCGTGCTCGATGCCGATCAGGCTTCGATGGCCTCGGCCTTGATCAACGGAATTGATCTCACCGACAACGGGCAAGCGATCGCCGCGCTCATCAGCAATCCCCCGGGCCAGCACTTCCTCGGCAACGAGCACACGCTGGCGAACTTCGAGACCGCTTTCTGGCGTAGCCGTCTCGCTGATAACAACAGCTTCGAGCAATGGCAGGAAGGCGGGGGACGCGAGGCGGCGCAACGAGCCAATGAGTCGTGGAAACAGCTACTCGCTGAGTACGAGGCGCCCCCCCTCGATGCCTCCAAGGAAGGCGAACTCGTCGAATGGATCGCCAAACGAAAAGCCTCCTTCCCCGACTCCGACGTATGACCGATCTTCTCTCCCACGTGACTTTCGAGGTGATTCCACTGAAAGGAATCGAGGAGAAAGCAAGTCGGCTGCCGGCTGGAGCCAGGGTCTCAGTCACCGCTTCCCCCGCCAAGGGCATGGCGGCGACCATTGATCTGGCCACCCGACTTCATCGGGAGGGATTCGAAGTCACTCCTCACCTCTCGGCGCGCTTGATCTCAGACCGACAGGAGCTGGACTCCATCATCACCGATCTGGCAGCCGTAGGGATTGGCAGGGCCCTCGTGGTTGGCGGCGACGCGCTGGAACCGGGCAAATTCGCTGACGCCCTGGATCTCTTACGAGAGATGGATTCTCTCGGCCACCATTTCTCCGAGATAGGGATCGCCGGCTATCCCGAAGGCCACCCCTTTATCTCCGGCGATGCGCTGCGACAGGCTCTGATCGAAAAGCGCCGATACGCCCACTACATCACGACACAGATGTGCTTTGACCCCCGGGCCATCGCCACCTGGATAAAGGGAATACGCCTAGACGGGATCAGGCTTCCCGTCCGGCTGGGAATACCCGGAGTGGTCGATCCAATCAGGCTCGGCAACATCGCATCGCGAATCGGAGTGGGGACCTCGATGAAGTTTCTGATGAGAAACCGCAACGCCATCTGGCGTCTTCTCCGCCCCGGGGTCTACCGCCCGACCAAGCTCGTCAAGTCTCTCAACGGACTCGAAGGCGACCTCGGAATCGTCGGCCTGCACATCTTTACGTTCAATCAAGTCGAGCCAACCATGGATTGGCTGGAAAAGATCACCGGCAGATAGCCAATGGTCCAGTCGATCGACCGCGCGTTCGCCGTGCTCTCAGCCCTTGCCGTCGCCCCAGCCGGAGTCACCGACCTCTCCGCCCGCACTGACCTTCCGAAGTCCACGGTCGCTCGGCTCCTGGCCACTCTGGAAGGACTTCATGCGGTGGAGCGAGCCGAAGGCGGGCGGTATCGAATTGGACTTGGCCTTCTTCACCTCGCCGGCGCGGTCGACGCCGGTGCTGCCCTGGCCTCGACGGTAATTCCGCACCTAAGGGGATTGGCCAAAGACCTTGGCGAAGCGGCGGGATTTTCGGTTCCGACCGGATATTCGGTTCACTACCTGGCCCAAGTCGAGTCTCCCAACGCAGTGCAGGTCCGCGACTACACGGGCCTGATGGTTCCGATGCATGTCGGGCCCTCGGGGCTGTGCATGATGTCGCAGTGGCCGAAGGAGGATATTGACCGTTACCTTCGCCGGCCCCTGGAGGCTTATACGGAAAAGACCGTGGTCGACCCAGCTGGAATCCGGAAGCGATTGCAAGCGATAAAGGGCGAGGGTCATTGTTGGGTTTATGAAGAGTTCGCCGAAGGCCTCAACTCGGTAGCAGCTCCCGTGTTCGATGAAGCCGGCCGGGTCGTGGGGGCAATGCACGTTCATGGGCCTTCTTATCGTTTTCCCGGCGAAGACTCCGGGTTGATCGCGGGGAAAGTGACGGAAGCAGCCAGCCGCTTCACCGGCATGGGACAAACTAGGAGACATCGTGAGCTCAGTTCCGACCGATAGCGAGATCGCCCGCGACGCCAAGCTGATGCCCATTGAGGACGTCGCCGCCACGATCGGCCTTCTGCCCGACGACTTGATCCCCTTCGGCAAGACCAAAGCCAAGGTGCACCTCGATGTGCTCAAGCGCGTCGGCTCCAATCCCCGCGGCAAATACGTTGATGTCACGGCCATCACGCCCACCCCTTTAGGCGAAGGCAAAACAACCACCACGATCGGGTTAGTCCAGGGCCTGGGTCGGCTCGGCCTGAAGTCGATCGCGTGTGTCCGTCAGCCGTCGATGGGGCCGACCTTCGGTATCAAGGGTGGAGCCGCGGGAGGGGGCTACAGCCAGATCGTGCCCATGGATGAGTTCAATCTCCACATGACCGGCGACATCCATGCCATCACGGTGGCCCACAACCTGGTCGCGGCGGCGATCGACGCCCGGTGGTACCACGAGACCCGGATGTCGGACGATGGCCTTCAGAAGGCGGGTCTCACACGCCTCGGCATAGATGTCTTCGATCTGCAATGGAACCGCGTACTCGATATCAACGACCGCGCTTTACGCAACGTCATCGTCGGCCTCGGCGGGCGCGACGAGGGACGACCTCGCGAGACCGGGTTCGACATCACCGTCGCCTCGGAACTGATGGCGATTCTGGCGTTGGTGGACGGAGCCGATTACGCCAGTGCCTTGAGGAATCTCCGCGAGCGGGTGGGGCGGGTCGTGTTCGGAAACTCGAAGGCCGACAAACCCTTGACCCTCGAGGACCTCAGCGTGGCTGGGGCCGTCACTGTTCTGATGAAGGACACCCTTCATCCCAACCTCATGCAAACCCTGGAGGGTCAGCCCGCCTTTGTCCATGCCGGTCCGTTCGCCAATATCGCCCACGGCAACTCGTCAATCCTCGCCGACCGGGTTGCTCTTCACTCCGGTGAATACGTTGTCACCGAGTCCGGTTTCGGCGCCGACATGGGAATGGAGAAATTCCTCGATATCAAGTGCCGCACGTCCGGGCTGCGACCGGATTGCGTCGTCCTGGTAGCGACGGTTCGCGCCCTAAAGACTCATGGCGGGGGACCCCGGGTCGTGCTCGGCCGCCCACTCGACAAGGCCTATACCGAAGAGAACCTCTCGCTCCTGCAAGCGGGATTGCCAAATCTCCTTGCCCACATCAACACGGTCAAACGCTTTGGCCTGCCGGTGGTGGTGGCCATCAACTCATTCCCCACCGACACCTGGGCGGAGACCAACGCCATTCGGGAAGCTGCCCTCGAGGCGGGAGCGTCGGCGGCGGTGCCCGCGGACCACTGGGCCCAGGGCGGGGATGGGGCCCGCGACCTGGCCGAAGCTGTCGTGGCCGCCTGCGAGGAACCGAGCGATTTTTCGTATCTGTATCCCCTCAACATGGGCATCCGCCAGAAGATCGAGATCATCGCCCGCGACGTCTACGGCGCCGGCGGAGTCGAGTATTCGCCACTGGCCGAGAATCAGATCGAGGGCTTTGAAAGAGCAGGCTTTGGCTATCTGCCGATCTGCATGGCCAAGACCCACCTGTCCATCTCACACGACCCCGGTCTGAAGGGGGCGCCAAGTGGATTCATCGTTCCGGTTCGGGAGGTCCGGGCCTCGGTCGGAGCGGGGTTTATCTATCCGCTCCTCGGCGAGATGCGGACGATGCCGGGGTTGGGTTCGACGCCGGCGTACCAGCGAGTCGATATCGACGAGGCTGGCAACGTCACCGGCCTCTTTTAACGAGGAGTGAGATTTGCCCAGCGATCGGAGCGACCGCCGCTTATCGAAAAGGTGATTCGGGGGGTTCGAGAGCCGGGAGACCGAGCGTGAAAACCGACCAGTTGTCTTCGAAGCGATAGCTCAACCAACCTCCCATCAACTGGGCCAGTTGGCGGCTGACGGTCAGGCCCAAGCCGACCGAGGCGGGTTGGCCGAAACGGTGGTGGGCGCGCTCGTAGGGTTGAAAGACGCGCTCGCGATGTTCTGTCGGAATGCCGCTCCCATCGTCGCAGACGTGGACTAGCGAGAAGTTGTTGGCTCGCTCCAGCCGCACGCGTATGCGGAGCCCGCCATATCGACCGGCATTGACCAGGAGATTGCGGATGATCTGGCGAACGCGGACCGCATCGGCGTAGGCGGTGCCGGACCCGTCGACTTCGAGCTGACGATTGCGTTCCAGTCGGATTCCCCGGGCCGCCTGCAACGTCTGCTCGCGGAGATCGAGCGTCTCGGCACGGATGGTCACCTGACCGATGTTGGACCGCGCCACCACCAGCAGATCCTGGACGATGGCTGCCATCTCTGAACTCTGTTCGGCGATGATCCCGATGAGCTCGGCGGTCTCAGCCGGGCCGAGCGATTCGTCAGGATTTGAGATCGTTTCGGCAAGTCCCACGACCGCGGTGAGGGGGGTTCGGAGCTCGTGGCTAATGCTGGCGATGAAGTCGTCCTTGGAACGAACCAGTTCCTCCAGTCGCTGGGCGGACTCGAGGCGAGCCCAGAAAGCGGCGATCATGTCGGCCGCGGTATGAAGCATCTGGGTCTCCTCGCTCCAGTCTCGAAAGCTGCGCTCGTCAGCCAAACCGATCAATCCCACCCAAGAACCTTCGATCATGATCGGAACGTCGATTTCGGACTTCACCTCCGAGGCGGCATAGGTGAGCGCTTCCGGGCCGACGAGGCCTTCTGGAGTGACGACAACCTCTTTCCCCTGCGAGAGGGCAGCGTGGCTGACTGGCATCCTGTCCCAGGGCATCATGTCCCAATAGCTGGGTTCGTAGCTCGAAGCACCTTCTCGCTTGGCGAAGGCGATCACATGCGAACAGAGCCCGAGCTCGGGATGCTCGACGTTCCTTTCCACGAATACCGCAGAAGCGTCTGTGCCATCAAGGAGGAAAGCGAGAGCCTCTTCAAGGTCCTCAGGATGGGCTGATCGGCTCAGAAACTGAGCAGCGGAGGCGATCGACTGCTCCAGCTTGATGCGCCGATTTCGAAATTCGATGGCCTCCTCCAACTGGTGGGCGTACTCGCGCCGCTCCCACCAGGCAGCGAGCAACGAAGCGCCGAGTTCGATCGCCTTGACTTCATCCGAGTCCCACTGCCGCCGCCCATCGCGATCGGCTAGGCCTAGTGTTCCAATCCACCGACCCTTGACCAGAATCGGGACATCGATCTCGGTGGCGACCATCTCCGGCGCGGTCAGGAAGGGAGTGGCCTCGCCCACCGACAAATCTGAAACCCGGAAGACGACGGTCTCGCCGATCCGGAGGCCGTCGCGCAGAGTCGGGAGATCGTCCCAGCTGACCTTTTCCCAGTGACGGTCGAGGTCATCGCTCCCTCCGGTCCGGCCGAGGCGGATCGATGGGAGGGCACCGGTGGCTCCCACCCAATCGACAAAGCCGAAAGAGCTGTCGGTTGCTTCCATGAGCGCTCTCAGGCTGGTCTCGATCGCCCCGGTGTCGTAGTCCCCAAGGAGCGACTGCGCACACCATGCCAGAGCCGATTCGGTGCGGAGTCGCCGATCCTTTTCCCGGACCGCCTCGGCCAAGCGCAACTCGACTTCTCCGCGGGTTACCACCCAGCCAATCAGAGCCGCGACCGCTTCTACGAAATGGCTGTCGTCGTCGTTGAAGCGGCGCTCCTGGCTGGTCCAGATTCCGAGCACGCCCCAGGTCCCCTCGCGAGCAGGGATGGGCACGGTCATCCCGCTGACCAGCCCTCTCATGTGCAATTGACTGGCGCCCGCATATTTGGGATCTGCCGCCAGGTTCTCGACCAGAATCGTTTTGCCGGTGGTTACGGCTTGGCCGGCGGTGGTTCCCTGGTGAAGATCCCCGATCTCAGTCCCGATCAGTCCCGGGTCACCGGTGAGGCCCCTGATAATGAATCTTTGGTCTCCGATCCACTCGAGGACGCTCACGAACTCCACGGTCTCGATCGCAGCCAAACGCTCGGCGGCTACCTGCATCAGCGCAAAAGAGTCACCACCCTCGAGCGCCACCTGACTCAATGCCACCAGCGACTCTTGCTCTACCAGCCTGCGCTTGAGATCCAGTTCAACTCTCGAAGGGCGCAGGAAAGAGATGGGCGCCGTCACTTGCAGAATTTCGGCTGTCGCCATTCCCCACTTGAGAACCCCTAGCTCCGGCCTACGGCCGCTGACCAGGCGATTTCTGGCTTGTGCCAAGATGCATAGGCCCCGAAAGGAGGTGAGATGACACGTAAAGTTCGTTTGACTAGCCCTCTCGTCCGGCGGGACGGCCGATTGGTGGAGGCGAGCTGGGACGAGGCGTTGACCGTTGCCGCCTCTGGCTTCAGGCGCATACGGGACGAACACGGTGGAAGCGCGCTCGGGATTTTCTCTTGCTCCAAGGCCACCAACGAGGTGAATTACCTGGCGCAGAAGCTGGCCAGGACTGCGTTCGCCTCGAACAACATCGATAGCTGCAACCGCACTTGACACGCGCCTTCGGTCGCCGGTCTGGCGGCAGTCTTCGGTGCAGGCGGCGGTACTAGCTCATACGAGGAAATTGAGACGACCAATGTCATCTTCCTCTGGGGTTCCAACGCGCGCGCGGCTCATCCGATCTTCTTCCATCATCTGCTGCGCGGCTTGCATAATGGCGCTCGGCTTTACGTTGTCGATCCTCGCCGAAGCGAGTCCGCCCGCTGGGCCGACGTGTGGATGGGGATCGATGTCGGCTCCGATATCGCCTTGGCCAACGCCATGGGCAGGGTGATCATCGAGCGGGGACTTGCCAACCACGACTTCATCAACAACGCCACGACTGGATTCGAGGCTTACGCCAAAACGGTGGGCAGTTATCCCCTGGAACGGGCTGCCGAGATAACCGGTATCCCCGGAGACGTGATCGAAGAAGCCGCCGTCGCCTACGCCACCGCCGCCACCGCCCAAATCGTATGGACACTCGGCATCACCGAGCACCACAACGCGACTGACAACGTCCTCTCTCTGACCAACCTCGCTCTGTTGACAGGCCATGTCGGTCGCTATGGCTCGGGCCTTGTGCCCTTGCGAGGACAGAACAACGTCCAGGGAGGCGGCGACATGGGGGCGATCCCCAACAAGCTTCCCGGGTTCCAGGATGTGGAGGACCCGGTATTGCGCGGCCGGGTGGAGGAGATCTGGGGGCGACCAATTCCTCCCCAAAAAGGGTGGCATCTGACCCAGATGTTCGAGGCTTGTCACGCCAAGATGCTGCGCGGGCTTTACGTGATCGGCGAGAATCCGGCCGACTCCGAGGCCGACACCACCCATGCTCGGGAGGGCCTGGCCAGTCTCGATCTCATGGTTGTCGAAGACATCTTCCTGACCAGTACTGCCGAGATGGCGGACGTGGTCTTGCCGGCGGCAGCCGATTGGGCCGAGTCGGAGGGGACCGTCACCTCCAGCGAGCGCCGAGTGCAGCTTGTACGAAAGGCTCTCGATCCTCCCGGAGAGGCGAAGACCGATCTCGAAATCATCTCCCGGCTGGCAGAGGCCATGGGGGCAGGATGGGGTCTGCCGAGTGCAGAAGAGGTGTGGGACGAGTTGAGAAGGGTCTCCCCCCTGCACGCCGGCATGAGCTACCGCCGGCTTGACGAGCTGGGCGGCATCCAGTGGCCCTGCTACGACGAAAACCATCCAGGCGAGAAGTTCATACATCACCGTTTGTGGAAAGTGCCCGTGGAAGGTCCACCAGCACCCTTTTTCCCCGTCGAATGGGTGGCGCCGGTCGATCGCCTTACCGATAAGTTCCCGCTCCGGATGACCACGGGACGTCACCTTGACGGGTTCAACACCGGCGTCCAGTCGGGCGGCTTCGACTCACCAATTCGAGTCGGGGGAACAATCGACCTATCGCCCGAGGACGCCGAACGGCTCGCAATCGCAGCGGGCGAAATGGTGCAAGTGATCTCCCGCCGGGGCCGGGTCGCGGTTCCGGCCCGCATCGACACCAGCCTGCGGGAGGGCTTGGTTTTCATGGCGGTTCACTACTCCGATACTGCCGATGTGAATCGGCTGACCATCGAAGCCTGGGATCCCAAATCTGGAACCGCCGAATTCAAAGCCACGGCCGTGCGGGTCGAAAAGGCTGGGGTCTGATGGATCTCCGGTTTATGGCCGATGAGCCGAGCGCGGCCGAGCGAGCTGTGATCGCCGGTCTCATCGATCCGGTCGAAAGCCGGCACGGGCAGGTGGTGAGGGGCGGACACGCGGCGCGGGGGCATCGTCATTTGTTGTTGCCGGCCCTGGCGGCGGTTCAGTCAGAGTTGGGCTGGGTGAGTCGGGGGGCTCTCAACGAGATCAGCCGCCGGTTGTTGGTGCCTCCGGCCGAGGCATATGGCGTGGCCAGCTTTTACGCCCTCATCTCCACCGATCCGCGACCGGCGGAAGTCACTCATGTCTGCGATGACATCGCTTGCCGTCAGGCAGGCGGCCTCGACCTCCTTTCCAAACTCAGCGAGCGAGACGACGTCGTGACGACGCCATGTCTCGGACAGTGCGACCGCCGACCGGCGATGTTCGTTCAACGAGCTGGGGGACAGGACGAGGTCCTGGTTGGCGGGTCGCCGGCGACTGTTCACGCCGGACCGCTGCTTCGCCGAGTTGGGAAGGTCGATCCCTCGTCGCTGACCGACTACCGCCAAGATGGTGGATTCGAGGCGCTGGCCCGGGCACAAGAGATCGGGGCCGAGGCGGTCATCGCCGAGGTCAAGAAGTCGGCACTCAAGGGCCGGGGGGGAGCGGCGTTTCCTACCGGGGTGAAGTGGGAGGCGGTGGCCAACGAGCCAGCTCCCCGGTATCTCGTCTGCAACGCCGATGAGTCGGAACCGGGAACCTTCAAGGACCGGGTAGTCATGGAGAGTGATCCGTTCGCCGTGGTCGAGGCGATCGCCATCGCCGCCTTCGCCACTGGTTGTGAGAAGGCATACATCTATATACGAGGCGAGTACCCCTTGGCCACGGCCCGCATCACCGCTGCGATCGCCGCCTCCCGCCAATCGGGGATGTTGGATGAATTGGAAATCAACATCTTCCGGGGCCAGGGCGCCTATATCTGCGGCGAGGAAACGGCTCTCTTCAATTCGATCGAAGGGTTTCGCGGTGAGCCCCGCCAGAAGCCGCCCTTTCCTGCCCAGGCCGGGCTCTTCGGTCGGCCAACGGTGATCAACAACGTCGAGACCCTGATCAATGTCCCCGAGATCGTCCTCGAGGGAGGCGATGCCTACGCCTCGGTCGGGACGGCCGATTCGACCGGGACCAGGCTTTTCTGCCTCTCCGGAGACTTGGCCCGCCCCGGAACCTACGAGATCGAGATGGGCCGAACTCTGGGCGACCTCGTCGAATTGGCCGGGGGCTTCGCCGGAGAACCGAAAGCCATCCTGCTCGGCGGGGCCGCAGGATTCTTTGTCAGTTCCGAGTATCTCTCGATGCCATTGACCTTCGAGGACGCCCGAGCGAGGGGGGTGACGCTTGGCTCCGGCGTGGTGATGGCCTTCAACCACGATCGCGACATGAAAGACGTCGTCCGCCGGGTGGCCCGGTTCTTTCGAGATGAGAGTTGCGGCCAGTGTGTGCCCTGTCGGGTGGGGACAGTGCGAATCGAAGAGGCGGTCGCTCGAGCCAGATCGGCTCCGATAGATCGACCACTGATTGCAGATCTCGACCGGGCAATGAAGGACGCCTCTATCTGCGGCCTTGGTCACACGGCGGCTTCGGTAGTGCAGTCGGCGATGGCGATGGACCTGATATGACAGAAGTCGCGCTGGTCATCGATGGCGTCGACGTGGTCGTCAGTGAGGGAGCGACGCTCCTCGATGCGTGCCGCTCGATCGCCAAGCAGCAGCCGACACTCTGTTACCTGGAGACGCTGGCTCCGGTCAACGTGTGCCGGGTCTGTGTGGTGGAGGTGGAAGGGAGTCGCACCCTGGTGCCCTCGTGCTCGCGGAAAGCCGAACCGGGCATGGTCGTCCAGACCGACTCCGAGCGGGTCCGACACTCGCGCCGGGTGGTATTCGAAATGCTGGCGTCCTCGGTCAATCTGGCGCTGGTCGATCAACCGACGCGGGACTGGATGGAGGGCTACGACGTCGACCCCTCTCGCTTCGGTTTTCCGGCTCCTCCGACTTCGGATCGCGATCATCGACATGCCGGCCACCATGGCGAGGTGGTCGGTGATGCCGCCGAAACGGTGCATCAGCCGATAAAGGTCGACAACGGCCTTTACGTGCGCGACTACTCGCGCTGCATCCTTTGCTACAAGTGCGTGGAAGCGTGCGGAGACGACGCCCAGAACACCTTTGCGATCGCCGTGGCCGGTCGAGGCTTCGACGCTCGTATCTCCACCGAATTCGACGTGGTGCTCCCGGAGGGTGCCTGTGTGTTCTGCGGTAACTGCATCGGGGTTTGCCCGACCGGGGCGCTGATGTTCCGATCTGAACACGAGCTACGGCAGGCTGGACTCTGGGAGGAGGATCGTCAGAGTGTTACTCGCACCGTCTGTTCGTTCTGCGGCGTCGGATGCAATCTTGAGCTGCATGTGCAGGACAACCGCATCGTCAAGGTCACATCGCCGCAGGATCATTCGGTCACCGAAGGTCACCTTTGCATCAAGGGCCGATTCGGTTACGAGTACGTCCAGGAACTCGGCGACTTGGCGTCAACTCCGATCGACGTGGTTTTACGCCGTGCTCGATCGGACTCCTCGCCGGAGCCTGGCGGTGAGTGAGCTCCGTCGCGTTCAAGTGGACATGAGGAAGTGGCCCGATCGAAAACACTGGCAATTCAGTGGCTACGTACTCGGTAAGGACGCCTGCGGTACCTGGCTTTTTACGCCCGAAGGAAGTGTGGCCCAACGTGGTTCCGAGCCGCCCATCTCATTGGCTACCGGTTTCGTGGGCCTGGTTCCGCCCAATGCATGGTGGGTGGCTGAGTTCTATTGGAACCATCCCGACTACCAGGTCTACGTGAATATCAGCACTCCCGTCGATTGGGACGGCGATCGCTTGACCTCCATCGATCTGGATCTCGATGTCATTCGCCGGCTCGATGGAACGGTTGACATCCTCGATGAGGATGAGTTTCTCGTACATTCGATTCGATATGCATATCCACCAGCCCTCATCGGAAGCGCTCGACGGGCGGCCGAGAGGGCGAGTGAGTCACTCGTCCGTGGCGACGAGCCGTATGGAAGGGCGATGAGGAGGTGGCTCGATACTGCTCGGGCAGTCTTGACGAGCTGACTCCACAGACGAGTCGGGTGCTCCTAGAAACGCTGGATGAGCTCGCTGAGGTCGGCGAGGCGGGAGTTCGCCTCCTCCGTGCTCTTCTGCGGAAGGTTGAAGACGATTCGATTTACGTCTAAACCGATCAACTTCTCGATCAGCTCGGGCTCAGCCTTGGCGCTGTAGGCAGTGATATCGAAAGAGTTGACATCCCGCCCGGCAGATGCCACCGCATTCCGCACCTCATCGAGACGTCCGGCGATGTCGTGGCGGGTGGCCAGGGGCATCCAGCCGTCGCAGAACTCGACCATGTCGGCGATGGTCTTGGGAGCCGCCGCCCCACCCATGATGATCGGTGGATGTGGCTTCTGCACCGGCTTCGGGTAAGCCCACGACGGCTCGAGTGCGATTCGCTCGCCCTTGTATTGGGAAACCTCGTCCGTCCAGAGGCTCTTCATCAACAGGACCCGCTCGCGCAGCAACTCGCGCCGTTCCGTGTAGGCGACCCCATGCGATGCCAGTTCTTCCTTGTTCCAGCCATACCCGATGCCGAAGAGGACGCGGCCTCCTGAGATCACATCGAGGCTGGCGACCTCCTTCGCCAACCAGATGGGGTCCCGCTGGGCCACAAGCGTGATGCCCGTTCCCAGCTTGATTGTCGAGGTCGCTGCCGCCACTGCACCGAGTGCCACGAAGGCATCGAGCGTTTTCCAGTACCAGTCCGGGAGCGGAGCCGCCCCCTTGACCCCGCCCCAAGGCGTTTCTCTCGAGGTTGGAATGTGGGAGTGCTCGGGGAACCAGAGGGACTCAAAACCCATATCCTCGGCTGCCCGCCCAAGCTCGGTTGGGCTGGGAGTCGAGTCGGTGGGAAAGATCATCACGCCAAAGTCCATGGCGTGACGGTAGCGAGCTAGGCCGCGGGGAGAACTCCCACTAAAGCACCGCATAGTCGGCAGCGAACTGTCCGGAATCCTTCGGCGGGTAGGACCTCGAGTTCGTCGCTGGGATGCACGCAGGTCAAGGACCGAATGCGTTCTGGCGGCGAGGCTTTGGATTCCGGTGGCTGTGATCCCGAGAGGCCTACGACCTCAACTCTGAGCTTGTGAGGATCCAGGCCCGCGCGCTCCAGCACCTGATAGGCCACTCCTTCCTTTTCTCTCAGCAGACCGAGGAGGAAGTGCTCGGTGCCGATGTAATTGTGTCCGAGGCCGATCGCTTCTCGCAAGCTCAGCTCGAAAATCTTCTTCGCCCGCGGAGTGAAGGGGATATGGTTTGGCGGGTCATCAGACCCCCGGCCGATGATCGTTTCCACCTCCTGTCGCAGGTCGGTAAGACTTGTGCCTTGGGAAAGCAACGCTTGGGCGCCGATTCCTTCCGATTCGGACAGGAGACCAAGGAGGAGATGCTCGGTACCGATCCAGCCGTGATTGAGACGACGAGCTTCCTCCTGGGCGAGCACCACCACCCGCCGAGCGCGGTCGGTGAACCGTTCGAACACGCCTCTACGGTAACCCCACCATGGAGGCGATCCGAGAAGAGATTGCAGCCCACGGACCGATTCCGTTCGAGCGTTTCATGGAATTGGCTCTCTACGGGCCGGGTGGGTTCTTCGCCTCAGACAAGCTGCGGTCGGTTGCGGCCGGCGACTTCCTCACCAGTCCCGAGGTGAGCCCACTCTTCGGAGCCACGCTGGCTGGCTTCGCCCGGTCAGAGCGTGATCGGATCGGCGAGCCTTTTCAGGTGATAGATCTTGGCGCCGGTTCAGGGTCATTGCTCTCTTCGTTGCTGGTCGAGCTCCCTGTCGAGGCCTGGGCGATCGAAGCTTCACCAGCCGCGCGTCTCGCTTTGGCGGCGGTGGTTCCATTCGAGAGAGTGTTGAGTTCGATCGCCGATCTTCCTATTCCAACACGCGGGGTCGTGATCGCGAACGAGCTGGTCGACAACCTCCCTACCGCGCTAGCCCAACTCACCGCGAGCGGTTGGAGGGAACGATGGGTGGGCACAGAAGACAAAAAATTCGTCTTTGTCGATGCACCAACGCGACCGCAAGTGGCGGACTGGATCGATCGGTTCGCCGGGCCAGTCGACGTGGGCGGCTGGGTTGAGTGCCAGCTCGCCGCCATTGGCTGGCTGGAAGCGATACTTGCTCGATTGAGCGCCGGGACCCTCTTGATCATCGACTATGGCGAAACGGCCGAGAATCTCGCCCATCGCCGGGCCGACGGAACTCTCCGCACCTATCGAGCTCACCACCTGGGACCACATCCTCTCGATGAGCCGGGCGCCACCGACATCACGTCGGACGTGAACTTTTCAGCTCTCCTTGCAACGTGCGAAGACGCGGGTTGGGAATCGGAGCTGATGAGACAGGATGACTTCCTCAACCTTTGGGGTCTGGGTGATCGCCTCCGAGATTTGCGTCGCCAAGAACTGGAGGCGGCGGGGGTGGATCAGAAATACCAGCTCGAGCTTCGGAGTCGGCGAACCGCCGGTGAAACGCTGGTCCACGAGCGTGGTTTGGGCGATTTTCGGGTTCTGATCGCTCGCCCCCGTAACGAGGGCACTCACCGCCCATTTAGCCAAAAAACCAACTACACTGTGTCTCGGTATTACTCATAGATGTCACCTCCGGGTGCGACGTCCTAGGGCATGCCCGTAAAGAACACGTGGGTTGCCCCCACCCGAAGCAGAAGGTCGACATGAACATCTACGTAGGGAATCTTCCCTTCTCAACCACCTCCGAGAGCCTCAACACGCTCTTCAGTAGGTTTGGAACCGTTGGCTCCGCCAACGTTGCCACAGACCGCGAAACCGGTCGCTCCCGCGGGTTCGGCTTTGTCGAGATGGACGACGCCGAGGAAGCCAAGCGGGCCATCCAAGAGCTCGACGGCACTGACATCGACGGTCGACGCGTGACTGTCAACGAAGCGCGACCCAAGACCGACCGACCCCGTGGTGGGGGCGATCGTCGTGGTGGCGGCGGAGGCGGCGGCGGATACGGCAACCGGCCCTCAACCGGCGGTGGTTATGGCAACCGTTCAAGCTCCGGTAGTCGGGGCGGCGGGCGCCGTCCCTAATGGCTGACGAAGACGAGTACATCCGGATTTCCGGAACGGTTAAGTCTCTCGAACGCAACGCTGCTTATCTAGTCGAAGTGGAGGGCGGGCTCATCGTTAGGGCCCGCGCCGCCGGACGCATGACCCGCGGCCGCGGGATCAGGATCCTCCCCGGCGATCAAGTCGACGTTGACGTATCTACCTACGACCCCACCAAGGGTCGCATCGTTTGGCGATATCGCTGAGCTGATCCAGCTCGATTGAAAAGGGTGGGCCTTTCCTAGAATCAGCCCATCATGAGCAACAACCTCAAGACAGTCGGACTCCTGGCGCTGATGACCGTTCTGGTCTTCTGGATCGGGTACAGCCTGGGAGGCGAAGGAGGGCTCTGGATCGGAGCCGTCCTGGCTGTCGGCCTCAACTTCGTCGCCTACTTCTTCTCGGACAAGATCGCTCTGGCGGCTTCAAGAGCGAAGCCAGTGGATGAGAGCCAGCTGCCCGAAGTCTTTTCGATTGTTCGCAATCTGACGACGCAGGCCGGGATGCCCATGCCGCGGATGTATGTGATCGAATCACCGCAGCCCAACGCCTTTGCTACCGGGCGCAATCCCAGCCACGCGGCGGTGGCCGTCACCACCGGGATCCTGCAAGTGATGAATCGCGAGGAGCTGACCGGGGTGCTCGCCCATGAGCTTTCACATGTCCAGAACCGCGACATCCTCATTAGCTCGGTGGCGGCGATGCTGGCGGCCGCGCTCAGCATCTTCGGACGAATGGCTCTATTCATGGGCGGCGGGCGTGACGAACGGGGCAATCCCCTGGCAGCCATCGCAGCCCTGCTTTCAATCATCATCGCTCCGATCGCGGCGATGATCATCCGGATGGCCATTTCCCGGGCCCGGGAGTATCAGGCGGATAGAAGCGGCGCCGAAATCACAGGTCAGCCTCTGCAACTGGCGTCGGCCCTGGCCAAGCTCGGAGCGGGCACTGCTCAAGTGCCGATGCAGGTCAATCCAGCTGTCAGCCAGCTCTTCATCGCCGACCCCTTGAAAGCGTTTCGCCGGGGACGCGGCGGTGGCGGCCTGATGAGTCTCTTCGCAACTCACCCCCCGATCGAGGATCGAATCGAGCGCTTGCGGGCGATGGCCGCCGGAGTTTGATCGAACTGAACCCGTCAATGGCCCTGGCGCTGGCCCTGCTGGCGCCAGCGGCGGTGATCGGCTGGGCCGCCGTATTTTCGGTGCTGGGGATCGAGCATGGGCCGCTCTGGTCACAGCGCCACCTCAGGGCAGTGCTGCGCCTCTTGGGGATTCTCTTCCTTTTGAGCCTCATCGCGCTCTTTGTGGTTCGCCCGATCTGGGTGCCCTTTGCCGTCGCCTATCCGGTGGCGACGGGGGCTTTGCTCGCCTGGGGCCGAGTGCGCCAGCTCGCTTTCGTGGAAAGGAGCGGCGGCTTCACCGAGATCGCTCCGGACTTTCGGCGTCGGTTGGCGGGAAGGCTGATCCGGGGCTTGATGGTGGCGTCGGTGCTCGCCATCCTCGTTGGAGTAGTGCTGGTGGTCTCCGCCTACTGGCAGGGATGGATCATGGTGGTGCTGGCGTTTGTCATTGGGTTCGCCCTCTCGCGAGCGCGTCAGATGCAGGTCCTATAAGAAAGCCGGGCCAGCCTCGGCTCAGCGGCCCGAGTGGGAGAAGCCGGGATGCCCGAGCGGCCCAATTGGCCAGTCAGACTGACAGTCTGCGGCCGTTTAGCATTCAGCAGCCTTTGCCGGGATGCCCGAGCGGCCAAAGGGAGCAGACTGTAAATCTGCCGGCAACTGCCTTCGGAGGTTCAAATCCTTCTCCCGGCACCGGGTCCCAAGTAAATAGGACGGGGCCAGCAATGGCGCCCCCTTAGCTCAGCAGGTAGAGCGCCTCCATGGTAAGGAGGAGGTCTGCGGTTCGATTCCGCAAGGGGGCTCGGATCGACGGCGCCTGCCGGCCGTCGAGAAGACAAGTTAAGTTCGGCTTCCGGGCGGCGTAGCTCAGTCGGTGAGAGCGCTCGACTCATAATCGAGAGGTCGGCAGTTCGAGTCTGCCCGCCGCTACATAGAAGACATCAGAGACGTCAGATGTCTCAGACAGAAAGAGGAGCAATGGGTAAGGCCAAGTTCGAGCGTTCCAAGCCGCACGTCAACGTGGGGACCATGGGTCATATCGACCATGGCAAGACCACCCTGACCGCGGCCATCACCAAGGTGCTGTCAGAGAAGGTGGCGGGCAACACCTTCACCT
>DATFFB010000060.1:0-3521 GCA_035250485.1 Acidimicrobiia bacterium
CGAGGCCGTGGGATACGCCGAACTTCGCAAAGAGCAGGCGGAGGCGCGAGCCGAGGGCCGGCTGATCGGAATCGGGTTGGCTTCTTACGTCGAAGTATGCGGCTTCGAGGATTGGGGCGCGGCCCGGGTGGTCGTCGCCCCGGACGGCTCGGTCACGGTT
This sequence comes from Acidimicrobiia bacterium, assembly GCA_035250485.1. Lineage (GTDB taxonomy): Bacteria > Actinomycetota > Acidimicrobiia > Spongiisociales > ZC4RG35 > JACCTH01. Next base: position 161 of record DATFFB010000060.1, read on the forward strand.
TTCGTGGAGACTCTCGATCAAGGTCAGGGGCATCGCACCGCTTTTGCCCAGATCGTCTCGGCTCGGCTCGGGATTCCGATGAACATGGTTCGAGTCGAGCAAGGCGATACCAGCACCTCGCCTTATGGATGGGGAACCTCGGGCTCGCGCTCCTTGGCCCAGACAGGCTCGGCGACGCAGACGGCCGCCGATGGTGTGGCCGAAAAAGCGAAGCGAATCGCCGCGCATCGGTTGGAGGCTTCTCCGGGTGACATCGATCTCGCCGACGGATTGGCGACGGTCAAAGGCACCGACGTCACGATCAGCTGGAAGGAAATTGCGTCGATCGCATACACCGGGGAGGTCCCACCTGGAGACGAGCCTGGATTAGAAGAAGAGGTTCGGCTCCGATCGCAGGGCCACAATTTCCCTTTCGGTGCCCATCTGGCCGTCGTGGAAGTCGATCCCGAGACCGGCTCAGTGCGACTCGAGCGGATGGTGGCCGTGGATGACGCGGGCGTGATCGTAAATCCGATGTTGGCGGACGGCCAACGCCATGGCGGCCTCGCCCAGGGCATCGGGCAAGCGCTGTGGGAAGGGGTCCGCTACGACGAATCCGGCAATCTCACCACCGCCACATTCGTCGATTACCTCCTGCCCGCCGCCACCGGCCTTCCCTTCTTCGAACTCCTCGAAACGGAAACACCAACGTCAACCAATCCCCTGGGCGCCAAGGGCATCGGTGAGGCAGGAGCGATCGGTTCGACTCCAGCGGTGGTGAACGCGGTTTGTGATGCCTTGGGCCGCCAGGATCTGCAGGTGCCTCTGACCCCCGAGCAGATCTGGGGGGCTATTCGCTCGAATCGGGAATGATGAAGTTGAGCACGGCGGTCACGATCGAGATCACCAGGCTGCCAAGAAATGCCGCCCAGAATCCGTCCACTGTGAGGTTTTCCATCAAACCGGCAGTGATCGCCAGCATCAGCATGTTGATAACGATGGCGAAGAGGCCGAGCGTGATGATGAGAAACGGAAAGGACAGGATCTTCACCAGTGGCTTCAGGAGCGCATTGACGATCCCAAAGACCAAGGCGATGAGAAGGATCTGCCAAATATCACCCGTGAGTTCGATCCCCGAAATCAAACGATCCGCTACCCAGAGGGCAGCCGCACCCACCAAAACCTTGATGATGAAGCCCATGCGGCGAGTGTAGGGAAAACCTGCGCTGCCTCGTTGAGCGCTCAGCCGACAGAGGTTATGCCTTTACGGGGTCGGGTAACTCACCCAAGCGTTCGATCAAGTCGACCACCCGATTGCTATAACCCCACTCGTTGTCGTACCAAGACAACACCTTGACCAGGTTGCCGCCCAGAACTTGGGTGCCGCCGGCGTCAAAGATCGAACTATGGGGGTTGCCGATGATGTCAGTAGAGACGATGGGGTCCTCCGTGTACTCCAACACTCCCGCCATTGGGCCCTCGGCGGCCGCCTTGACTGCGGCGTTGACCTCCTCGACGGAAACGTTCTTTTCCAACTCGACTACGAGATCGACGGTGGAGCCATCAGGCACCGGGACTCGCATGGCCATCCCGTGAAGAAGTCCGTCGAGCTTCGGATATACCTTGCCTACCGCTTTGGCTGCGCCGGTGGTGGTGGGGATGATGTTCTCGGTGGCGGCGCGGCTGCGACGCAGGTCCTTGTGAGGAACATCCGCCAATCGCTGATCATTGGTGTAGGCGTGGACGGTGGTCATGATGCCCCGCTTGATCCCAAATGCCTCGTCGAGCACTTTGGCGAGAGGTGCGAGAGAGTTGGTTGTGCATGAGGCGTTGGAGACGATGACATCATCGGCGCCGAGCTGGTCGTCGTTTACTCCGAGAACGACCGTGTCATCGATCTCGTCATCGGCCGGCACCGTGAGAATCACTCTCTTGGCTCCGGCGTCGATGTGCTTTTGAAGAGTGTCTCTGGTTCGGAACACGCCCGTCGACTCCACCACCACATCGATTGCAAGATCCTTCCAGGGCAATTCGGAGGGGTCTTTGATATAGAGCATCTTGACGTCGTGCTTGCCGACGGTCATCACCCCATCCTTGACATCAACCTCTTGCTCGAAGGGCCCCATCACCGAGTCGTACTCGAGTAGGTACGCAAGGATGTCATCGTCGGCCAGGTCGTTGATCGCCACGACTTCGATTTCGGACTCGGTCCGCTCGGCGATGATGCGAAAGACTGCCCGCCCGATGCGTCCGAATCCGTTGATGGCCACGCGTATCGGCTTGCTCATTGCCTGCCTCCATTCGGGGTCCGGCTCATCTCTTCCAACACCTCCACGATGCGGGCCGAGTATCCCCAGCCGTTGTTGAACCAGGTAATCGTCTTCACCATGGTTTCCTCCACCACCATCGTCGAGAGGCTGTCGAAAATTCCCGAGTAGGTCGACTCCTTCACATCGGATGACACAATGGGATCGGCGGTGAATTCGATCAAGTCTTTGAATCTTCCGGAAGCGGCCGCCGCCACCGCTGCGTTCACCGCCTCCTTGCTGGTGGGCTGATTAACCAACGCGGTCAGGTCGATGGTCGATCCATCGGCCACCGGAACATTGAGGGCCATGGCCGAGATCTTCCCGCCCAGTTCGGGCATCACCTGGGCGAGGATCTCAGGAGAGTTGGTCTCAGCGGGGATGATGTTCTCGCCCGCTGCCCGGCTGGTGCGGAATCCGGTCCCGGGAACATCCGCCAGGCGCTGGTCATTGGTCATGGCGTGCACGGTGGTGAAGAAGGCGCGCTCAATCCCAAGCGCGTTGTCGAGGATTCGAAGGATCGGGGCGACCGCGTTGGATGTGTTCGAACCGAGCGCCACGATTTCAGCCCCTGAGGTCAAGAGAGAGTCGTTGATCCCTCTGAGAAGAACCGGGATGTCGCCGGGCTTCTCGGGCGTCGAGGCGACGACGACTCTCCTGGCGCCGGAACGGAGATGGGCCTGGGCGGCTTCCATCGTCCGGTAGTTGCTGGTGGCGTCGACTACCAGGTCGACTCCGAGGCTCTTCCAATCGATGTCGCTCGGAGCCTTGGCCGTGAGGAAGGCGATCGAATCGTCCTCGACCTGAAGAGTGCCGTTGTCGTAGGACACCGGTTTGGGGAACCGGCCGTAGATCGAGTCGTACTTGAGGAGGTAGGTCAAGCCGGCCGGATCGTCGATGTCCGCGATCGCCGCGACCTGTAGGTCTGAGTGGTCGACGAGGAGGCGAAAAGCGTTGCGCCCGATACGGCCGAAGCCGAAAAGCCCGATTCGATTCATTTCCGACATCCCTTGCAGTGAACAAAGCCGAGGGTAGTCAGGGGCGGTCGAAACCCTTCTCGGCGCCCCCAATCTCCG
>DATFFB010000061.1:0-3791 GCA_035250485.1 Acidimicrobiia bacterium
GACGATGCCAACCTCGAGTGGGTCAAGGCCTGTCAATTCGTTCTTGCGTAAATCTCGTCACGTAAACGTGACGAGATTTACGCGGAAATGATCTGGCGGGCGAGGTCGAGGTCCTTCTGCGTCACTCCTCCCTCGGAATGAGTGCTCAGCACGAGCCGCACCTTGTTCCAGCGGATGTCGATATCGGGATGGTGATCGGCGGATTCGGCCATCTCGGCCACCCGATTTACGAACTCCATGGCTCCGGCGAAGTCTTTGAATTCGAACTGAGCCACTAGAGAGTTACCGTCTCGCTCCCATGCGTCGTGCTCTTTGGTGAGGGCATCAATCGCAGGATCACTAGCCATAGCCATCGTCTAATCCTCCTCGTCAATTGCAACCATGACCCCTAGTCAACTCGAAGCGACCATCTACCAGGCCTGGGACTTCGCCGCTCCTGCGGCCAGCCGGGAGATCTTCAAACTACGGGCTGAGTCAGCCGAGTCAGAGGCGACCCACCAGATCTGGCAAACCCAGGTCGGGCGGACGCACGGACTCGAAAACGACTTCGCCCACGCCCGCAAGGTCTTAAACGAAGTCGAAGCGAGGCTCGCTCAGATCTCACCCGGGCTCGAGCGGCACCACTTGGCCGCTCGGCACGCGATTGAATGGGGTCGGGTCTTGAACTCGGAGGGCGATCCCACCTCCGCTCGTCCATTCTTCGAGCGTGCCCTACGGGAAGCAACGGTTGCCGGTGCCGAAGGATTGGCCATCGATGCGCTTCATATGATCGCCATCGTCGAAGGCGGGCTCGGAGGGCCCAGCCAATCGCGGGAATGGAACGAGAAAGCCCTCATCCGGGCCCGCCAATCCGAAGATCCCGACGCCCGGCGGTGGCAAGCATCGCTCCTCAACAACCTCGGCTGGGACCATCTTGATTCGGGAGATGCGATCGGGGCACTGGCGCTGTTTGAGGAGGCCCTGGTCGAACGGCGGCAGAGCGGCAACGCCGAGTTGATACAAATAGCCGAGGAGGCAGTGGCCGAGGCGCGGACCTTGCTCGGGCAAGAGCCCACCTCTGGTTAGCGTTGGCCGGCAATGGCCATTCGCTCGGACCAGGGAATCGTCCTCCGTTCCTATCCCTTTGGCGAGGCCGATCGAGTGGTCGTGCTGCTGAGCCCCAATCGCGGGAAGATCAGAACCGTCGCAAAAGGTGTGCGCAGGACCAAGAGCCGCTTCGGAGGGCGCTTGGAGCCCTTTACCCATGTCGACCTGGTGGTGTACGAGGGCCGACAGCTCGACACGATCACCCAGGCGACGGTGATCGAGACCTTTGCCCGGGTGCGACTCGACCTCGAGCGTGTCATGTCGGCAGGAATGATGGTCGAGGCGGTTGACGCCGTCGCCCAGGAGAACGAGAACTCACATCGCTTGTTCCTGCTCTTGCTGCGCGGTCTCAAGGCTCTCGACCGGGGCGGTGGGGGGCGCGATCTGGTCAGCGCCTTTCTCCTCAAACTGGCCGAAGTGGTGGGAGTGGCACCTGCTCTCAGCCGCTGCGCCTCCTGTGGTCGCGATGAAGGGCTCGAGCGGTTTAGCTTTGCCAGTGGAGGCGCAGTTTGCTTCAGGTGCCGCCCCGAGGGCGCGGTTCGCCTTCGCCCCGGCCTCACCGGCTACCTGGCGGGTCTGGCCGCAGCCGACCTTTCCTTTCTTCCCCCAACCGATCCCGCTTTCAGCGGTGAGGCGATGGGGGTAGCTCGTCGTTTCGTCGAATATCACCTCGATCGTCGTCTGGGCTCTCTTGCCGTCCTCGATGGCTGAGGACCTCGATCCCCATTCCATCCCTCGCCACGTTGGGCTGATCCTCGACGGGAATGGTCGGTGGGCGAAGGCGAGGGGACTGCCGCGCACGGCCGGCCATGCGGCCGGGGAGGCGGCCCTCTTCGACACCGTCGAAGGCGCCCTCGAGCTCGGCATCTCCTGGCTCAGTGCTTACACCTTCTCCACGGAGAACTGGACTCGCGATGCCGAGGAGGTCGAGTTCTTGATGTGGTTCAACCAGGACTTACTGCTGCGCCGCCGCGATTCCCTCCACCAACAAGGGGTGCGCATGCTCTTTGCGGGTGACCTGGCGGACCCCCGGATTCCCGAGCACAACCGCAGTCAGATGGCGGACGCCACCGAGCTGACCAAGCACAACAGCAAGCTCTCCCTGGTCTTCGCCTTCAATTATGGCTCCCGCCGTGAGATCGCCGAGGCCGCCGCCGCCATTGCCCGCAAGGCGTTAGCTGGCCAAATCGACCCCGCGACCGTCGACGAGGAAACGGTCGCCGCCCATATGTACGTGCCGGAGATGCCGCCGCTTGACCTCGTCGTGCGCTCGTCGGGCGAGCACCGGTTGTCGAACTTCTTCCTCTGGCAGGCGGCCTACGCCGAATTCGTCTTTCCCGGGGTCTTGTGGCCCGACTTCAGTCGGGCTCACCTACGACAAGCGATAATCGATTTTCAACAGCGGGAGCGGCGCTTCGGGGGAGCCGAGGGGTTCTCGGGCTAGGCGATCTCAATCGCCGCTTGCGCCCAAGTAATGAGGCCGACGGCAGCAATCGCAATCGCCACCACCCGGGCGAGAGGAACATGCCACGAGCCTTGGCCCCAAAGCCCGACCATCAATGCAGTGGCTACGGCAGCAAACGCAATCCCGCCCACGGATTCGACGCCCGCACTGAACACGCCCAGCGCTACCAATAGGGTCGCTCCCGCTCCGACTACCAGACCAAGCGCCTTGGGAATTCGCCATCGAGTCTGGAGTAAACGAGTGAGGAGTTCGACTAGGGCCAAGTAGATCGCGACCCCGAATGTGAATCCGATGATCGCGACCCAGCCGGGACCGAACTTGATGAAATCTTCGTTGCCGGGCGATAGGACCAGAAGGCGAGTGAGGAGGGGAGCGAATATGGGGATCGCCAGCCACGTCCGATTGGAATAGGCGGGACGAATGCTTCCGATCAAGACCGCGACGAATGCGCCAATGAACGCTCCTGCGCCGACCAGGAACAGGGTGCCGTCGAGGGTGAACTGACCCGCGACATTGTCGTTTTCGGTCAATCGGCCCGCCTGGCCAGAGGTGATGGTGAGCAGCCTCATCATTCCCCGAAACGTCATGAGACCGAGTCCAATGAATCCGGCGACGAAACCCGCCAAAGCGAAATTGCCCAGTTTTCGAAAGAAGCGAATCGACTTCTCAGTTGAGGAAATCGAGGCGAGGTTCGGCTCTGCAATCACGGTTGGTGAACCATCCTCAAGTGAGGCGAGGGACGGCGTACCCGCCTGCGACTCGCTCCTTCCGTTGTTGGGGCCGAGATTCATTCGACCCCTCCCACCGCAAGCGGGGATCCAATCTCAGTAATCGGCAGGTCGCTTCGGCTGAGCGGGCGGGCGATGATCGAAAAAGCCCAGGCCTCCACCCCCAAGAACACCCCGTAGATCAGCAGAGCGATCGCCTCCCTCCCCGAAGGAAGGTCCTCGACGCCGCCGCTGACGAAGAAGAAGAAGATCTGAAATCCGATCGCCACCGCGGCCAGGAGGATCCTCGTCCAGGTCGGCCAGCGGCTTCGGCCCAGAGCCAGGCCGCCCAACAGAAACGTCGGCACCATCACCGATCCGGCCGCGGCTCCCAGAGGGAGGAAGAAAAAGCCCAGCAGCCGCCACCAGTTACCTCGTCCAAGCCGCCACCGGTGATAGGCCAGCCCGGTCATGGCTCCCGCCACGGTGGTTGCACCGATGATGAAGAGGGTCCCCGACCAGGTGAACTCGGG
>DATFFB010000062.1:0-4834 GCA_035250485.1 Acidimicrobiia bacterium
TATGAATCGTACGAAGAGATCGATGGCCGCATCGACGACCGGTTGCATGGCGGCATCCATCTTGCGAGCCAAATCCAGCAGCTCACCCAAAGGAAGTCCGGCCTCGACGAGTGACAGACCGGCTTTGATCGGCTCGACGTCGCCCGGGTCGAAGAGGGGATCGGGATCGGAGCTGACGGGCTTGAGAAAGCCTTCGCGCACCACCACCTCGAGCAGGGTGGGAGGGAGTTTGGTGCGAACGGCCAACTCGTCGAGCGTCACCAGATCAGTGGCCGGATGCAGAGCCTCGAGCAGGGCTCGGTCCCAGGGATCCAATCGGCGGGGGCCGGTCACGACCCTCCAGATTAAGTCCACCTGGGGGCCCCGAACCTGAGCTCAGACCATCGCCGCCACCGACAGGGGCCAGCCGGTCAGTTGTTGTCCGATGGACTCGACATGGGCCGGATCCTTGGAGGCGACGAACCGCACCACGCCGGTGCCGCGCTGTCGGGCCGTACGCGCAATCTGGCGGGCGACGGCCGGTGCCGGATCGACGATGACTGTCTGGGCACCCGCCCGCTTCGCAATGAGAGGTACCAGGAACGGATAATGGGTGCATCCGAGCACCAGGGTGTCGACTCCGTGTTCGAGTACCGGATCGATGTGGCGGGCGACTGCTCGCTCGGCCTTCGATCCAGCGGTCGAGCCAGACTCGACGAGATCCGACCAGCCCGAACAAGCTCGAGTGACGATCTCGACATCCTCGGCAAACCGTCCCACCACCGAGGCGAAGAGTTCACCCTGGAACGTGGCATCGGTCGCCAGCACACCGATGACGCCGCTTCGGGTGAGACTGCGGGCTGGCTTAACGGCCGGTTCCATGCCAACGAAGGGGACCGCTGGATGGGTGCGCCGCAGATCGTGTAGGGCCGCCGCCGAGGCGGTGTTGCAGGCGAGGGCGATGACAGTGGCGCCTTCCGCAAGTAGGTATCCCACATTGCGATGAGTTATCTCGGCTACCTGGCTCAATGAACGCTCTCCGTAAGGAGCGTGGGAACTGTCCGCCAAATACAGAACGTCGAGGTCGGGGCGAAGACGTCGCAACGCCACCAGTACCGACAATCCCCCTACTCCGGAATCGAGCATTCCGATCAATAGCCGGGAGTATCGTCGCTTTCCGAGTCGACAAGGAGTCTCTCCCGCATGGATCTCAACGGCATCTCAGCGATCGTCACCGGAGGTGCGTCCGGGCTTGGCGCCGCTACCTCTCGCAGGCTGGCCGAAGCCGGCGCGGTAGTGATCATCGCTGATCTGCAGGATGAGAAGGGGACCGAGCTCGCCACGGAAATCAAAGGCAGCTTCGTCCACACCGACGTCACCAAGGACGAGATGGTGCAGGAGACTGTCGAAGTAGCGATGGCGGCAGCACCTCTTCGGGCGGTTGTCAACTGTGCCGGTATTGGTCCGCCGGCGCGGACACTCAATCGAGATGGATCGCCTCACGCCCTGGATCACTTCCGAACGGTGATCGAGATCAACCTCATCGGCACCTTCAACACGATTCGCCTGGCGTCGGCGGCTATAGCCACCACAGAACCTCTCAGCGACGGGTTGCGGGGAGCCATTGTCAATACCGCCTCAGTGGCGGCGTACGACGGCCAGATCGGTCAGGCCGCCTATTCCGCCTCGAAGGGGGGCATCGTCGGCATGACGCTCCCCATCGCCCGCGATCTCTCGTCGGTCGGCATCAGGGTCAACACCATCGCCCCGGGAATCATCGACACACCCCTACTGGCAGGGCTCCCCGAACCAGCCCGCATGTCGCTAGGAGAGCAGGTGCTGTTTCCAAAGAGACTTGGCCAACCTTCCGAATACGCCGAACTGGCTTTGATGCTTCTCACGCACGACTACATGAATGCCGAGACGATTCGGATGGATGGCGGGATTCGAATGGCTCCTCGCTAGTCAGGCAGCCTTCAGAGCACCGACCTGCCGCTTGACGTGAGCGACGATCGCGCCCATCCCACGCAGACGTTGCGGGGTGATTACTTCCTCGAGTCCCATCCCTAAATAGAAGTCACCTTCGACGTCGAGAATTGCCTCGGGAGTCTCGCCGTTGAGACCGGCAGCCAGGATCCCGGCATAGCCGCGAACCGTCGGTGATTCCGGCGGGGCGTCAAAGAACAGTTGCACCTTCCCGTCCTCGAGACGGGTAGCGAGGAAGAAAGGCGTCTGACATTCGTGCACCTGTTCCATGAGATCGCGGTGGGAAGCGATTTCGGGGGGGAGATCGGGAAGCCGTTTGGCGTAGTCGAGCAGGGCTTCGAGTCGAAATTGCTTGGGAGACGCCGCGAACACATCGACGATCTGGCGGAGTCGGTCGGGAAGCGGCATATCCCCAAGAAGTCTAGAAACGGGCCCGAATTGATTTGCACTACGGTGATAGTGTTAAACGAACCCCGGATCGAGGAGTCGAAAATGCCGGTTGCGGCCGATCCTGCCGCCAAGTTTCAGACGTACGCACACCCCGAGAGGGTGGTTTCGACCGAGTGGCTGGCGGAGCATCTTGAGGATCCCAACGTCGTGGTGGTCGAGTCGGACGAGGATGTCTTGCTCTATCACACGGGTCACATTCCGGGAGCGATAAAGATCGACTGGGTCGCCGACCTCAACGATCCTCTGGTTCGCGACTACCTCGACGAGGAACACTTCGCCGCCCTGATGTCCAAGCAGGGCATCTCGCCTGAAACCACCGTGGTCTTCTATGGCGACAACTTCAACTGGTGGGCGGCGTACGCCCTCTGGGTCTTCGAACTCTTCGGCCACGCCGACACCAGGCTCCTCGATGGCGGAAGGGCGAAATGGGTCGAGGAGGGCCGACCTCTCAGCACCGACGAGCCCAGCCGCACCGAGACCTCCTATCCGGTTCCGAAGCGCAACGACCGTCGGATCCGTGCGTTTCTGGCGGACGTCCTTCCCCACTCGAAGGAAGGCAAGCCGCTAATCGACGTTCGCTCGCCCGAGGAATTTCGGGGCGAACGTCTCCACATGCCCGACTATCCGAACGAGGGCGCTTTGCGCGGAGGGCACGTTCCCGGGGCGCGCAACGTTCCCTGGAAGAAGGCCGCCAACGACGACGCCACTTTCAAGGCCTTTTCGGATCTCCAGCAGCTCTACATCGATGAGGTCGGGCTCGATCGCCACGACGACGTCATCGCCTACTGCCGGATCGGGGAGCGGTCCGCCCACACCTGGTTCGTCCTCACCCAGCTGCTCGGCTTTGACACGGTTCGCAACTACGACGGTTCCTGGACCGAATACGGCAACGCGGTCCGAGTTCCCATCGAGCGTCCCTAAGGAAGGCTGGGCAGCCAAGTCGGGTCCGGCGCTTCAGTCAGCCCCCTCGAACTCTCGCCAGGAAGCGACTAACCCGTAGGTGCAGGTCGGCCGGAGGCGCATGACCGAGGCCATCGATTAACTCAACGACAACATTCGTATTGTCCTTCAGATCAGCTTCCAGGGAGCGGTACTTGCCGACTCGTGTGTCGGAGAAGCCGCCCACGATTAGAAGCGGCAGGCCTCGATTGGCAACCCTGCGGAGCTCAGCGAAGTCTTCCACGCTGGCTGGAGAAACTACAACCAGCGCCTCAGCTAGCAGCGTTGATGTGTTGATCAAATGGGCTGCGATGGCCGAGCCGATTGAGAATCCGCCGAGGACAAGCGGCTCCTCGATCTCGATTTCGGCCAAGTCGTCCATCAGGCCTCTTGCGGCGTCCTCGATGGAGTGTGGCCAAGCCCAGGTCCCATTCATGACTGGCTCAGTGGCTGCTGGCGTGACAACCGTCCACTCAAGGGGGATTGCTGCTTGCCACGTGTCCGAGACTTCTTCATATCTCGCTCGTGCACCTTGGATGACGATGACTGTGCCTCGGCCGTGATCGGCGACGCGAATCAGCGGTCCGGGTCGGTGTGTCAGGCGCTCGGCAGCGGTAGCTTCGCAGTGGCTAAGGATGGTCTTCCAACGAGACGTTGACCGAACCGGATCGAGATCGCTATCCACCAACGCCCCCGGTGACCACCATAAGCCACGCTTGATGCCGTCTTGTAGTTCGGCCAGGGCTTCGTTGGTCTCACCCAAACGCGCACGAAGGCATGCCGCCCAGAACGTGAGGTCGGAGTCGCGGTCGGGATGCTCGGACCTCCCGCCATTGAGGGCGGCCAGTGCGGCGGCGTAGTTGCCATCGTCATAGGCCTCAAAGACCCTTGCAGCCAGTGCGTGGAAGTCCGCAGCCGTCACACCAGCGAATCTACTGCCAGCCTGCGTAAGGGATCGGAATGGGCTTGCTCGTTCGGAGGCACTGAATCGATTGGTTACTACAGCCATTCGGCCTCGGTCGGCAACGCGAAGTTCACCGCGCTTCGTGCATATAGCGCTAACTGCTAGCGATTGGCGACGAGTGTCTGGTGAAGTTGGTCGACGGATTGGGAGACTGATTCGAGGTCAGATGACTTGCGTTTGCCGGGCGGCGGATCTGGTCCTCCCGGCCAGCGCAGCCTCCTCCGATGAACCGGGGACTCGGGGTCGATCTCCATCCCCATCCCGTGGATGGCGACGTGATGGTGATACCAGCAAAGGGTGATGAGGTTTTCGGGATGATGGCCCCCACCCCGGGAGCGGGGATGGAGGTGGTGGATCTGTAAGCGGTAACGGGAACGACAGCCCTCGATCGAACACATCCCCAGATCCCTCGCCAGCACCAGGCTTCGGATGGCGGGAGGAACCGCCTCCCCCAGGTCGGAGTAGTAGAGACAGTGGAGATCTGAGGCGAGCAGTCGCACCTTTCCCCCACAGAGG
>DATFFB010000063.1:0-5631 GCA_035250485.1 Acidimicrobiia bacterium
GACATGGTGCGGCCGATGACCTATGCGGAGATGTACATGCCCGAAGAGGAGGAGTTCCACCCGGTGGCGGCCGGACGGACCACCTTCATCGACGAGATCTCCGACCTCACGATCGAGCGGATCTTGGCCGAGGTCGCCAGCTCGCCGGCGATGATGGCGGCGTGTCAGCTCCGGGTGCTGGGGGGAGCAATGGCCCGGGTCCCGGCCGAGGCGACAGCCTTTGGCCACCGGCGTCGCAAGTTGATGGCTACGGCGGCGGCGATGTTCGAGCGGCCCGAAGACGAGGAGCAATACCTCCCCTGGGTCACGAATGTGATGCGCCTTTACGACGAGGACTATGAAGCACGGGCCTACACCGGTTTCCTCGGCGACGAGGGGCCCGAGCGGGTGCGAGCGGCTTATCCGGGATCGACCTGGGATCGGTTGCGGGAGATCAAACGCCGCTACGACCCCGACAATGTCTTCCACCACAACCAGAACATCCCGCCCGCATAACGGGCGGCGCTAGCTCGGCGACCGGGGGGTGGGTTCGCTCACCCAGAGCGAGAGGTGTCGGGGTTGGATCACCTCGACCAGCACCTGGTCGAGCTTTTCCACCACCCCCACCAGGTCGACTTCATGACGAAGATCTTCAACGAACCTCTCCACCGTCACCTGGGCGTTGTATCGACTCCGATTGAAGCGCCGGTCGATGAAGACCTGCACCCGGTCCCGAACCGGGCGGAAGGCACCGAGGAGCAGGAAGCTGGTGATGGCCACGGCCGGCTTCGAGTCGATCAACGGCGAAGCGGCGACGTTCCCCAACAGGAGCTGGGCGACGACTACAAAGCCGGCGTAAACCGCAGTGAGGAAAGCAGTGGCGACGGCGTAGACCGTGGTCCGATTGAGCAGCCGCTCGATGTCCCAGATCCGATAGCGGAGGATGCCGAGGAAGAGGGCCACCGGGATCAGGGCGAAAGCGGGCTGAAAGCTTCGGTAGAGAGTCACCGGGGGGTCGGGGATGTTCCGACCGGCGAGCACGTTGGCGACAGGTGAGAACCCATGCAGGATCAAGAAGACGATCCCGAACCCCACCGAGGGAAGAAGCGCCCAAAAGAGCAGGCGGGCTTGCGCCTGGCCGGTGGCATCCTCCGTGTTGAAGATCCGGTAGGCCTGAGCGGCGGCGCCGGTGGCGGGGACCATCAGCCCGAAGAAGAGGAGCAATGTGGCCGGGCGTGATTCCCCCTCCAGGCGGAGGGAGAGAAATACCACCACCAGGGTGAGAGCCGCATAGAGGGGGAGAACCCGGGCCGGTCTCCAGCGAGGCACCGGCCGGCCATCGGGAAATAGCAGGAGGGCGAACACGTAGGCAAGGCCGGCGATGACGTGGGCCGCCACCTGGGCGAAGGTCTCGAGCGGGGTGAAAGGTATCCATTCCAACACCGCTTGCGAGGTGAGGTTGAAGACCCCGGCGGCTCCCACCAGCGCCAAGGCGAGGAGACGCGCGGTCCAATCCCGGGAGCGAAGCCAGAGCAGGACGGCTGCCAATCCCAAGTTGAGGAGGCTGAACAGGTAATCCCAGACGATCTGGAGGGCGCTGGGAACCTCGTGGGACGCGTCGGCGGCCCGCGTCGCCACCCGAGCCCAGAAGCCGGTGCCGAGGCCCTCGATATGAAGGGTCTCGTGGAAGGCCGGTGAGACCGAAGCCACCACGGCCATCGCCCCTTGCACCAGGACGAACAGAGACCCGAGCAGGTAGAGAACGAATCCGGCAAAGAAGACCGTGTCCGCCGTTCTGTGCCGAGCCGGACCCTCGGTCATCGCTTTAGCCGCTGACTTCGATCGTCCCCACCATCGGCGGATGGATCAGGCATGCATAGCGATAAGTTCCGGGAGTGGAGAACCGGAGCGTGTATTGAACATAAGCATCGCTGAAGAGCACACCTGAGGACCAAAAACCCGATCCGTCCCAGGAGCCCCCATCGATAACCAGCGGCTCTGAGGGGTCTTCGGGCTCCTCGAGCCCCGGCCGGCTCGGCACCGTTATATCGGGAGCGCCGCCGGCGGGCAAGAAGATCTCATCGTTGGCGGTCACACTCCCATCTTCCTGGACGTCATAGATGGGGAAGTATTCGGGGACGTCGAAGCTGATCGAGTGCGGTCCGAACATAAGCCAGGTCACTGGTTCGTTGACTTCGGTGGTGATGGTTTCGGGCACGAACTCGTTGAGCAGTCCCTGGACTTGTTCGTCGACGAGGCCGCTGAAGTTGCCGCTGAAAGATTCGCCTCCCATCACGATCTCGCCTCCCTGGGCCTGGGCGAAGACCTGCCGGAACGGCTCGACCACCTCGTTCAAATCCTCACGGGTCTGTTCGTTGACTTCACTGGGGGAGGCGATGGGCTGGTCGGCGGGCACAACTTCCATCACCCCGTTCTGAAAGGAGCCGTGCACGGCACAAAAGAACGGATAAACCCCGGGGGCGATCGAATCCGAGACCTCGAGGTTGAAGACGTTCTCGCGGTCGGTCTCGAAACCGATGAAGCCACTGTTGTAAAAGGACTCGGTCCCGTCGAAGGTTCCCAACTCCTGGTTGGGGCACGGGGAGCCGTCGGTGGGAATCGCTCCCTCCTCGATCACGCAGGGTTGGGCGATGCGCTGGTCGATCGGTGGAAACTCCTCTTCCGAATCGGCTCCTACGGGGTCCGACTCGCCGGTCGCCTCTGACTCGCTCGGCGGTGCCTCGCACTCGCTGAAGAGAACCGGCAGTGTGCACTCCGCCGCCAAGAACTGTTCGAAGATCTCCGGCGGCACCTGGTCCTCGGGGAGGTGACCGTACTGTTCGATCAGGGGGCGAGTGGTCTCGAGCGCCTCGTTCAGCTCGGTGCCGAAGGTGACGGTGTGGGCCTCGCCTGTCCAATCCTGGACGAAGCGGACCGTGTCTCCCGGGTGGACTTGGATTTGGTCGGGAAAGTACTGAATGAACTGGGTGTTGAACTCGTCGTGGGAATAGTCGACCCGGACGGTGATCGCATCGCTGCCGGGCGACGCGCACCCGGCCACCACCAGCGAGATCACCAACCCCCCGATCCAGGTCCACCTCCCCGCGGATCGAATCCGTTTCCTCATCGACTGATCTCCTCGCCTCGGGCCCACTGTGCGGGCGTCACGTTACGGCACCGTTACAAACAAGGAGAAATGCCCCGGTAAGTCGGTGCCTCAGCCTCCGATCTCCGCCAGATCGATCCAGCGCAGTGATTCGATGCTTACCCGGACTCCGGTGGGCAAAGCCACTGCCACCACCAACACGCTTCCGCAAGCTGGGCAACGAACGACCGAGCCGGGCGCATCCAGGTAGACCACTGTCGCCCCCAGCGGGTTGACCGCCCCACAATTGCCGCAGCATCCGAGCTGATGGGTCATCTCCCGTCCGAAGAGCTCCTGCAGCAGGCCGCCGATGGAATTGCCGTCGAGATGGCGGTCATCGTCGATCATGGTCACCCTCCTGTGGGCCCGAAACGCTCGGTGCGGATTTGTTCTGCCGAGTGGCCGAGCTCGCGCAAGATGTTCGCCACCGTTTCCACAAAGCCGGTTGGACCGCACACAAAGATCAGCGGATTCTGGTCGGCGTCGAAGGTCGTCTCGCCGAGCATCGCCCGGTCGACCCGACGGTCATATCCCTTCCAATCATCGGGCTGGGAACGCGTGAGGGTGTAGTCGATGCGAAGATCGGGTAGCTCGGTCGGGAGCCGGGAGAGTTCTTGGCGATAGATCAGGTCCTCCTGGGTCCGGGCCGAAACCAGCATCCGCGCCGGAACGGCAGCTTCGGCATCGCCTAACGAGCGGGCCATGGCCATCAAGGGCACCAAACCGCTTCCCCCGCCCACGAGCTGGAGCGGTCCGCCCCGAGCCGGTTCCCAAACGAAATAGCCCCCGATCGGTCCCCGCAACTCCATTCGATCACCCACCCGCAGTTCCTCGTGGACGTATGACGACACCTCTCCGTTGGTGACCAGTTCGACGGTGATGGTGACGTTTTCGCCCGCGGGGGGATTTGCAATGGAATAGCTGCGCTGAGCTTGATAGCCGTCCTCGGCGGTGAGACGGAGGTCGACATGCTGACCGGGAAGATGACCCGGCCAGCCGGGGACGCGGAGGCGGATGCTCTTGACCCGGGGAGTCTCTGGGATCAACTCGACTACGTCGGCGAGGAGCCAGCTCAGTCGCCCGCGTACCGCTGTTCTCTCCATGGATCCCCGTAGATGTGATAGCCATAGGACTCCCAGAAACCGGGCGACTCCTTGTCGGTGAGTCGCAGCCCCTGCACCCATTTGGCGCTCTTCCAGAAATAGAGATGGGGGACCAGGAGCCGGGCAGGGCCACCGTGCTCAGGTCGGAGCGGCACCCCCTCGTAGTTGAGGGCCACCCAGGCCTTGCCCCCGGTGAGATCGGCCAGGGGGAGATTGGTGGTGTAACCACCATGGGAGTAGGCCAGCGCGAAGTGGGCCGATGTCCTCACGCCTTCGAGCAGCGTGTCGATGGAAACACCTTCCCAGCGGGTGTCGAGCTTTGACCACTTGGTGACGCAGTGGATGTCGACAGTCACTTGCTCGTGGGGGAGCTGTTGGAACTCATCCCAATTCCAGGTGAGCTCCTCATCCGCTTCGGTTGTGATGGTGAACCGCCAGTTCTCGGTAAGAATGAGCGGCGTGGGTCCGGCGGAGAGCACGGGAAAATCGTCCGTGACGTACTGACCGGGCGGAACCCGGTCGGGGGCAGCCTCCACCTGACGTCTCCCCTTGAAACCCCGCGATACGAAGGTCATCTGCCTCCCCCAGTTAAGCGGTCCATACGAATCCTCCGCGGAAAGCGGAAACCGATGTAGGTGGGGTGATGACTTCGACATCGGGGGTGCTGATCGTGATCGGCGCTTCCCATCCCTCGAATCGGAAGGCCCGGTGGCCGTCGACATCGATCAGCTGAGGAGTACCGTCGCCGCTGGCGATGATGGTGCCGGACGGGAGACTGGGGAGGAGCGCCCGCCAGGTCTTGCGGTCCCCGGCCCGGGAGAGGCCGCGGCCCGGGGTCAGACGCTCGGAGGCGAGGCGCTGGTCGATCTCTCTGGCAGTCGGAGGCCGAGCCAGACCCTCGGCCTCGGCGATGGCGCGGCGATAGGAGTTGAAGTCCGCCCGCCGGCAAAGGGCGCAAGGGCGGTGTCCGGCGGCGAGGGCGACTGCTTCGTCGAGGAAGAAGAGCGGGGTCCAGGTGTGGGGTTGGGTGAGGGGGTGCTTCCAACCTTTGAACGCCAGGCGGCAGGTGATCCAGGCGCTGCTCTGGTGGTGGCGGGCCAGCTCGCCATCATCGTTGACCAAGCAGCCGCGATTGCCGGTAAAGATTCCCCGGGCGGCGACGGCATGGAGGTCGCCCCAGGGGTCGACCCGGTTGGGAAGCGGCACCTAGCCGGCGAGCCAGGTGGCGATGGCTTTCCCAATCTCGGGTCCCGAGTCCTCCTGGAGGAAGTGATGGCCGCGCACCTTGACGGTGTCCTGGTTGGGCCAGCGGGCGGTCGCGGCGGCGATGCCTGCCGAGAAGAAGCCGGGATCGGCCTCGATGAAGAGTTTGGGAACCTCGCTCGTCTTCAACCACTGCTGATA
>DATFFB010000064.1:0-6380 GCA_035250485.1 Acidimicrobiia bacterium
CTGGAGGGGACACGCGCAAAGAGGCGATCAGAGCACTAAAGCGGCGACTCTCCGACGTCGTCTATCGCACTCTCTTGGCTGAGGCGCAGACGAGCCGACAGAGCGTTTCGACTCGGGCTGCTTGACATAGGAGTCAGTAAAAACCCCCGGGTTTAGGGGCGCGAACCTAGGTAAGAACGATTAGGAGCCGATAAAGACGGTTCCGGTGAAGTGGCCGACGACCCTGCCATCGGTCCGCCTCACCAGGATGCGATAGGTCGCCAACCGCCGACCGCGATGAACCTCGGAGGCAGTGGCGGTGAGCTCGTCGCCGCTGCGACTGGCGGCGGAGAACACCATGTGGGTATCGATGGCCGATGCGTCCTCGGGGTAGGAATTGGCGTAAAGCGACAATGCGCAATCAGCCAGGCTGAAGACCGCCCCGCCGTGGGTAGCGCCATGAAAATTGGTGAGCTGGTCGGTCACGGTCATTCCCACCGTCAGGGTGTCCTCGGTCACTTCCACCAGGTGAATGCCGAGGCCGGCGGCGTAGCTGTCATTGGTCAGTCGCGCTTCGACCCGGGCGCGGTCGATCACTGATCGCGAAATTTCTGAGGCATCGATGGACAGTACCGTCCCGGTAGGATCGTCGGCCGTGGGAGAAGCAAGGCTCAGCCAGGTCGGAGCCGGCAAAGTGCGGGATATCTTTGCGATCGACGACGATCGCCTTCTCCTCGTCGCCACTGATCGGATCAGCGCCTATGACGTGGTCCTCCCCGATCCGATTCCCGACAAAGGGCGGGTGCTGACCGCACTTTCGCTCTTTTTCTTCGACCTTCTGGAGACCCCCAACCACCTACTGGGTACGGATCTCGGCGAGCTCGACGTTCCGCTCGATTGGGTGGGCCGGTCGATGGTGGTGCAACGCGCCGAGGTCATTCCCATGGAATGCGTGGTACGAGGCTATCTCTACGGATCGTCCTGGCGCGAGTACCGCGACGGCGGTGGCCCGACCACCGAACATCTGCCGCCAGGGCTGCGCCTCGCCGATCGCCTCGAGGAACCGATCTTCACGCCGGCCACCAAGGCCGCCACAGGACACGATGAGAATCTCGACGAAGCGGGAGCGCGCGACTTAGTGGGCGACGAGACCTACGAGGAACTGCGCCGCAGGTCGATCGAGATCTATCTCGCCGCCTCCGCTCATGCCGCCAGGCGAGGGGTGATCCTCGCCGATACCAAGTTCGAGTTCGGCACCATCGGAGACGAGCTGATCTTGATCGACGAGGTGCTCACTCCCGACTCATCGCGCTACTGGCCGGCGAGCGAGTGGGCCCCGGGAGGCGATGTCCCCTCCTTCGACAAGCAGTATGTCCGCGATTGGCTCGACCAGAGCGGTTGGAACCAGACCCCGCCCGCACCCCACCTTCCGCAGTCGGTGATCGCGGGAACACGCGCACGCTACATCGAGGCGTATGAGCGCATTACCGAACGTGAATTCGACGATTATCTGCGGGGCGTTGCTTGAGGGTCAGGGTGGCCATCACGCGGCGCCCGGAGATCGCCGATCCCGAAGGTGCGACGGTGAAAAAGGCGTTGGCCGATCTCGGGTACAACGAGGTGAGCACCGTTCGCTTCGACCGCTCTATCACTCTCGAGATCGAAGGAGATGACGCTAACCACGCCCGGGAGCGGGCTATGGAGATGTGCAATCGCCTCCTGGTCAATCCGGTTTTGGAGGACTACACGGTCGAGGTCGAAGCATGACCAAGGTCGCCGTGGTCCTCTTCCCGGGAACCAATTGTGAACTCGACACCGCCGAGGCGTTAGGCAACCTCGGCGCCGATGCCCAAATCGTGTGGCACTCGGATTCCGACCTTGCCGGATTCGATGGCGTAGTCCTTCCCGGGGGCTTCGCCCACGGTGACTACCTGCGAACCGGTGCCATCGCCCGTTTCTCGCCGGTGATGAAAAGCGTGGCGGGCATGGCCGAGGCAGGCCGACCGGTGCTCGGGATCTGCAACGGCTTCCAGATCCTTTGCGAGGCCGGGCTGCTTCCGGGAGGCTTCATCGCCAACCGCGGTCTCTCCTTCCTGTGCAAATGGGTCGACCTCGAGGTCACCGACCAAGGCTCAATCCTTACGACGGGCATGCAACCGGGCACTCATCTCCGCTTACCGCTTAATTCCTACGAAGGGAACTTCGTCGCCGGGTCGAGAGCGGTGCGAGTCGTCCTGACCTACCGTGACAACCTCAACGGGTCGGAGCACGCCGCGGCGGCAGTGGCCAACGAGGCCGGCAACGTAGTCGGAGTAATGCCTCATCCCGAGCGTGCGTCCGCCGATTGGCTGGGATCCGCCGACGGCAACCTCCTCCTCGGCTCTTTTCTCCAAGCCGCGGCGGCATGAGGACCGAAGAAGTCGACCTCCAGCCCGATGAGGGCGAGGTGCTCACCCTCCACGCCCGCCTCGGTCTCACCGACGACGAGTACCAGCAGATACTTGACCGTCTGGGCCGGGAGCCGAGTCGATCGGAACTGGCGATGTACTCGGTGATGTGGTCGGAGCACTGCTCCTACAAATCATCTCGGGTCCACCTGCGCCGGTTTCCCACCGAGGCGCCTTGGGTGGTAGTCGGTCCCGGGGAGAACGCCGGGGTCGTCGATGTCGGGGAGGGGTGGTTGGCGGCCCTACGGATTGAAAGCCACAACCATCCCTCGTTCGTGGAGCCCCATCAAGGAGCGGCCACTGGGGTAGGGGGGATCATCCGTGACATCTTCACGATGGGAGCCCGACCGATAGCCCTTTGGGATTCGCTGCGTTTCGGCCCCCTCGATCAACCGCGCAACCGATATCTGTTCGCGGGAGTTGTGGGTGGGATTGCCGCCTACGGCAACGCCGTCGGGGTCCCGACGGTCGGAGGTGAGCTGGCCTTCGCCGAGCATTACTCGGACAACCCCCTCGTCAACGTCATGTGTCTCGGTCTCCTGCGGGCCGAGGACCTGGTGCTCGCCACTTCGGGCCCGCCGGGGACGATTGCCGTTCTCCTGGGCGCTCCCACTGGACGCGACGGGATCGGGGGCGCCTCGGTCCTCGCTTCGGCGTCCTTCGACGCGACCTCCCTAGAGAAGCGGCCCTCGGTTCAAGTTGGAGATCCGTTCGCTGAGAAGAAACTCATCGAGGCCTGCCTCGAGCTCTACCGGCGCAAGCTCGTCGTGGGCGTCCAGGACCTCGGAGCAGCCGGTCTCTCCTGTGCCATCAGCGAGCCCGTCTCCCGATCCGGACACGGGATCACCGTCGACCTCGACCGGCTCCACACCCGCGAGCCCGAGATGACCGCGCCCGAGTTGCTGATGTCGGAATCGCAGGAACGGATGATGGCTTTTGTTCATCCCGACCGGGTCGACGCCGTGATCGAAGTCGCCCGGAGATGGGAAACCGAGGCATCGGTGGTGGGCGAGGTCACGAGTTCGGAAAATATCGTGGTCTCTCACGCCGGTGAAGTCGTGGTCGACATCCCCGCCCAATCCCTCACCACCGAAGCGCCGTTCTATCACCGGCCGCTGGGCGAGCCCGGATGGATGGAAGACCTTTGGTCCAACACGATCAAATTCGTCGCCCAGCCCGCCATCGCCACCAGCTTGTTGCAGCTGCTGGCCGAACCCGAGCTCGGATCGAAGGCATGGATCTACGAGCAATACGATCACATGTTGTTCCTCAACACGGTGGTGGGCCCGGGCCATGACGCCACCCTGCTTCGATTGAAGGGAACCGACCGCGGCCTCGCCGTCAGCACCGACGGCAACGGCAGGGTTTGCTACCTCGACCCTCGCCGGGGCGCGGCCCGCCTCGTCTGGGAGGCGGCGCTCAACGTGGCAATGGTGGGAGCCGAGCCGCTGGCGGTGGTTGACAACCTCAACTTCGGAAATCCCGAAAAGCCGGAGGTGATGTGGCAATTCCGGGAGACTGTCGAAGGCATCTCCGAAGCATGCGAAGCGCTGGGGGTGCCGGTGGTGGGCGGCAATGTCTCGTTCTACAACGAGACCGACGGTCTCGACATATACCCCTCACCGGTGATCGGGATGCTGGGTTTGGTGGAAGAACTGTTACTGCCACCTCCCCGGCTCGATCGGGCCGAGCCGGAGATGGCGATCTATCTGGTCGGAAACGAATGGGCACCGAACTTGGCTGGGTCGGCGTTCGAGAAGGTCACCTTCGGCCACGTCGGCGGGCGACCCACCGGCCCTGATCGCGCCATGGGTCGGGCGGCGGTGGCCGCCGCCCGGAGACTGGCCGAGGCCGGCATTCCGGTCCTCCACGACGTTTCGATGGGAGGTTCGGGCCTGGCTCTGGCCGAGATCTGCATCGCTTCGGGGGTGGGAGCATCGGTGGCCTACAGCGACTGGCGGTTCCTATTCAGCGAAGACCCTCACCGCTTCCTGGCCGTGGCCCCGGCGGGGGCGGACGACACCATCATCGCCATATGCAGTGAGGTGGGAGTGCCGTTCCTCCGGATTGGGACGATGGGGGGCGACGCCATCGTGTTTGATCGCGGTGGAGTTCGGGCGGCGGTGGATCTCACCCTCGCCACCGACACATGGCGAAAAGCATTACCTGAACATCTACGAAACTAGAGCCACGTGAACAAGCGTTCATCCCCGCTCCGCAGGCTCTGGCACTACGCGGGTCCTCACCGCAAGAAGGTCGTGTGGGCCACGACGTTGTCGGTCCTGAACAAACTGGCCGACGTTCTCCCCGAATTGGTGATCGGCGCCGCGGTGGACGTGGTGGTCCGGGGCGCAGACTCGTTCGTAGGCCGAGCTTTCGATATCTCAGGCCGCTTCGAGCAATTGCTGGTCCTGGCCTTGATCAACTTCATCATCTGGCTCATCGAGTCGGTCACCGAATACATCGCCAATCTCGGCTGGCGGAATCTGGCTCAGACCATCGAGCACGAAGCTCGAATGGATGCCTATCGCCATGTTCAGGAGCTCGAGATTGCCTGGTTCGAAGATCGGTCCACCGGCGGACTGCTCTCGATACTCAACGACGACGTCAACCAGCTCGAACGTTTCCTCGACGTCGGAGCTTCCGATTTCATCCGCACTCTCGTCAATGTCGTCTTCGTCGGTGTCGTCTTTTTCGCCGCCTCACCGATGGTGGGGCTGGTGGCCTTTCTCCCTATCCCGCTGATCGTCTGGGGGTCGGTCATGTACCAAAAGCGCTTGTCGCCGCGCTATCAGAAGGTGCGGGAGAGCGCCGGTGACCTCGGCGCTCTGCTTGCCAACAACCTGAGCGGGATCGCCACCATTCGTGCCTTCTCAGCCGAGGACCGCGAATCGGAGCGGGTCGAAGGGATGTCGGACCGTTATCGCGTGGCCAACCGGGATGCGATTCGATTGTCCTCGGCCTTCGTCCCAATCATTCGACTCGCCATTCTCTGTGGCTTCACGCTGACGTTGATCCTGGGCGGACGCGCAACCTTGGCTGGCGCCATGGAGGTGGGCGTTTTCTCCGTCCTGGTTTACATGACCCAACGTCTGTTGTGGCCGTTGACCAGGCTGGGCGAGACCTTCGACCTTTATCAGCGGGCGATGGCATCGACTCGACGCATTCTCGACCTACTGGCGGTGGCTCCCACCATCCGCCCGGGGGCGGGGCGACTGCCACATCCGGTTCAGGGCGAGATCGAATTTCAGTCCGTCGACTTCGCCTATTCCGACGGGCGTCTGGTTCTCGACAATCTGAGCCTTTTGGTCCCGGCCGGCGAGACCCATGCCATCGTCGGCGCCACCGGAGCGGGGAAATCGACTCTGGTCAAGCTCCTGCTGCGGTTGTACGACCCCACCTCGGGGCGCATCACGTTTGATGGCAATGACCTGCGGGGGCTTTCCTTCGAATCGGTCCGTCACTCGATTGGTTATGTCGGCCAGGACGTCTTCCTTTTTCAGGGGACGGTGCGTGAGAACCTGACTTATGGGCGTCCTGACGCCTCCGAAGCCGAGATCGAAGAGGCCGCCGCCCTGGCCGAGGCGACGGAATTCATCGAGGAATTGCCACTCGGTTACGACACCATCGTGGGCGAACGTGGTCAGAAGCTCTCCGGTGGACAGCGCCAGCGACTTTCGATCGCGCGGGCGATTCTGCGCGATCCTCCGGTTTTGGTGCTGGACGAGGCCACCTCATCGGTTGACAACGAGACTGAAGCCGCCATCCAGCACTCGCTCGACATCGTCGGCAAGGACCGGACCGTGATCGTGATCGCCCATCGACTTTCGACCGTTCGCTTCGCCGACCGCATACATGTCCTCGACGACGGACGTTTGATCGAGGCCGGCACCCACGACGAGCTGGTAGCTGGCGGAGGCCTCTACGCCGCCCTCTGGAGAGTGCAAACCGGCC
>DATFFB010000065.1:0-5645 GCA_035250485.1 Acidimicrobiia bacterium
CCGGCCTGAGGTTGCCGGGAGGCGGGGATTTCAGAGGCATACGTGATATTCCCCACCGCGCCCGCTGTTCGGCTGGCGCGCCGCCTACCCCAGGTCACGCCGACCAGTATTCCATCGATCCGGTCGAAAGCCGCGGTGCCATCCGGTCCTCCTGAGCGGGCTAGGCAATCGATTGCTTAACCGCCTTGGCACGATATAGCATCGCCCCGCGGGCCGCAAAGAAAGCTGGGTATCGCCGGTCCGTCGTGCCCAAGGAGGATCGCTTTGCGATTGGTGAGGTTTCTCGGGAAAGATGGCCCTCGGTCGGGATTGCTGGAAGACGGTCATGTCCTCGATATGTCGGCAAGCCTCGACCCGCCGGACGACACCGCGGCGCTGATCAGCCTGGTCATGGGCCCATCCCGATCAGCGCTCGATGGGACCCGGGTGCCGTTGACCGAGGTCACCCTCCTGGCGCCGCTTCGCCTCCAGAAGAACGTGTTCGCCATCGGGAAGAACTACCTCGAACACGTACGGGAACTGCCGGGTGCCGATGCCAGGGCGGAGCCGCCGCCCGCGTTCCCGATCATCTTCAGCAAGCCGCCGACTGCGGTGATCGGCCCTGGTCAGAGCATCGACACCAGCAACGATCCCAGTTCGACTACGGACTACGAGGGCGAGCTAGCGGTCGTGATCGGCAAGAGCGGCAAGAGGATCCAGCCCGAGGACGCCATGAGCCACGTCTTCGGCTACACCATCGTCAACGACGTCACCGCACGCGACCTGCAAAAGAGACACGGGCAATGGTTGACGGGAAAGGCTCCCGATACCTTCTGCCCCATGGGACCCTGCATAGTCAGCACCGACGAAATCGGCGACGTTCGTCAACTCGCCATTCGCACGTCGGTGAACGGCGAAGTCCGGCAGCGGGGATCTCTCGCCGATCTGATCTTCGACATTCCCACCCTGATCGCCACGCTCTCGTCGGTTATGACCCTGGAGCGCGGAGATGTGATTGCCACCGGCACCCCGCCGGGGGTGGGGGCGGGATTTGATCCCCCCCGTTATCTCCGTCCGGGAGACGTCGTCGAGGTCACCATCGATCCGATCGGCACCCTCACCAACCCGGTGGTTTGACAATGGCCCGTTTCGCAGTGAAGACCCCAACCCATCACACCACCTGGAATCGGATGCTGGAGGTGTGGCAAGCGGCCGACAGTATCGACCTCTTCGAATCGGCCTGGAACTTCGACCACTTCTACCCGATCCGGGGCGACACCGATGGGCCCTGCCTCGAAGCCTGGGTAACCCTGTCCGCCCTCGCCCAGGCGACCAATCGGATCCGAGTAGGAACCATGGTCAACGGCATGCACTTCCGGCATCCCGCCGTCCTGGCATCAATGGCCTCATCGCTTGACATCCTCTCAGGAGGCCGTCTCGAGCTCGGTCTCGGCGCCGGCTGGTACGAATTGGAGGCTGACGCCTACGGGTTGGACCTCGGCACCGTTGATCAGAGGATGACACGCTTTGAAGAGGGCACCGAGGTTATCCACCTCTTGCTGACCGAAGAGAAATCGAACTTCGATGGTCGCTTCTATCAGCTCAGCGATGCCCGAAACGAGCCCAAGCCCGTTCAGCAGCCTCGTCCGCCGATTGTGATCGGAGGCAGAGGAGAGCGGCGGACGCTTCGTCTGGCCGCCCGCTTCGCCTCGATGTGGGATGCCCTCTTCGTCGAAGAGGAGAAGGACGAGTGGCTTCGGCTACGTGACGTGTTGTGGCGTCACTGTGACAACGTGGGGAGAGATCCAAAAGAGATATCTTGCTCAAGCCATCTCTCGGTGGCTCCGGATCCCAATCCGGTCGAGGTCGCAAAGCGTTCCGCAGCCATGTTCGATGCCGGGCTCGACGTGGTGGTCCTCGGGCTCGGTGGAGCCCACGATGGGGATACGGTGAAGGCACTCGCCGAGGCACTGAGCGACGTCGATTGAGCGGGGCCCTCTGGGCTCTGGTAGCGGCGATCGGGTTCGCCTTCCTCCAGGTCTCCAACAGAAAAGCGAACCAACTCGTCGATGCCTATCGAACCGCTTTCGGGTTGCTGGTCGCAGTCGAGATCGTCCTATTGCTGCGAATCGCGTTCTTTGGCGACTTCGGGTTGCTGTTTTCGGCTCCATGGTCTGCCGTCGTGATCTTCGGCGTGGCCACGCTTTTTCACTTCGTTGGGGGCTGGACCCTTCTGGCCCTCAGCCAACAGGCCATCGGAGTCGCCCGCACCGGTGCTTTGGTTTCGGCAGCCCCGATCATCGGCACCCTGGTGGCGGCGGTCGCTCTCGACGAGCCACTCACGGTGGCGATCGCCGCGGGTGTGGGGCTCGCTGTGGTGGGAGTAGCGCTGATCTCTCTCAGTGGAAGGGTCTCGGGGTCGGAGTGGCGCCGACCCTGGTTCGCCCTTGGCGTGGCGTTGATCTGGGGATCCACTCCGCTCTTGATCCGTCTCGGTCTGGAGAGATTCGACCACCCGGTGGAAGGCCTGACCATCGGTCTCGCCTCGAGCGTCGTGGTCTACGCATTGCTCCTCACCATCACTGGGAGGTGGGGGCGACCCGTGCCCATCACTGCGGTTCGCTGGATCATGTTCGCTGGTCTTTGCGGGGCGATCGCGGTGTCGTCTCAATGGCTGTCGTTTGATCTCACCACTATCGCCATCGCCATCACCATCCAGCAGCTGTCAGTGCTCTTCGTCATAGCCCTAGTACCAGTCATGTTCCATCAGCCATTCGAGCGAATGAATCCCCGCTTCTTTGCCGGAGTGCTGTTGGTCCTGGTGGGAGCCACGATCGTCCTTCTGTCCTGAGAGACACGACGCTGTCCCACCGCAATCGCGCTGTGACCCAACGTTGGGATCCTCTAGGCAATCGAACGACTACGGCGATGTTGGGGAGATCGCCTTCGTCAATGTTGTTCGATGAAGTCCAGGACGGTCTCGTTGAACAGGTTTGGCTCTTGGTAGCTCATGAAATGCGTCACAGAAGGCAGAACGACCAACTGGCTGCCGGGGATACACCCGGCGAGCCTGTCGACGATCCGGCGCGAGTAGGGCATGCCGTACTCAGCCCCCACCACAAGCGTTGGCGTCGAGATGGCCCCGAGTTGCTCGCAAGTCACTGGCTTCGGCGGCGGAGCGGCGGGTCGCCTCGCCTTGATGTTGTCGAGCCAGATTCTGCGGAGAGCCTCAGGCTGAGCGTCGAATGCACCGGGCCCTCTGTTATTGACGAGCTCAAACCACAGCTTGGCAACGAGCTCGTCGTCGCCTTCTGCCGCGGACCGAACGCGTTCGTTCTCGTCGCGCCACCATGCAAGGACAGCCTCTCCCTCAGGACTGCCTTCTAGCAGCCACGGCACGTTTGGTTCGATAATCGTCAGACTGCGAACGAGGTCGCCCTGATGCAGAGTGGCCCGAAGGGTTATGGCCGTAGAGAAGCCGACGAGATGGACGGGCCCCGCTTCCAACCGACGGATGATCGCCACCAGGTCGGCCGCGTGCGCGTCGGCCGAGTAATCGCCGTGCGCAGGCCATGAACAGGTGCCGTGGAAGCGGTGGCTATAGGCAACGAATCGGTAGCGCCGGGCGAATACCTTCCGTTGTGGTTCCCAATACCGAAGATCCAAGCCACCTCCATGCGAGAACACCACCGGGACACCAAAACCCTCGTCTACAAATTCGAGATCGACCCCGTTTACATGGATGGGAGCCACGGACCCAACACTTGCGGCGTATGCCCTTTCCCTAGGCGTTCACCGTGCCGAAGTCGACCCGCACGTTCATCGGCTTGATGAGAGATAGGTAGATCGGGCAGCGCTCCTTCCAGGCTTCCATGACACGATTGACTCCGTCCTCTCCGTCGGAGGAAACCACGCGGATATCGATTCCGATGTTTCCGAGATCGGGTTCGGCCCCCTCCATGCCCAGCAGCCCCCGGCTGTCGGCTTCACATGAGGCAGTGGCCTCGACGCTTTCGATTTCCACGCCCAGCTGGGGACCGAGGGTGTCGCGGATGAATACAACGGCACAGCCTGCCAGGGCGCTCAGCAGGAGGGCCGTAGGGCTGGCGGCCTGGTTCGACCCGCCGAGAGGGGCCGGAAGGTCGGCCTGCCAGGAGAATGGTCCGGCCTCTATCACTGCGAGAGCGCCCTCCGAGCGTGCCTTCACCGTCGGAGTTCCCTTGGCCTTGTCCGGGTCGTTTTCCCACAGCTTGGCGGTCTCAGATATCACTTCAGCCTTCATCGACTCCGCCTCCATCTCTCGCTGAAACTCCTCGCAATGTACTCCTTGGGATCAAGCCGCTTTTCGTATGGACGCAGGCTCCGAGCGAGACTTGAGCTGCTCCACGAGGCTGTGCCCAATCAACGTTCGAGGCTGTAGGAGGAGAATGACATGACCAGATTCACCGTCGACCCCGAATCCCTGGCTCTTCGGATTACCGGGCTGCTGCCCGAGGGAGCCGACCACGTACGTCAGGTTCTCCTCGACGAGATCGATACCCGCCTCCCTCGCGACCCAGAGTCACGGATCAACATCCAGCTCTCCGAGCTCAACCCGGGAAGGACTGCGTCGTGGCACATCCACAACGGTGTCGTCTACTTCGTCCTGCTTCGCGGCCTCATCACCCTTCAGTACGAGGGACGGAGCGAGCACTACTCGGCCGGTGACGTGTACACCGAACCGATCGGGGTGGTCCATCGGGCACTCAACCCGCATCCCGAGATCCCGGCATCTTTGGTCGGCTTTTGGGTCACCGCCGCCGATCGGCCCCACATCAGCGAAAGCGGCCCACCGGCCTGGGATCCGACGACCTCGACCCACCCCGCGCTGGGTTTCTAAACGGTCACCGAGATCGGGGACAGCGGAACGAGTTCGAAGGTGATCTCGTCTCCTGGTCGCACGGGAATCGGCGGAACGATCGAGCCCGCGATTACCACCTCCCCCGCCTGGAGCCGAGCCCCCGCCTTTTGCAGTAGCCGTGAGGTATGACCGAGGATTGAGACCAGGCTGCCGGTCAATGCCTCGAGATCCGTGGTGTCCGCGATCTCGGTTCCTTTGTTTGTGATCCGGGCTCGCATCCCGGCAACGTTGCCACCCGCACGCGAAGAGGCTGGCCGATCGAGGATCACCGCCCGATGGAATATGTTGCCCGCGAGGACCGCTCCGACGTCCTCCGGCGGAGGGTCGACGTCGGCCAGTTCGATCGCCGCCCCCAGACCCGAGATCGACTCCGCCACCCGGTCCGGCTCCTCGACGTCGTAGCCCAGGTAGACGGCGATCTCGGGCTCGGCCACCGGGTGGACCCAGCCCTGACAGGACACTGCCGACCCCGACGACTTTGCATTCGATTCTGCCAGGAACCCAACCAGGGGACCGGCGAGCCCAAACTGTCGAAGCCGCTCGGGGGCTCCGAAGGCAAGCTTCCAGCCGATCATCCGCTCACCTTCCGCGATGAGACGCGAACGTCGATCCAACATCCGTCGGGTGCCTTCGAGCACGGCGGCGTCGTCCCAGACCCTCACCTGGTTTCCGCTTCGTAACCGGCGTCCTCGAGCGACCCGGCCCCGCTCCAGCCCCAGACCAGGACAACATCCTCAGAGCCGGTGTTGTCAAAACCGTGCCAGTG
>DATFFB010000066.1:0-10838 GCA_035250485.1 Acidimicrobiia bacterium
CCGGTGGTGTCGTAGGGGGCGGGAGAACCGAGCAGAAGCGTCAGGCCGGGCCTTCGCATTCCCGGCAGCAATCCGTGCCGCATCCACTTACCCAGATGGACACCAGGGCGCGATCGATAGGTGCGTTCCTTGATGCGGAGCGCCACCTCCGTGCGGCCGTCGTCGGGAAGTACGAGGGAGTCGAGGTCGAGACGATCGTGACGGACGAGTGCTGCCACAAAGGCTCCCGAGGAGGTGCCAACTACTACGTCGGAGTCGTTGCAGTTCCACCCCGTGGCCAACTCGATTGCCATGAGAGTTGCCATCTCAAAGGCGGCGCCGGTGATGCCCCCGCCTCCCAGCACCAGGCCCACCGCGCTCAGGAGTTGCCAAACATCGGGTCAAATCAGCATAGAAGCCGCCCAGAATTTGCCTAGGTAGCGTCGCCACGACATG
This sequence comes from Acidimicrobiia bacterium, assembly GCA_035250485.1. GTDB lineage: Bacteria > Actinomycetota > Acidimicrobiia > Spongiisociales > ZC4RG35 > JACCTH01. The sequence continues at coordinate 436 of DATFFB010000066.1, forward strand.
GACCCTGCGATGGAGATCGGACCGGCCCGACTCGAAAAGGATTTGAGTGAGATCGAGGCTTTGATCGAAAGCGTCGAAGGAGTCGATGGGCATCGACCGATAGGCGAGCGCAAAGCGATCGGGCTCACCCGAGATCCCCAATTGATCGGCCTCGTCGGTCGCTCCGAGGGAAAAATCGTGGCCTTCGTGGCATTGACTCCCGCCAGCAGTGACTGGTGGGCCATGGAGATGGCGATTGCACCGCCGTATCGCCAGCACAAGCACTATCGCCGCCTCTTCGAGGCGGCCGTGGCAGAAGCCAGGCGGCGGGGGGGAAAGGCCCTGCGTGCCTGGCTATTTCATCCCGGTCTGGCTCGGGCGGCGGTGAGGGAGGGTTTCGGTGAGGAACGCCAACTCTTCAAAATGGAGCACCACGGGTATCTCTCAGCCCCAGCGGCGTATCCGCCCGGGGTACAAGTCAAATCTTTCCGACCAGGAAGGGATGAGCCAGACCTGCTACGCCTCAACAATGAGGCTTTCGGCATTCATCCCGAGAACGGTGCCTGGACTCGGGACGAGTTAGCGCTGCGAATGGAACGCGACTGGTTCGATCCGCAGATGGTGTTAATGGCCTGGCGGGGGACCGAGCTGGCGGGGTTCAATTGGCTCAAGGTCGGAGAAAGCGAGGGGGAGATCTACGTGATTGCTGTTGCTCCCCAGCTCCAGAGCCAGGGACTGGGCCGGGCATTGATCATGGATGGTTTGGTCCGTTTAGAAAAAGCCGGGATCGACAAGGCCTTCTTGTACGTCGATGCCGATAACCAGCCGGCACTTCACCTCTACCGGGATCTGGGCTTCTACGTCGACCACGTCGATCGCTCTTTTGTCCGGTTTGTCTGAGTGGTCTCAGCCAAAGCGACGGCCGCAGCTTCCGCAGCGATCGTCATGCGCATCGGTTTGGCTGTAACACCAAGGGCAGGGGAGATCCTCGTCGTCAGAATCCTGAATCCAGATCTCACCCGGACCAGCCGGCCGTCGGTGCCCGCGGGCAAGCACCAGCAAACCTGAAGTGGCGGTTGCCGCCAAGAGTGCTTCGAGCAAATGCGTCCTCCTCTGATGGGGAGGCTATGTAGGCGTGCTAGAAGATTGGTGGATTTCGCGTTCTAGCCGACTGCGTCCGCCAGGTCGGCGACAAGAGGCGCCAGGTCCTGCAGTCGTCCATCCCGCTTTTCGGCTGCTTCCAACATGAGCATGGCCGAGTGATAAGCAATCCAGCTCCTCAGCCGCGTGGCCGACACAACCGCTCCGTATCCCTCGAGGAACGCACTTGCAGCCTCATCGCCGAGCAGCTTCGAGAACTGCCAACTCGCCAACGACACATCCCACTCGGGTGGAGCAACAGTTGCCCACTCCCAGTCAACCAAAGTGACCTGTCCGGCTTCCGTGACGAGGAACTGGTTGGGGAAAGGTCTCGTATGAGCGGGTTTGGCGGGGCTGGCGACGGGAGGACCGGCCGAAGCAGCCTGGTCCAAGACGTCAGCCGGAAGACTGAGGCGCCGTCGGTACTTACCCAAGCGCTCGATGGTGTTGCGGAAGTGGGCGCCGATCTGCTCGTTGTCGATCGCATTCGACAGGTTGGTCAGGGAAGCGTCCGACTCGTGCACTCCCCGCAGCACCCGGCCGGCAGAGCGGAGGATGTTGAGATTGCGAGGCAGCGACGCCAAATCCCAGTTACCGCCATCGGTCATTTGGATCCAGGCCGTCCCTTCGTCGATCCCCCGGCTGAGAATCTTGGGAACTCCCTGCACCTTGTCCAAAGCAACCAGGGCGTGTCGCTCCCGGCGCTCGCGGGTGGGAGTGGCATAGATCTTGACGATGCTGGTGGAGCCCTTTTCCTCTCGCAGTCGAAAGACCCGGTTGGCGCCAGCCGAGACTTCGACGTGAGTAGCGCTCGGCGAAACTGATCTGAGGATGGTCTCGAAGTCCATGGATGCTTCTGACTGTTTGGCTGGTTCGGTTGGAAGAAATCGGAACTGAGCTCGGGCACCCGAGGGGTACCCTTGTTCGGCCAGGCTAGCTGAGACGACCCATGCAAATTGAGCTTGTTTACCCAGATGGAACGACGACTTCTCACCCCGCCGGCCGCACGGGCGAGGATGTCGCCGCTTCGATTGGCCCGCGCCTAGCCGCGGCCGCGGTGGCGGTCGCTCTCGACGATCAGCTTCTGGATCTCGGGCGCCCGATCGAACAGAGTGGAAAGTTTCGAGTCGTCACCGCTGACACCGATGAGGGGCGGCATATCCTCCGCCACTCGGCGGCTCACATCCTCGCCCAGGCGGTGCTCGACCTTTACCCGGGAGCCCACTTCGGAATCGGCCCGGCAATCGAAGACGGGTTCTATTACGACTTCGACATCGGTCGACCCTTCACGCCCGAAGACCTCGAGCAAATCGAAACCCGGATGCGCGAAATCGTGGGTGAGGACCAATTGTTCGAGCGGGAGGCCCTCTCCGCCGGCGAGGCATTGGAGCTCTTTTCCGACCAGCCCCTCAAGAAGGAGATCATCGCCTCCGTCGATCCTGGCGAGGTCGAGAACGCATCCGAGGTGACGGTGTACCGCAATCGGGACTTCGTCGATCTCTGCCGGGGACCGCATCTTCGGTCGACCGGCCGTCTATTGGCCTTCAAGCTGTTGCGGACCGCCGGGGCCTACTGGCGGGGTGACGAGAAGCGTCAGCAGCTGCAACGAATTTATGGCACGGCCTGGGAGAGCGAAAAAGCCTTGGCCGAATACCTCCACCGCATAGCGGAGGCGGAACTGCGGGATCATCGCCGCCTTGGCCAGGAGCTCGACCTTTATTCGTTCCCCCGCGAACTGGGCCCCGGTCTGGCGGTGTGGCACCAAAAGGGCGGGATGTTTCGCAAGATCGTCGAAGACCACTCGCGTCGTCTCCACGAGCGATTCGGTTTCGAGTTCGTCGTCAGCCCTCACCTCGCCCGGGAGGTGCTGTGGGACATATCCGGTCATCTCGGGTTCTACGCCGAGAACATGTATCCGGGGATGGAGGTCGACGAAAACGAGTTCTACCGGGTCAAGCCCATGAACTGCCCGTTTCACATCCTCGTCTATCGAAGCCGGGGTCGGTCCTATCGCGAGTTACCCCTACGGTTGTCGGAGCTCGGGGCGGTCTATCGACACGAGCGGTCGGGAGTTCTGCACGGCCTGCTGCGAGTGCGCGGTTTCACTCAGGATGACTCCCACACCTTTTGCCGGGGTGACCAGCTTGACTCGGAGTTGGCTCTTCATCTCGAGTTCGTCACCACCTGGATGCGCGACTTCGGGTTCACCGAGTTCGAAGCCGACCTCTCTACCAAACCCGAGAAGTCAGTTGGGGATCCTTCGCAATGGGAAGCGGCCGAGCGCGCTCTCGAGAAGTCCCTACAGGATGCCGGGATCAGCTATCGCCTGGCCGAGGGGGAAGGGGCCTTCTACGGACCGAAGATCGACGTCCACATTCGCGACGCCATTGGCCGCCGTTGGCAGATGTCGACGATTCAATTCGACTTCAACATGCCGGCCCGGTTCGGGCTCACCTACACCACTTCCGACAATCAGGGAGAGGTTCCTTTCATGATCCATTGCGCCAAGGCGGGGTCGATTGATCGCTTCCTGGCGGTGGTTGTCGAGCATTACGCCGGAGCCCTACCGGCATGGCTGGCACCGGTGCAAGTGTCGGTCGTGGCGGTGGCCGATCGGCACCTCGATTACGCCGGGGAAGTGGCGGCGGCTGCGCGCCGGCGGGGGCTAAGGGTCGAGGTCGATCATTCGAGCGAGACCGTCGGCGAGAAGATCAGGCGCGCCCTCACCCAAAAGCACCCGTTCCTCTTGGTAGTGGGGGATAAAGATGTCGAGGCCAACTCGGTTGGCTTTCGACGCTATGGCGAAGACCGGGACAAACGCGGCGTCCCCCTCTCCGAGGCGCTCACGATCATGTCCGAGGCCAGTACGCCGCCCGGCACCTGATGGACGGGATCAACATCCCGGCTGATGTCGCCGAGAACGCCGGGGTTCCGGAGGATCTCGACTCGTCGGCCATTGGTCCCTATCGGTTCCCCTCTCCCCGGCGGCGACGAGCGGGGACTTGGATCTTCCTCGGCTTTGCCCCGCTGATTTTCTTCGTGACACCGAATCGAGCAATCGGTGCCGCCATGGCGGGCGTGATGATTGTCCTGGCTCTCTGGCACTGGATGGCGGCATGGCCGCTCAATCTTCAACCCGAGGAGGCGCTGGTAGTCGCATCGCGCAACGCTCCGTTTCCCATCGGCCACGCCTCAGCGGCAGTGATCTTTTCCGGGTTGCGTTCGCGCCCGCGGTGGCACGTCATCATGTATGACGCGGCCGAGCCGCCGGCGGCGCGGGCATTGGTGGTGGTGGACGGGGTCACCGGATCAATCGTTGGCGACCCTTACACCGAGACTTTTCCCGCCGTGCCTCCCTCCCCGCCCATGGCGTGACTGCCTACCGGGGGAGAAACAAGGCCTATTGAATAGAGGGACTCCGTTCGTAGCATGAACTCATGCTTTCGGGGCGGTTGGGGCAAGGGGTCGCTCTTATCAGCGCGGCTTTGATTGGGGCAGCGGCAACCTTCGTCCTGACTCGTCCTGAGCCCGAACCCGATTTGGTGCCGATCGATCCACAGACGAGCACCTGCGAGCGGGCATTCGACGCGGCGCGGGAAATTGCCTCCTATCTCGTCCAACGACAAGAGTCAGATCCAACCGTGGCCGGACATCCAATGGCGGGTTTGGAGGAAAGCGAACGCGACGAGGCCTGGGACGAGTACATCGCCGCGACCGGGACGTACATGGAGGACACCGTGAATGGTTTCGTGGCCACGTTCGGCGGCGAGGTGCAATTCCTGGTCGATCAGTTTGTGCGGGCCGGGGCCTGGGGAGACGATCTCCCCACCGAAGTCGTGGTGGTCAACGAGCTGGGGATACGCGACCTCGCCACCCACCTGGACACCGCTGCCCGCGCCGCCGGGTGTCGACCCTAAGCCGGCGGTTGGTAAGCCCTTTCGGTTTCACCGCTGTACACCTGTTGAGGCCGGTAGATGCGGGTTTTCGGATCTTCCCTGAGCTCTTTCCATTGCGCCATCCAGCCGGACAGCCGCCCCAGGGCGAAAAGCACGGTGAACATGTCGGTGGGAAATCCCAGGGCTCGGTAGATGATGCCTGAGTAGAAGTCGACATTGGGATAGAGCTTGCGCTCGACGAAGTAGTCGTCGGACAGCGCCGTCGCCTCGAGTTCCTGCGCGATTTCGAGCAGCGGATCGTTGATTCGCAGCTTGGCCAGCACATCCGTCGCCGCCTGTTTGATGATTCGTGCCCGGGGATCGAAGTTCTTGTATATGCGGTGACCAAAGCCCATCAGCCGGAACGGATCGTCACGATCCTTTGCCCGGGCGATGTAGCTGGATACGGCCCCACCGTCGGCCGCCATCTCCTCGAGCATGTCCAGGACTTCCTGGTTGGCTCCTCCATGGAGGGGCCCGGAAAGGGCGTGGATCCCCGCCGACACCGAGCTGAAGAGGTTGGCGTCGCCAGAGCCCACCAGCCGCACCGCCGTCGCCGAACAATTCTGGCCGTGATCGGCATGGAGGATCAAGAGGACATTCAGTGCCGCCGCCACCACCGGGTCCGGGGTGTAGGGCTCGGCCGGGATGGAGAACACCATGTGCAGGAAGTTGGCCGAGTAGTCGAGGTCGTTGCGGGGATATATGTATGGCTGATGAGCCCGATACTTGTAGAGCCAGGCGATCATCGTGGGGACCTTGGCCAGCAGCCGATGCATCGAAAGGTCGACCGCCTCCGGGTTACGCGGATCGAGAGCGTCGGGGTAGTAGGTGGCGAGCGCCGAGGTGGCCGATGCCAGGATCTGCATCGGATGCGCTTCATGGGGAAAGGCCTCGAAGAGTTTTTTCATGTCCTCCCTAAGCAGAGTGTGCCTGGTGACGGAATCCTCGAACGAGGCGAGGGCTGATTTCGTGGGGAGCGAGCCGTAGAGGAGGAGGTAGGCGACTTCCAGAAACGAGGCGTGCTCGGCCAGCTGCTCGATCGGATAACCGCGGTAGCGGAGGATCCCTGCTGCGCCATCGATAAAGCTCACCCTGCTCTGGCTCTCGGCGGTGTTCCCAAAGCCCCGGTCGAGAGTGAAGAGACCTGTCTCTGCGGCGAGGCGAGAGATATCGAGTCCGACCTCGTTTTCGCTCCCCTCGATTACGGGGAGATTGATTTCCCGGTCCTCGAATCGAAGAACCGCGTCGGCCATGTCAGTGTTCGTCTTTGGCGTTGGCCGCGATGACCTTCTGGGCTTCCTGGTGTGGCACCTCGGCGTAGTGATCGAAGCGGACTTCAAAGGTTCCCCGGCCGCTCGTCATCGAGCGGAGGTCGGCCGCATACCTTTGAATCTCGACCATCGGCACCTCCGACTCGATGACCCGGCTGTTGCCGTCGGAGTCGATTCCGAGCACCCGCCCCCGTTTGGAGTTGATGTCGCCCATCACGTCGCCGGTGTGATCGTCGGGCACGCGGATGGAGAGCCGCATGATCGGCTCGAGCAAAACCGGCTTGAGGTTCGGCGCTGCTGATCGAAACGCCTGGATCCCCGCCATCCGGAACGACAGCTCGTCTGAATCGACGTTGTGGTATTTCCCGTCGTACACCTCGGCGGCAACGTCAACCACCGGGTAGCCGGCGAGGATTCCCCGCTCCAGGGCCTCCTGGATTCCCTTGTTGACCGCCGGGATGAACTGGCGGGGGATGGAGCCCCCCTTGATGGCGTCGATGAACTCGTAACCCGACCCTCGGGGGAGCGGACTGAATTTGACGAATGCAACCCCGAATTGCCCCCGGCCGCCGGTCTGCTTTTTGTGTTTTCCCTCCGCCTCCGCCGCCGAGGTGATTGTCTCGCGATATGGAACCCGGGGAAGGGCGGTCGCCACTTCGACCCCGAACTTGCGATGGATGCGGGCCAACGTCACGTCTAGATGAACATCGCCGAGACCTGCCAAGACGGTCTCGCCTGTCTCCGGCTTGCGATCGACTCGCAGGGTGGGATCTTCTTCGACGATGCGATGCAGGGCGGTGGAGAGTTTTTCTTCGTCGTGCTGGCTCTTGGGAGAGATCGACAGCTCGGTCACCGGATTCGGGAAGGTCACAGGCGCCAGCTCGATCTCGAGTCCGGCGCTGTGGATGGTCGAGCCGGCGTGGAGGGTGTCCACCTTGGCAACCGCCCCGATCTCCCCGCAGGAAATCTCCTTCGTGTCGACGTGGTCCTTGCCCATGAGATAGAACAAGTTGTGCATCCGGGCATGACTGCCGCCCGAGATCTGAAGGTCGTCATCCGCTCGGACGGTTCCCGAGTAGACCCGAAAGAGGGAGATGCGCCCGACGAAGGGATCGCTGATGGTCTTGAAGACATAGCCGAGAACCGGGCCGTCGGAGCTGAGAGGAATCGGGTCACCTTTGGCGAGAGGAGGAAGGCTTCGTTCGAGCGGGTTGGGAGCGAAGTCGAAGAGAAACTCACACAGGGTGTCGACCCCGATCCGCCGCGCCGCCGAAGCCACGAGAACGGGAAAGATCTCACCCTTCAACATTCCCTGGTGGACGGTCCGGACGATCGTGTCGGCGTCGGGGATCTCGCCCTCGAAGAATTGCTCCATCAGTTCGTCGTCGGTCTCTACGACCGATTCGATGAGAGACTCCCGTGTGGAGGCTGCCAATTCTTCGGCCTCCGGAGGAGTGGTCTGACTGAGGGTCCCGGTGCGATCCTCGGGCCCGTAAGTAAAGGATCGGCCCGATACGACGCGCACGACCCCCTTGAGATCGGCTTCGATACCAATCGGAACCTGCACGGGAGCCACCCGTTTGCCGAAAGCGTCGCGCAGCTGGGCCAGGGTTCGTGTAAAGGAGGCGCGTTCACGATCGAGCTTGGTGATCACGATTGCTCGCGGAATCCCCTCCTCCTCGGCAGCCCGCCACAAGATCTCGGTCTGCACCTCCACCCCGTCCACGCCGGACACGACGAAGAGCGCCAAATCGGCGGCCCGCAATGCCGCCCGGGCGTCACCCGAGAAGTCGATGTACCCGGGGGTGTCGATGATGTTGAACTTGTGGTCCTGCCAGGTGACGCTGGCCACGGAGAGCCCGAGAGAGATCTTTCGTTCCTGCTCTTCGGGTTCGTAGTCGAGCATCGAGGTGCCGGCCTCGATCGAACCCTGGCGAGTCGTGGCCCCGGTGACGAACAGGAGAGCCTCGGCGAGACTGGTTTTTCCGCTCCCGCCATGTCCAATCAGGGCCACATTGCGGATCTTCTCGGGAACCAACAGACCTCCTCGGGCTGGGGGTGCCCGATCTTAGTGAGGGCCTCCCAACTGAGATTTGGGCGAACGCGGCCTTCGGGATGAGTACATTTCGCCGCGGTGATCGATCTTCGGGTTCGGCCCCACTTGCAGTGGGTCCTTCAACCGATCGGCCGGGCTCTGAATCGGCTCGGCATAACGCCGCAAATCATGACGATCTTCGGTTTGGCCGTCAGCGTCACGGGAGCGGTGATGATTGGTGCCGGGATGATTGTCGGCGGCGCGCTGGTGGCGCTCGTTGGCTCGATCCTCGACGGACTCGACGGTTCCGTCGCCCGAGCCGCCGGGACCGAGTCGGCGCGTGGGGCGTTGCTTGATGCGGCTTCAGATCGCATCGCCGAGGTTTCGGTGCTCGCCGGCCTCTCGTTTGCCCTCGCCTCGGAGCGCCGGCTCGTGCTCCTCATTGTCCTCGCCCTGGGAGGTTCACTCCTCGTGCCCTACCTGCGGGCGAAAGCCGAGGCCGAAGGTCTCGACGGACGCGGGGGGATGATGGGACGAGCGGAGCGAGTGATCCTTTTCACCCTCGGTCTGGTCTTTTCGTTCATCGAGCCGATGCTGTGGCTGCTGGTGGTGGCCACCTGGGCCACCGTTCTCTGGAGGTTCTGGCTCACCTACCGACAGCTCAGGTGACAGAAGCCCTTCGTTTCGGGCTCTTCCGGTTGGGGATCGGGTTGGTAGGGCTGCTCCCTGGTGCGGTCATCCGGAGGCTCGGTGATCTCGGGGGCCGGATCTGGGGACGGTTTGCGAGCGGTCGGCGCCGGATGGCTCGTCGCCATATGCGGCGAGTGCTTGGTCCAGACGCTGATCTCGATCGGGCGGTCGGGGCCATGTTTGGTTCGTACGGACGTTATTGGGCTGAGACCTTCTGGGTGAGACCGGATCGCGTCGCCGAGATCGACCGGCGTCTGTCGATTTCCGGACTGGAGCACCTGGAGAAGGCCGGGAAAGCCGGAACCGGAGCGATACTGGTGCTACCCCACCTCGGCAATTGGGAACCGGCTGCACTTTCGGGGCGGCGGGCCGGCATCGAGATTGCAGCTGTCGCGGAGCGTCTGCCCAATCGGCGGCTGACGAGCTGGTTTGTCAAGATGCGAGCTCAATACGGAATCACAATCATTCCGCACGGACGCACCTCGATGCGACACGTCGAGGAGGCCATCAGACGGGGGGCAGCAGTGGCATTGCTTTGCGATCGCGATCTCTCTGGTCGGGGAGTGAAGGTCACCTTCTTTGGCGAGGAAACGACCCTGCCGGCGGGACCGGCGGCCCTGGCTCTGAAGACTGGGGCGCCCATGGTCACTGCCGCCACCTTCTTCGAAGGCGATGGGCATCGGGTCGATATCAATGAGCTCTCGACCGATGGGGTCGACGACCTGGGGGGCCTGACCCAGCGCATCGCCACCGCCCTCGAAGGCATCATCCGCCAGGCCCCTGAGCAGTGGCATCTCTTTCAACCCAACTGGCCCTCGGATCACCAATCGTGAAGATCGGGCTCGTCTGTCCTTACGACTTTGGGGTTTACGGCGGTGTTCAACAGCAGGTTCTCGAGCTATCTCGTGTACTGGCGGCCGCGGGTGACGAGCCGGTTCTGGTGGGGCCGGGAGGCGGTCGCTACGGGGGGATCGACCTGGGCGATTCGATCTCGATCAGAGGCAATCGATCTCTAGTGCCGCTCTCGATCGACCCCCGGGTAAAAGGCAAGCTGGAACACGGTCTCGCCGGGGTCGATCTGATCCATATCCACGAGCCCTTGATGCCAGTGGTCGGTTGGACAGCGCTGACGATCTCGCTTCCGGCCGTCATCACCTTTCACGCCGCCAAGCCGAAGTGGGCGTCGCTGCTCTACCGCCTGGTTCCGGGCGGCGTCTTTGGCGGTCGGATACTGACCGCAGTGAGCCCGCTGGCAGCCGAGCTCCCTCCTGGATTCGGTCCGATCGAGATCGTTCCCAACGGGATCGACACCGCTCGCTTCCGAACCGGGGTGCAAAGACACCTCCAGCA
>DATFFB010000067.1:0-6713 GCA_035250485.1 Acidimicrobiia bacterium
TTCCCGGACTTGGCCCGGTGCGCCAATACCTCGACATCTCCGACCAGCAGGACGACAGTGATGTCCTCACCACTGAGAAGAGTCCCGATCTCCTCCAGATCCGCGGTACTGGCGGCGGCGGCGATCACCGAAGGCTCCGTAGCCACCACCGCCTGCCTCAGGGCCTCAGCTTCGGCCGCATGGAGCCAGGCAACGCCGTGCTCTTCCGCCAGCTCGAGCCCGGTGCGACCGTGTTCCCGCTCGATCTGCTCGTCCGAATCGACCAAAGGCCGCCCCAGCCTCTGAGCCACTATCGACCCCACGGTCGTCTTGCCCGAACCCATCGGACCCATCAGGACGAGATGAGGCCCGCTCACCCCCGACCGGCTTCGACCGCAGAGGCAACGGCCTCGTGAGCCTCGGCGGCTGCGTGGGCGATCCGCGTCGCCGCCTCATGGGAGGCAGATCCCGGTCGTCGGCCGAAGACCGCGGCCTCGGCGCGGCCATAGGCACCAAGGACATGTCGAGCGAGCCGGCGTGATTCGTCGGGGATGACGCCCAGCATCGCCAGCGTCTTTTCGATCTGAATCGCGTGTTCGCGGATATGAGAGGACCAGCGGCCAAGACGAAACCCGACACTGACAGCAAACCCGCTCCATCGGGCAGCAAGCTGCAGCCGCTCGTCTGCCAGCCCCGCCAAACGCTCGGCGCTGAGATCCAAAACCTGATCTAGGCGGGTACGGAGTTCCTCGACACTCCCTTCGGCTTCGGTGGTGGCCTCGTCCGGCAACGTTTCCCACATCGCCTCGGGAATTCCCGGCGGAAGGGCGGGATCACCGGCGTCGTGGGGGTTGGTCAGCCACCAGGCCGTTCCCCATCCATAGGCACGCTGACCCGAGATGATGTGTCCCATGGCGAGACGAATGCTCCACTCTTCTCCGCCGGGCTCGATGTCGAGTGCCGACTCGTCGATCGACAGCAGCAGTCCATGGAGATCCCAGCGGGCGGCCGTCGCCGGGCCAATGATTCGGGCCGCCTGGGTTTCGTCGGCTTCTTCGGCCGCGAGCACGTAACGGGCTTCACTCTCAGCGAGTTCGAGCGCTTCCGCCGCCCGGTAGGCGCCGTAGCGCACCTCCTGGTCGCTTCCTCCGATCCACTTCCACTCGCCGCCCAGGGCCGTATCGGGCAAATCGAGCAGTGCTTTGCCGGCCGCCAGCACATTGGCGCGAGCGGCGATCAAGGGAGAGGGCAGTGGCCTGGCCAAAGCCGGATCGGTCCGCTCGAGGAGCGGGGAATCCAAGGGTCGTGTCGTCATGGGCTGACCAACGAGCTTAAAGACCGCATCGGAATGGTCGTCAAGGTTTTGGCAGAAGGGGCAGTCCCGGGTTAGAAAGTGAACTCCTCGACCGGCGTGTAGACCGCCCCATCCCGACGCGGAGTGCTTTCGTAGAGCACCAGGCGATCCGCCTCCCAGGAAACGGGGACCGGCTCGTATTCGTCGATCAACGCCCGCACGTCTTGATGGGGTCGGATCCGGCTCAGAGTGAGATGGGCGGCGTAGGGCCGGTCCTCGGCTGCCAAGCCCGCGCCCTGGGCTGCCTCTTCGCAAATCGAGTTCAACGCTTCCAATCGAGCGAGGCCCTCTGTAACCGCCAACCACAAGACGGTCGCTCGCGGCGGACGCGGAAAAGCGCCCATCGCTCCGAGCCGTATTTCGAAGCGGCGCCCCAGTCCCGCCTGATCGATCTCAGCCGAGATCCGCTCCGTTGTGAGCAGATCAACGCGACCGAGAAAGCGGCTGGTCAGGTGCCAGTTCTCGGGAGGAACCACTTTGCCCGGCATAGGGGGAAGCGCCTGAGCGAGGATCGCCCTGGCAGCTTCGGTCAGGGGAACGGCTAAGAAGAGGCGCCTCAGACCACTCGACCCGACGCCCACCATCGCCCCTCGATCCCCAGGCGCGCCAGATGCAGGGCCCCGGTGGTGGCGTAAATCCGAACCCGCTCTCGATCGCCGGGTAGGCGCAAGGTGTGTGCCTGTTCTCCCTCCGGGGTGGCGATGGCGATGATCATCGTTCCCACCGGCTGCTCGAGAGGATCCGGACCCGCCGAGCCCACCACCGCAATCGCCACGTCCACGGAAAGGGTCTTCCGAGCCCCGACCGCCATCAAGAGGGCCGTCTCCTCGCTGACTTGGGCTTCGGCGTCGACGCCCAGCAAGGCCTCTTTGAGATCAGGGGTGTACGCCACGACCGCACCGCGAAAATAGGCCGAAGAACCGGGAAGCGAGCTCAGCTCGGCCGCCACCAACCCACCAGTGGCCGACTCGGCCGTGCCGATCGTCCAGCTCTTTTCCACCAGATTCCGGGCGATGATGGCCGAAACGGTCTCGTCGTCGCGTCCGAATACGGAGTTGCCTAGCCGGCGCCGCACTTCTGCGTCGACGGGCTCGATCATCGCCTCGGCCGTCTGGCGGTCGCTGGCCTTGGCGGTGATCCGGACCTTGATCTCTCCGGCCGAGGCGAGAAAGGCGATCGAGGGATTCGCTTTGCCCCGGTAGAGATCGTCGAGCAATTCCCCCACCTGAGCTTCCGACCGACCCCAGCTCCGGAGCACCCGGCTGTGGACCACGGATTCCTCACCCCGGCCAGCCAGCAGCCTCGGGATCACTTCGCGCTGGAGGAGGAACACCATCTCTTCGGGCACTCCTGGAAGCACAAAGATCGGGGTGTCCTCAACCACCAGCATCAGGCCGGGAGCAGTGCCTTTGGGATTCGGAAGCATTTCGGCCCCCTCGGGATATTGCGCCTGCCGGTAGTTCGACTCCGGCATCTCCCGGCCGAGGATCTCCCAACGAGTACGAAGTGCGGTGGCGTATTCGTCCGAGAACTTCATGTCGAGGCCGAACGCCTGACAGATCGCCTCCCGGGTGAGGTCGTCCTGAGTGGGCCCGATGCCGCCCGTGACTATCACCGCATCGGAGCGGGCCACCGCCGTGGTCAGCACGGTCGCCAGCCGCCCGAGATTGTCACCCACGATTACGGAGTGGTGGACGTCGAAACCAGTTTCGGCCAGGGCGGCGCCGATGGTGGCGGCGTTGCGGTTCGTGATCTGTCCGAGCAGGAGCTCCGTCCCCACGGCGACGATCTCTGTAATCACCCGACCACAAGCCCTTCCATGTCCGCCCCCACGGCGGATGTGATTTCGACTTCCACCCAGTCTCCGGGTGAGCCGCGATCGAGGGTGATCACCCCGTCGATCTCAGGGGCCTGCCGGTAGGAGCGACCGACGGCGACTCCCTCTTCCCGCTGATCGATGAGAACAAGATGCCGCCGTCCCACCTGATCGAGGCTGGCGGAGTTGGTGATGTCGTCCTGGACCGATTGCAGGTATCGGAGCCGCTCCCCCATTTCGCGTTCGTCGACCCCTTGCAGGAGGCTCGCCGCCGGTGTGCCCTCTTCGGCCGAATAGGGGAAGAAGCCGGCCCAGTCGAGCCCCGCCTCCTCGAGAAAGGACGCCAACTCCGAAACCTCGGCCTCGGTCTCTCCTGGGAACCCAACGATGAAGCTTGAGCGCAACGCCGCTTCCGGATGCGCGTCGCGAATGGTCTCGATCAGCTGCAGGTAGCGCTCGGCCCCTCCCGGCCTTTTCATTGCCCTCAACAAACGAGGCGAAGAGTGTTGGAGGCTCAAATCGAAGTAGGGGGCCACCACGGGATTGGTGGTCATTTCCTCGATCAAGTGGGGCCGGATCTCCTTCGGATAGAGGTAGAGCAGCCGCAGCATGCGCAGACCCGGCACCGTCGACAGCATCCGCAACAGGCCGACGATGTCGCCGGGGCCATCGGTGTCGCGACCGTAAGCCGCTAGATCTTGCGCTACCAGCACCACCTCGGTGACTCCCGTCGCCACCAGGCCGGCGACTTCCTTCACCACGTTCTCGGGTCGACGAGAGCGCTGCTTTCCCCTGATCAGAGGGATCGCACAAAACGTGCAGGGCTTGTCGCAGCCTTCGGCCACCTTGACGTAGGCATACGGCATAGTCGGTGACGGACGCCTGACCAAGTGGAGGATGTCCATCTGCGACTGGCGGAGCCGAACCGGGCGCCACTGGGGACTCGAGGTCAAGGTATCGAGGACTGCAATCAGCTCGCCGTAGCGATCGAGTCCCAGCACCGCATCGACCTCGGGCAGCGCCCGCTCTACTTCGATGCCGAAGCGCTGCGCCATGCAGCCGAGCACCACCGTTCGCGCTCCAGGCTTTTTCAGCTCGTTGAGACCGATGATCGTCTCCACCGACTCCCGGCGAGCATCCTCGATGAAAGCGCACGTGTTGACCATCACCACGTCTGCACCCTCAGGACCGGGGGCCATCCCGTAGCCTGCTTCGGCCAAAAGGATCTGAACCTTCTCGGAGTCGACCTGGTTCTTGGCGCAGCCAAGCGTCTCCAGCCAGTAGGTGGGTGCGGACATCGGACCGGCTCAGGCCAGAGAGCGATAGCGTCCGCGAAAGTAGAGCAAAGGATCGTCGAGGTCGGAGACCTGCAGATGATCGATTTCGGCCACTAACAGCATCTGCCAGCCAATCGGATAAGTGGCCTCGAGGCGGCATCCAGCCCAGTTGTCGAAACCTCCGATTAATGGCCCCCATTCGGTCTCCGACAGCTCCAACCCGGCAAAGAGTCCGCCCGGCGAGGGAGAAATCTCGGCGAAGCGGTCCGAGAGACGACGGTGGTCCTGCTCGGCGATGTGAACGACGAAGCGCTCGGTGGTCTTGACCGCCGCGCAAAACTCCGCTGCCTCGTTGATGGCCACGACCAACCTGGCAGGTGAGCCCTCGAGGACAAGAACGGCCGAGGCGGTCATTCCGTCGCTTCCGGCGGTGACAATCGTGACCGGACTGGCCAGGCGGCCGCGCAGCTGACGGGTTCGATCCCTCGATTCGGGCGGAGGGAGAAAGGGATGCTCGTTATGGATGGTCACTGTGGGGCGATGATCACTATGGGGATGATCCTTGTGGCCAGGTTAGGGGCAGCGGCTTTTTCACCCTACGGTCAAATCGCAGATGTTCGGTGTAACCCGCAGCCATCGCGTAGGTCGTCAGCATGGTGTGTTCGTGTCCCGCCAGCTCCGGGACGTGGGCATCGGAGGCCAGAGTGATTCCCACTCCGGCATTGAAGAACATCTTGAGAAATCGAGGAGATGGATATGGGGTCTGCACCGGCATCCGCAAGCCAGCGCTGGAGACTTCCACCGAAGTCCCGGAAGACACCGCCGCGTCAACGACCTGGCGATAGAGATGGAGAGGCTCGGTGTCGGGTTGATGGCCAAACTTCTTGGGGAGATCGACATGGGCGAGTACATCCACCACTCCCCTCCCGGCGAGCTCGATGGCCAGGGCGAAATAATCCTCCCAGGCCTGATCGATCCCGCGTCGATCGAATTCGAATGTGACCTCGTGGCTGTCGATCGACCATCCGCCGACCCAGTGCACCGAACCAATCAGAAAGTCGAATGGATAGGGAGCGAGGAGATCGAGGACGGCGTCGATGCTGTTGGCAAAAAAGTCAACCTCGAGACCGAGCTTGACGGGAAGGCCCCGCTCTTGGGCGCCAAGGATCGCTTCGACATATTTGGACAGCGAGAGGCCCGAGTCGAGGGCGACCATCGCCTCGGTGTGGTCACGCAGATCCCGGCGCGGCTCGTCATCCCAGAAACGTCCCAGGACCGCTGCTCCCTCGTCGGTGCGATATAGGTGCTCGGTGAAACCGAGCTCTGACACGCCCTGTGCCGCCGCGGCTTCCACGTAGCTTTCGATGAGACCGGCGGGGTACTCGCCGAGGGGAGGCCATTCATAGGCGCGCCCGTGCGGATGGAGATGGAGGTGGTAATCGGACAAACTATGCGGAGCGGACCGATTCGACCAGGCCCTGGAGTGGTCCCGGCCCGACTGCGTCGGCGAGGAAGTCCCAGGTGGCGCCGGTGAGGGCCCCATCCTCGTCGAGCTGAGTGGCGGCAAGATGGACGGCATCGGCCAGGGCGGCGAAGAGGCCGACCTGATCTTTTTCCACCGCGGTGTCAACCGCCGAACGGGCGGCGGCGGCGTCGCCCCGCCCCAGGGCCTCAATCGCTCGCTCGGCGGCGGTCAGCGCCTGACGCTGCGACTGCCCGTCCAGATTCATACCTCCTGGAAGAGATAGGGCCGCAGCACATCGATGCGGGTATCGACCTCATCGGGGTGGATGTACCAGAGCGTGGCGGCCAGGGTCGAGAGCAATGGGTTCCCGTCCTGGGGAGTGAAGCAATAGCCAACGAGCTCGTTGCCGTTGCGAACCGTGACGGTGTCGATCGCCACCACCGTCTGCGAGAGGATGCGGCCGAAGTAGCCGTGATCGCGGCCGAAGCTGAAGACGCTGTTGGCCGACTTCTTGTATGTGATGGCCACCCGCTTGTTCGCGGCCAGGCGCTCCCTGACCTCATCGAGATCCATTTCCCGGTCGAGGGTGAGCGAGAAGTGAATCTGATGCATGTACTGGCTGTTGAGCTTGAGGGCAGACGAGAACAGATTCAGGTCGTAACCGAGAGTCTCGAACAGCCCGTGGGCATCGCGGGCGTGGTGGGTGCCGAAGCGAGCGTCCTTGTGTCGTTCGACGGTGGGCGAAGGGGCAAATCCCGAGTCCTGGGAAATGTCGTTAGAGCGGCGTATGCAGATGAACCGTCCGTCGGTGAGGTGGTTTGT
>DATFFB010000068.1:0-15337 GCA_035250485.1 Acidimicrobiia bacterium
GACAGTGGCCAAAGGCGAGTCCCCGATCCGCCCGAAAGGACGACCGGGATGAGCAACGACATCGAAGTTAGGGTATCGCGGCGTGTCATCGGCTCCGGCTCAGTCGCTCGTGGCCGTCCCCTTTCTCTCCGAGGCACCAGAACTGGTGGCCGCCACCCTGGAGGAGGCTCGGGCGCATCCGGCTGTGGGCCTGGTGCTCGGAATCCATGGCGACGATGGGGCGGTCAACGCCGCGGTGGGAGAACTTGTGGCAGGCAGGCAAGGGATCGACTTGGTCCCCCAGCGCCGGATCGGGAGCTTTCGCCCAGGCAAGGGAGATGCCATCAACACCGGCTTTCGCATTTTCTTCGACGAAACCCGCTACCGGCGCCTCCACTTCTACGACGCCGATATCAGATCATTTGACCGCAGCTGGATCGAGCGAGCCGAGTCGGCGCTCGATAATGGCTTTCAGGCTGTTCGCCACTTCTACCCCAGATCTCCCACCGACGGGATGATCACGTGGATGGTCACGAGACCCGGCTTTGGGCTGCTGTGGCCGGATTCAGTTCTCCCGTGGATCGAACAGCCGATGTCCGGCGAGGTCGCATTCGAGAGGGATGCAGTGGCGATGCTGATGGCCGATCCCGTTGTAGTCGCCCAGAGTGATTGGGGGATCGACACGGCCATCACTCACCGCTCCGTCGCGCACGGCCTCTCCATCTACGAGACCTTCGCTCCCCAAGGAAAGGACCATCAACTCTATGGAAGCCTCGAGGAGCTGCGCACGATGCTTCTCGAATGTCTCCATACCCTGCAACGCCTTCGGGAAGCGAGCGCTCCTCGGCCGATCAGCCATTTCGCGGAGTCGGCCGGGTTCGACGAAGCACCTACCGCGATCCAGCGGATCGCCTACGACGTAGACGCGACCCGCGCTCTCGCGCTGCAACCCTGGTCCCCCGATCAGCTAGAGCTTCTGCACCAGCACTTCGATCGGGATCTCAGCGATCTGCACACGGAGACCTGGCTGGCAGTTTTGGGAGTTCTGCTCGAGAGGTTCGATGCCTCATCGCCGGACTGGCAAGAGGTGGCGTTCAGACTTTGGATGCGGCGGGTGTTGACCTACTCAGAAGCGATTGAAGGCCTCACCTATACCCAGGCGATGAGTCAATTGAGGGTGATGGTGCATCGTTCGGCCGTACGGTGATTCAGGCCCTTAACTAAATCGCAACAAGATGATGTTGTTTTGTATTGAATTCCTCTTGTAACGCGTACGCGCACAACCGGTGCGCTCGAAGGAGGACAAATGGCAACCAAGAAAGCCCCGGCTCGCAAGAAGGCCGCGGCCAAGAAGGCCCCTGCCAAGAAGTCGACGGCAAAGAAGTCCGCCGCCAAGAAGACGACGAAGAAGGCAACCGCCAAGAAGGCTCCAGCCCGCAAGGCTCCAGCTCGCAAGGCTGCGGCCAAGAAGGCACCAGCCAAAAAGATGGCACGCAAGAGCACAGCTCGAAAGTCTGCCAAGAAGCGCTAGCCACGAAACTCAAAACCCCGGGTCCCTTTTCGGAGGCCCGGGGTTTTGTTCGTTCAATCGTCAGACGTGATCGAGACGTGATTGCACTCGACGCAAACCCGGCGGGTGAGCCCACCGGCTGATCGTGACTCCTCGTAGCTGTGGACGTGTTCCTGGTCGGCCTTGGGCGGCCGTCGCAGCTTGGCCAGTAGACCCACGTTGGTTTCCGCGGGGTGATGACCCGCTCCCTTCGGCTCCTTGACCTTTCCCCGCGCCGCTTCGATGTTGGTGATCTGGCGGGCTTCGGTCTCCGGATCCGGCATCTGAACGTCGGCCACTGCTTCACGACGGCTCTTTCTCCGCTGCCGACGCTTGGTGAGCTCGTCGCTCGATTCGTCTTCGATCTCGGGCAGGACTGGTGTCTCCGGAGGCTCCTCGCCCGCCAGGGGGGTCTCAATTACTACCGGCTCCTCGACCGAAAGGTCGACTGTCACCAAGCGCGCTGGGGGCGGCGGTGCAATCCAGGATGGCTCCGGATATTCGGTCTCCACGGCGATGGGAGGTTCGACGATCGGCGGCTCCTCGACCGGCGTCGTTTCGATCGGCGTTGTTTCGATCGGCGGCTCCTCGACCGGCGTTGTTTCGATCGGCGTTGTTTCGATCGGCGGCTTCGGAGTTCGCTTGCGCTTGGGGGGCGCGACGACCGGGGCTTCGGCGGCCGGTGGTGCGACCACGGAAGGCTCGACGGGCGCCGGCCGTCGCGGTTTGCGAGGAGGAGGCGGCGGTTGAGAAGACGGCTCGGCGACGAGCGGACCCGAGGGCACTGGCTCGGTGAAGAGCGGGGCTGGCGGTTCTTCTTTGGGTGCCGCCCGTTTGCGCGGCTTCTTAGGCGGCGGAGGGGGTTCCGTCTTGGCGTTCTGAGCCAACTCGAGGGCTTCTGCCTCTGCCCAGGTGAGACGGCGCTTGTCGGACTCCTCGTTGGCAGCCGCTTCGGCCGAGGCAATGGCGGCAAGTTTCTTGGCCAGATCGGAGGTCGGTACCTTCGTCGGCGCTTGCGGCCGCGGCGGTTCATCAACTTTCACCGGCATCGGCGCGGGCTCGACTGGAGCCTCGTCCTTACGCCGGGCGGCATCGGCGGCCGCTCGGCGATGACGGCGTTTGCGCTTTTTGGCATTCACCCAACCCTGTTGCATGCGGGTGACGCCTTCATATGCAAACACCAAGGCATCGTCGGCTAGGAACTCCATCTCGTCATCGCCCAGGAAGAGGGTGAAGCGCTCGGCGATCTCTCGCTTGACCTCGACGTCGGCGAGATACCAGCGGCCCATCAGGTCGGTCCCGCGCAGAATCTCGAGGTGGTAGTCATCTACCACCAGCGAAACTCTTATTCCGGGACCACGGTCACCGGGGGAACGAAGGGATCCTTTGAATTGCAAATGAACCTCTAACTCGGCCCGCGAAATCGAATCTTGAGCCGAAACACCATCCCATCGACGACTTCCGCCGTCAAGGGTCGATTCTCCCGGCTCACGGGGCGTAATCCTCAAGCGGTGGACACGCACAAATCAGGTTACGGTCGCCTCCGGCCCCGTCAATCCTTGATACTGGCGGCCAGTATTTGCTGAGCCGTTGCCTCTCCGTGGGAAACGCTGCCAGCTCACGTGAATATGCCCGGTCCCAGGCCTCGGTGGCAACGTCGACGGACGTGTGCGGGGCCCAACGGAGCGGGCTCTCATCCTCGGTCCACTCTCCACTCTCCACCCGCGCGATCTCTTCACGAATGCCGATCATGGCCTCGCAGAATCGATCGAGCTCGGCCAGGGACTCGCTCTCGGTCGGCTCGACCATGAGAGTCCCTGCAACGGGAAAGCTCAAGGTGGGAGCATGAAATCCGTAATCGGCCAGCCGCTTCGCTACATCCTCGGCCCCGATCCCGGTCGCTCGCTGGAGTGGCCGCAGATCGAGAATGCATTCGTGCGCCACCCGTCCCGCGAGACCGCGGTAGAGAACTGGAAAGTAGTTCTCGAGGCGGGTGGCCAGATAATTGGCACCGATGATCGCTACCTCAGATGCCCTCCGCAATCCTGGTGCACCCATCATTCGGATGTAGGCGTAGGGGATCGGAAGGATGCCCGCAGATCCCCACGGCGCGGACGCGATCGCTCCCACCCCCGTTTCCGGACCGGCTTCGGCCACCAGGGGGTGCGAGGGGAGAAATGGAGCGAGATGCGCGCGTACACCGATCGGGCCCACGCCCGGCCCCCCACCACCATGGGGAATGGTGAAGGTCTTGTGCAAATTCAGATGAGAAACATCAGCCCCGAACTTCCCAGGCTGCGCCAGCCCAACCATGGCATTGAGGTTGGCTCCATCGACGTAAACCTGGCCGCCGAAGCGGTGGACTGTTTCGCAGAGTCCCCGAACGCCCTCTTCGAAAACCCCGTGGGTCGAGGGATAAGTCACCATCACCGCCGACAGCCGGCCGGCGTGGGAAGCGCACTTGGCCTCGAGGTCGGCGAGATCAACGTTGCCCTCTGCATCGCAGGCAACGACCATCACCTCCATACCCGCCATCACCGCGGAGGCGGCATTGGTGCCATGGGCCGAAGAGGGGATCAAGCACAAATCGCGTCCTTCATCGCCGCGGGAGCGGTGATAGGCGCGGATCGCCAGCAGCCCGGCTAGTTCTCCCTGCGAACCGGCGTTGGGCTGTAGCGAAACCCGGTCGTAACCGGTGATGGCTTCGAGGTAGCCGGCCAAGCTCTCGATGAGTTCGCGATAACCCTCCGTCTGCTCGCGGGGAGCAAAGGGATGGATTCGGGCGAAGCCTTCCAAGGTGATCGGGATCATCTCGGTCGCCGCGTTCAATTTCATCGTGCAGGAGCCGAGCGGAATCATCGTTCGATCGAGAGCCAGGTCCTTGTCCGCCAGGCGTCGGAGGTATCGCAGCATTTCGTGCTCGGATCGATACCGGTCGAACACCTCATGGGTAAGGAACTCTCCGTGCCGAGCCAGCGCTGGCGGAATCCCCTCGGCGGACGCCTCGACCAGCGAGATGCCAAACGCCTCGGCGAGGAGTTGCAAGTGGCGCTCGGTCGTGGTCTCGTCGCAGGAGATGCCAAGACGATCTTCGTCCACCAACCGCAGGTTTATTCCCCGGGCCCGCGCCCCCTCCACCATGGCCCGGGCCTGTCCCGGGACCGACACGGTGAGAGTGTCGAACCATGTCGGGTTCTCGACCGACATTCCTGCCCCAACGATTGATGCCGCCATGCGCCCCGTGAGGTGATTGACCCGACGGGCGATCGCCACCAGCCCTTCGGGTCCGTGCCAGCAGGCATAGAGGGCCGCCATGATGGCCAGCAAGACCTGAGCGGTGCAGACGTTGGAAGTCGCCTTCTCCCGGCGTATGTGTTGCTCCCGCGTTTGCAAGGCCAGCCGGAAAGCAGTGCGACCGGCGGTGTCCTTCGACACTCCGACCAGACGACCGGGGAGGGCCCGCACCATGCTTTGGCGGGTGGCGATAAACGCGGCATGGGGGCCGCCGAAGCCCAACGGCACGCCAAACCTCTGCGATGAGCCCACCGCGATGTCGGCCCCGAGTTCTCCGGGAGGAACTAGGACGGTGAGGGCGAGGAGGTCGGTGACCACTGCGATCAAAGAACCTGCGGCGTGGGCCGCGTCGATCACAGAACCATGGTCTTCTATCGCTCCCGCCGATGACGGATAAGCGAGCAGGGCCCCAAAGGCGTCAGCGAAGTCAAAGTCGCTAGGTTCGGAGATCCGCACATCGATACCAACCGGCTCGGCGCGCGTCGTCACCACGGCGATGGTTTGCGGATGACACCTGCGGTCGATCCAGAAGACCTTGCGATCGCCTCTCGCCAGTCGCCGGCACATCGTCATCGCTTCGGCTGCCGCCGTCCCCTCATCGAGAAGCGAGGCGTTGGCAACCTCGAGGCCACAGAGGTCGGTGACCATGGTCTGGAAGGTGAGCAACAATTCGAGCCGACCCTGGGAGATCTCGGGTTGATATGGCGTATAGGCCGTGTACCAAGCGGGGTTCTCGAGGACGTTGCGCAAGATCACCGACGGGGTGTACGTGTCGTAGTAGCCGAGACCGATCATCTGAGTGAATACCTGGTTTTTGTCCGCCAGTCGGCGCATCTCCACCAAGGCCTCGGGCTCGCTGAGTGCGGGCGGGAGGGCCAGGTCGTCGGCAATCCTGATCGGCCCGGGCAGGGTCTCATCGATGAGCTCATCAATCGAGCCTGCCCCAATCTCGGCCAGCATCTTGGCGAGGTCAGCAGGGCGCGGTCCCAGGTGGCGGCGTGAGAAGTCGGTCAGAACTTCCATCGGGTCGTCCCTTCGCTCCCCGACTGTCAGCCGTTTGCCTTCAGCCTCGCCTCGCCGGACGGTCCTTAGGCCTGAGAGATTGCGGGGATGCAGTTGCCCCTTCGGCGACCCCGCTCAGGGGGTCTCTCCCGTCCGGTTTTGACAGCGCTCCCATGGTACCAGCGGTGCCCGATCCGGTTCCCTGGTTTCAGAGCCGAAGCGCTCGGGAACGGCAGAAACAGAGCGGGGCTCCGGCAAGGGGGGAACCGGAGCCCCGCCTGCTCTTCTTGCGAAGAGCCGACAGGGAATCCATCGCCGCGGGCGCCAGGGGTGTCCCGCGCGACCCCTGTCGTGGGGTTGGGGAACCGCAGGTGTGGGCCACCTGACGGTCGGGGCGATGATATCTAGACACTTCCTCCAGAAGCAGGCCTCCAGGAGGATTTGTTATCCACAAGAAGGGTCGGGCCTTAGACCGAGAAGCGAATTACCAAGACGTCTCCGACCGCCACCTGGTAATCCTTTCCCTCGGTCCGCGGCTTGGTCCGATCCCAGCCACCAGCGGAGATCACCTCGTCGATGCCGGCTACCTCGGCGCGAATGAAGCCCCGCTCCAGGTCGGAATGGATCTTCCCCGCCGCCTCTGGGACCGGGGCGCCGGCTCGCACCGTCCAAGCTCGGGCCTCCTTGGGACCAAGGGTGTAGAAGGAGATCAAGCCCAGGCTTTGATAAGCCGCCCCGACCATCTTGGCCAGCGCGCCTTCGCCCAATCCCAATCCCTCAAATAGCTCGGTCCGTTCGTCGGCGCTGAGCAACGAGCCCTCCTCCTCGATCCGGGCGCTGAGGGCAACCACCACGTCGCCCGCAGGGACGACTCCCGCCACCTTGTCGATCAGACCCTCTGTGCCGGCCTCGAACTCATCGACGTTGATGACCCAGATGGCTGGCTTGTAAGTCAACGGGGCCAGATCGCGGAAAGACTCTTGAGCAGCCTCCGTCCATTCTCGGGTCCGTAGTTGTTCGCCATCTCCGAGATGCTTTGCCGCTTCGGCCAGGGCGGAGGCCATTGGCTGTCGACCGGAATCGGCAGTTGATTCTTTGGCCACCCGCTCGGCCTTTTTGGCAAAGACCTGATAGTCCGCCATCGCCAATTCGAGGAGCAGCTCCTCTGCCTGGCCGACCGGATCATGGCCGAGGCCTTCATCGGAGATGGCCGGGTCGCCGAAGGCTCTCACAACAATGATCAGCGCCTCCATCTCACGGAGCTGGCCGAGAAAGCGACCGCCGGCCTGCCCGGGCACGATCGGGGGTAGGTCGAGCAACTCCAGCGTGGCTGGTGTCGTCTTCGCCGAGCCTTCCAGCATCGATGCGCGCTCGAGCTTGGGATCGGGCACGCTGGCTACTCCCAGCCTGGGTTCGGTGGTGCTGTAGGGATGAGCGCCAGTCGGGGCCGACAAACCAGTGATGGCGTTGAAGAGCGTGGTCTTGCCAACGTTGGGAAAGCCGACGATTCCGAGCCTTGGCATACCACCCATTGTTACCTTGACCGCAATGGACCGGATTGCCGTCATCGGGGCCGGATCTTGGGGAACGGCCGTCGCGGCACTCGCCGCACGCCAGCGTGCGGTGCGGCTTTGGGCCCGCCGACCCGAACTGGCAAAAACCATCAACACCACTTCGGAAAATGCCGACTATCTGCCGGGGCATCGGCTCCCCGACGGCGTCGAGGCCACTACTGATCTCGGGGAGGTAGTCGAGGGAGCGAGCATCGTCGCAATCGCCGTTCCGTCCCACGGATTTGCCGAAGTGCTCACAGGTATAGAGGTGGCAAACGACGTCCCGATCGTCTCGCTCACCAAGGGAATCGAAGTTGACACCCTCCGGAGGATGACCGAAGTCGTCATCGACCTTCGACCCGACCATGACCCCAACCGCATCGGAGTTTTGACGGGACCCAACCTCGCCACCGAGGTGATGGCGGGCAGCCCCACCGCCGCCGTCGTGGCGATGAAGGATCCGGAGGTAGCCAGCCAGGTACAGGCAACATTCATGGGGCCGACCTTTCGGGTGTACACCAACGACGACGTCGTCGGGTGCGAGCTGGCCGGGAGCCTGAAGAATGTGATGGCAATCGCCGCCGGGATGTCAACGGGGCTCGGCTTCGGTGACAACACCCGAGCAGCTTTGATCACCCGTGCATTGGCCGAGCTCACCCGGCTCGGCGTTGCCTTAGGGGGTGCGCCGGCCACCTTCTCCGGATTGGCCGGGATGGGCGACCTCATCGCCACCTGCACTTCGCCTCACAGCAGAAACCATCGGGTCGGTCTCGGGCTCGCCGCCGGGAAATCCCTCGACGAGATCACAGGCGAGATGAATATGGTCGCCGAAGGCGTGAAGACCACGAGGGCGGTGCTGGAGCTGGCCGACCGCGCCGGCGTGGAAATGCCCATCGCCGCCCAGGTCGGGAACGTGCTCTATGCCGGCCACCACCCCCGCCAGGCGGTGCTATCGCTCATGACCCGAGCTTCCAAGGCCGAGGTCTGATCCTCTATCCGTACACTCGAGAGATCACCTGGGCCACGCAGGCGGGCTTCTCGTTGCCTTCGATCTCGAAGGTGAGGTCGAGGGTCACCTGGCGGCCGTTGCCGAAATCCTCCACCCCCGCAACCCTGCCCTTGGCTCGCACCCGCGATCCAACCGGCACCGGGGAGATGAAGCGCACTTTGTTCGATCCATAGTTGATCCCCATCTGGGCGTTCTCCACCTTCAAGAATTGCTGCATGAGCGGCACCGCCAGCGACAGCGTCAGGTACCCGTGGGCGATCGTGGTGCCGAACGGACCGACGGCCGCCCTCTCGGGGTCGACGTGGATCCACTGGTGGTCACTTGTGGCCTGAGCGAATTGGTCTATCCGCTCCTGAGTGATTTCGATCCAATCCGAGTAGCCCAGGTCGGTTCCAACGGCGGCGTCGAGATCAGAAACTTGTGCGAAGGCAGTCACCTGCAAACCCTAGTTTGCCGCCGCGAGACGCAACCCCCGCACCATCAGCTCGCGGTCGCCAAGCATGTGTCGAAGCCGTCGCTCGAGACCTCCGATCGGGTAAAGATTCTGCGGTGCCCGCGGTTCCTTGTGGCCCTCGGAGGCGAAGCGAACGATCGTGGCGGTAGTGAGGTCGGCCACCTGTCGGGCGGCGGCGACATCCGTCGAACCAATCTCCGCCCGGATCAGCCCGTCGATGATGCTCGATCCTTTGAGCGGCAATTTCGCATACCAGGAGAGGCGGTTCCAGCCTCCCCCTCCGATGAGAAACAGCGGCGTCCTCTCCCCCGCCGCCAGTCGAGGAAGGATCGGACGCAGGTGCTCGGGCAGGTAGTGGACGTGTTGGGTCTTGATGTACCCAACCGCGGCGGGGACATGCTTCTTGTGCGAAAGAGGACCGTCGACGACGATCAGGGGCACGTCCGCGTACGTGCTGGCAACGATTCCTTCCAGCACCGACATCTGCGACTGCAGGCCCAGCCACAACTTCTCCGGAGATTCACCTTCGGTGAGGTGCACCTGGTAGCCACCGTGTGTCGTCAGGACCGGCTCCGAGTTGCGAGCCGACGTGAAGATTCCCCGCCTCACCTCCTCTCTCACGACAATCGCTTTGTGATTGCTCAACACGGCCCCAGCCGCGTAGCTCGCCGCCAAAGCCAGCACCGGGACCCCCTCGTCGCTCTCGATCCACAGGTTGGCGTCTACCCGGCGCACCCCATCGACGAACAGCGCCTCCCCTGCCGGCTGGGCCGACACCGGAAGAGGTGACCATTCGCGCTCGGCTACCTCGACATTGGGGTCGATCGTCGCACCCTCTTCAAGCTCGAGACCGGCCGGTGGTCCGTAATCGGCAGCCCACCCCTGGACCGAGAACCTCACTCGCTCACCTGCGTCACCCTGGCGGCATTCCCCACTCGGCGCACCTCGTAGCGAACTGGCATCTGGGCGGCCAACTCTTCGACGTGGGTGACGATCCCGACCATCTTCCCACCCTCGCCGAGGTCGGCGATGACCCGGCCGACTACCTCGAGGGACTCGTTGTCCAATGTGCCAAACCCTTCGTCGAGAAACAAGGAGTCGAGGGCCACCCGATGTCCCGCGGCCGCCGCCACTTCATCGGCTAGCGCCACCGCCATGGCGAGGGAGACGAGAAAAGTCTCGCCGCCGGAGAGCGACTTGACGCCACGGCGATGATCGGCGGCGAAGCGGTCGATTACCTCGAAGTCGTTGTTGGTCACGGTCAATTCGTACTGACCCGAAGTCAGGGCGGTGAGCCGCAGGTTGGCCCCGGCGACGAGCGCGGCGAATACCTCATCGAAGATCCACTTCTTGAACTTGTTGGCGGCGAGTTCGGAGGTGAGCTTCTTTGCCACGTCTCTCTGGGTGATCGTCGTGTCCCGCTCCGCGGCGACCCGTTCGGTTTCCTCGCGAGCCTCCTCGACGCTCTTGATGTCACGGCCCAGCTCAGCCAGTGCCGCGGCGATGGTCTCCCGGGCAGGACCGATGTCGTTTGGCAGCCCGGCCTCAGTCAGCTCCTCGACGATTTCTGCCACCGCCGCATCGACCCGTGCGCCGGCTTCCCTGACTTCGCTCCTGGCGTCGTCCACTCGCTTGTCAACTTCGGGAAGCTTCTGATCGCGCCAGGCCAGCAATACCTCCCAAGCGGCAGTCGGTTGACCGAGGTCGAGCAACGGGGGCTCGAGTGGGCCCAACTTCGACACTCGCTCCCCCAGCTCGGTGCGCAACTTCACCGTTTTGGCATCGAGCTGTACGCGTTCTTTTCGAAGATGATCACTATGTGCCTGCGCTGTCGCCAGCCTTGAGCGCAGGAAGTCGAGCGCTTCCTCATGGGCCACGATTGCCTGCAGCTGCTCCGAAAGCTCTGGGGCCATCGCTTCCCCTTCGAGCTCGGATTCGAGCGCTCCCTGCCTCGTGATCGCCTCGGCGACTCTGCCTTGCAGAGCTCCCAGCGCCTTACTGGCATGCTCGGCGAGCTGGCGAGCTTTCTCGATCTGCTTGGCATGTGCCCCGGCCTTGGCCGAGGGAGCAAGCTTCTTGATTTTTTCGCCGCAGACCGGGCAGGAATCCCCCACTTTCAGCCCGAGACGGAGATGTGCTGCCCGGTCTGCCGCAACTTCGGCCTCAAAGTCATCTCGTGCTTGAGCTGCGGTAATCGTTTGCTCGGCCAGTGCTGATTCGAATTCGCCTCTCTGTTCGATAACGAGAGCGAGCTCTTTGCGGGCCTTGATGAAACGCTCGACCTGGCTGCGAGCCGGCAACGCAACGGTTGCCAATTCCGCATGTCGGGTGGTCGCCTCGTCGAATTCGACTCGGGCCGCGGCTTCTTGCGCGCCGAGCGCCGCCGCCTCCTCGCTTAGTTTCTTCCATCCCGTCGGTGGGGTCAGCCCGTTGAGGTGGGTTTGCGCTGCCATCGCTTGCTCCGCGACACTGAGTGCCCGGGCGTGGCGAGCCCGCAGTTCTTCCACGCGGGCAAAGGCAGTAGCCAGCCGAGCAGCAAGCGCCTCCAGCTCCTTTCTTCGGGTCTTGAGCGACTCGAGATCGACCTCGGTGATCCGAGCTAGCTCCGCCAGGCGAGACGTGTGGACCGCGAGCCGGCCGTCGGCTTCCTTCGCCCGGCCCGATGCAAGGCTGGCGACGACGTCGTAGAGCCCGAGGTCGAGGATCGCCGACAGGAGCGATTGGCGATGGCGAGGCTGTTCGTGCAGGAAGCGGGCGAACTCACCCTGAGGCACCAAGACGCAGGTGGTGAACTGGCTGAAATCGAGCCCGAGCAGCTTCTCGATCTGGTCGGTGACATTCGTGGCCCCCACCGCCAGCACTGTGCCTTCCCGTTCGAGGCTGGCCTCGCCAGTGCTGGCGCCCCTCCCCTTCTCTGACTTTCGGACCCGCCGTGCCACTTGATAGGTCTGGTCGTGCACCGAGAAGGTGAGGCCGACGGTGGCCTCGTTCGCCTGCTGGTTCACGATCGGCGCCACCGCTCCTTCCCCATGTCGGGGCACGGCGCCATAAAGGGCAAAGCAAATCCCGTCGAGGATGGTCGTCTTTCCCGATCCGGTCGGCCCGGTGAGGGCGAAGAGCTCGGCGTTCGCGAAATCGATCACCGTGGGCTCCGAAAAGATCCCGAAGCCTTTGAGCGTGAGAGTGAGCGGTCTCATCCGACCGGCTCTTGCGCCTCGGCGACGAGCTCGGCGAAGAGGGCATTGAGGCGCTCATCGTCGATCCCTCGCCCGGTCAGGTAGTCGGCAAATAGTTCCGAGGGCGGCCGGCCAATCCGAGTCGGGGACGACCCCGCCCCGGTACGGGCCGGGGACAGCAGCCGGATGTCGACGGCATTGGGGAAGACCTCCCGCACCTCTTCAAGCAAACCGACTCGGAGGGGCTCGTCGAGGTCGATGCGGAGGTAGGCATCGCCAACGTCGATCTCGCGGATCTGGTCGAGCATCCCGCGCAGGGTTCGGAGCCTTCGACCCGACTGCAAGAACCGGGTCTCGACCTGTGCCGGTAAACCCGGTTCGGCCGTGACCAGGAGGACGGCCTTACGGTCTTCCCCTTCGCCGAAATCGAGTTGGAGGGGCGAGCCGGCATACCAGAGCGGCATCGGGGCGGCGATCTTCTGCGGACGGTGGAGGTGACCGAGGGCGACGTATTGGAAGTGGCTCGGGAAGGAGGCAGTGGGAATGGCATAGTCGAAGAGATGAACCGCCCGCTCGCCTCCGCCGGTCTGGCCCCCGTGGACCATGAGATGACCGGCGAGGATGTTCACGGCATCGGCGGCGAGCCCCGATGAGAGGGTGGCGATGACCTGTTGCACCCGTTCGGAGAATTCGCCCCGAAGCTCGGTGCTGTCGAGGGAAAGGATCTGCTCGGCTCGCACGATCCCCTTCTTCGAGATGAAGGGCACCATGACCACCCGGGTGGCAAGGTCGGCGAACTCGATGACGCCGTCGCGTTCCACACCGGCGCCCACCTGGACCCGCCCCAGCCTTAACAACGGGGCGACGGCACGGAGCCGGCTCGGATTGTCGTGATTGCCGGCGACGATCACCACCGGCCCTACCTCGGCTAAGGCCAAGAGTGCCCGGTAGACGATCTCTTCGGCCGCGGGAGAGGGGGTGGAGGCGTCGAAGATGTCGCCGGTGACGAGGATGAGATCGACCTTCTCCGTGTCGGCCAGGGTGGCGATCTCATCAAGTACGGCGCGGTGCTCATCCTCCCGCGACAAGCCGCGAATCGTCCGCCCGACGTGCCAGTCGGCGGTGTGGAGGATCTTCACCTCAATCCAATCCGGCGAAGGGATCGGCGAGGACGAGGTCCCCGGCCGCCAGCCCCGCCTCCGAAGCCCGGGTAGCCCAGGCCGGGAAGGGAAACTCGAGCACGAGCGGGATCGGCAACTCGGGTTGGGAGAGAAGCATCGTCCCCGGCTTGATGATCGTGGCCCGCTGGCGATGAACCGAGGGCAGGAACCCGTACTCCTCCCGGGCCGCCTCCGCCGGATCGAGTCGACCCACCACCCGGATGGCGCTGTTGGCGATTATCCGGCGCTCGACCTCGCTCGCGGTCTGCTGTGCACCGATCAGAATCACGCCCAGACTGCGCCCCCGCTCGGCAACATCGAGGAGGATCTCTTTGATGGGGCTCGATCCCTCCCGAGGGGCGTATTTGTTGAGCTCGTCCAAGACCAGGAAGAGCATCTCGTTCGACTGGCCGGCCCGCTCCTTCTCCTCGAACGCCTTGCGAATGGTGACCCCGACCACGAACCGTTTGGCCCGGTCGTGGAGGTTGTGGATGTCCACCACCGTCACCTGATGGTCGAGGCTGATGCGATTGCGGTCCGGCGCCGACTGGTCGCCGCGGATCAGCTGCTCGACGTGACGTTGGGCGGCCGCCAGCCTACGGATGAAAGCGTTGATCGTTCCCAGGCCGATGGCCGGTCCGGCCCAAGTCTGATCGTTCTGCACGCGGTCGTTGATCACGTCGACGAGCTGGCGGAAAGTGCGAACTTCCTCGCCTTCGATCCGCACCGCTCCTTCACCGATCGGAATCGCCTGCCGGAGCTGGGTCATGACGTTGTAGATGACCATGGTGTAGTGGGCGCGCTCGTCCTCAGACTCTGCAAAGAGGAACGACAGCAGGTCCTCGTGGCAGAACTCCTCGATGGTCCAGAAGAAGGGCGTGACGCCATTGGTGCGACTGCTGACATCGGGGACGACCACCCCGGCGCCGCGCCGCGGTGGAGCGAAGATCTGGAAAGAGCGAAAGGCTTCGGCGGGCAGACCGAGCTTGCCGTACCGAAGGGACTCTTCGTCCTCGAGAGCGACATTGGGCTTGTCGAGGAAGAGAAGGTCCTCGCCCTTGACGTTGAAGATCAAAGCTTTGGTGTTGACCGTCCGATTCCCCAGCACCCCCGAAGAGAAAAGCGAGTGGAGCAGGAACGTGGCGTAGGTGGTCTTCGTTGCCACCCCGCTGATCCCGGAGATGTTGACGTGCGCTCCCCTTCGCCCGTCAAGAAACTCCAGGTTGACGAAGAGGGCCTCCCCGTTGCGCGACAGCCCCACCGGCAGCCGCTCTGTCATCCGGTCGAAAAACAAAGCTCGATCTCGGTCCGATCCCGCCGCCACCGCCACTTCCTGGCCAGGCCGAGGGGGCACAAAGACCTCGGGCTCGAAACGGGTCGCCGTGACCTGGGCGGTCTCGAACACCTCGGCCGGCAAGAGCCCGTTTTCGATCAGGAAGACATCGGAGTCGAAGTTCGCCCCTTCGTAGCGGGCCCGCACCTGCGAGACGACCCCATATATATGGACGATCTGGCCGCCCGGGAGGACACGAGAGAGCGCTACCACGTCATCGAGTTGGAGGAACCGATCGGGGCCAACTCCCACCCAGAACTCGAGCGGGGTGGCGTCCTCAGTCCCTATCACCCGGCCTACCGCGGCCGACACAGTCCCATCTCCATCCACCCCATCGAGGCTATCAAAGGGGTCCGACAGAATCGGGTACCTCCGGCTCCCCGACCCTTCCTTGTGGGGTTAAGGGGTGCCAGCCTGGGCCCGAGAGGGCGCCTTGTGGCACACTTTCGCCGCCATGGCATCCGACGCCGATCTGCTGTCTCTCCTGACAATTGCCCA
Organism: Acidimicrobiia bacterium; assembly: GCA_035250485.1. GTDB lineage: Bacteria > Actinomycetota > Acidimicrobiia > Spongiisociales > ZC4RG35 > JACCTH01. The sequence goes on from DATFFB010000068.1 coordinate 15,008, forward strand.
AGTCCCGGTTTCGATCAATGCCGCCGCCTTCGCCCTCGACATATCCCCAGCCGAGATCCGAGACATCAGCGCCCGCCTCGAGGAGGGTGGAGACATCGTCGAGACCGGCCGCGGCTACGCCCTGGCTCCGGGAAAGGCCGTCGAAGTGAAACCGGCGCTGGCCGCTTTTCTCGCCGAGAAGCTGGCCCGGAATCTCGACGCCGGGCCGGCGGTCAAGGGTCGTCTGCTGCTCGAAGCGGGGAAAGCCGAGGAGGCGTGGTCGTTTCTCAGCCAGGAAGCCCTCGATAGCGGGCATCGACGGCACGACGCCGATCGAACCGAGATTATTGC
>DATFFB010000069.1:0-12241 GCA_035250485.1 Acidimicrobiia bacterium
CTGTCGGGAAGGAAACACCGCAGGCGCAAGTCCCCGACCCTGGTCTCGATCGTTCGCTCGACTGCGTCCTCGGACAATCGCAGCGGGCCAAAGGCCGACCTTCCCTCCTCGCGTTCACTGCGCGCTTCTGAGGGAGAAATCGTGTCGATGCGTGGATACTCGGATAGCTTGCGTTCCAGGTCACGATTGAATTCGATAGCTTCGACCGATGGGTCCACGCAGTCGATCTTACGATGAGAACGGTGAGTTTTTCGGGCCGGGCTGGCGGTCGGGGCCGGTAAGGAAAGCGACCAACTTCTGGTCGCGGTGGCGAGGCCTTCGCCCTCATTCCAAAAACCAGGGGCTCTGGCTCACCGGCCGCTCGGTGCACGGGTTCGGCATGAGAGAGGCTCTGTGGGTTTGCGGCCTCGATGAGAACCAGATCGTCGTCGAGGCGAAAGACATGCGGCCCGGCGCCGTAGTGACGATCAGGCGAGCGACCAGCCTGCTCGAGCTGCCCGGTCTTCGCCAGCCGCCACCCCCGGGCACGCCCTTAACGTGGATCGATGCCCGGGACCTTGATCGTTTGCGCGACGCCGATCGGGAACCTCGCTGACGCCTCGCCCCGTTTGGCCGAGACACTGGCCACGAGCGACATGATCTATTGCGAGGACACCCGTCGCAGCCGAATTCTGCTCGAATCTCTCGGAATCAAGAAGCGACTCCACTCGTATTTCGTCGGCAACGAGGGGGAACGGCAAAACCAGCTCGCTGCCGACCTCGAGGCTGATCTGACTGTCGCCTTGCTCACCGATGCCGGCCTCCCCGCCATCTCAGATCCGGGCTGGTCGGCCGTAAACGCGGCCCGGCGCGTGGGGGCGCGGGTGACAGTCGTGCCGGGTCCGAGCGCGCTGACAGCGAGCCTGGCGGTCAGCGGCTTTCCAAGCGAACGGGTGGTCTTCGAAGGGTTCCTCCCCCGTCGGGGACGGGAGCGTCGGGAGCGGCTCGACGAAATCGCCCAGGAAACGAGGACCATCGTTCTCTTTGTTGGCGCCTCTCATCTTCTCAGCGACCTTGACGCACTAGCGGAGATCACCCCCGATCGGCCCCTTTGCGTTGCCCGAGAATTGACCAAGAAGTTCGAGGAGATCCTCTGGCTGACCTGCGCCGAAGCGCTTGCTCTCTTTGCCGAGCGTGAGGCAAAAGGAGAATTCACCCTCGTCCTTTCGGCGGTGGCACCAAGGACACCGGACATCGAAAGCGGGATCGAAGGGGTCCTTGACGCAATGGCCCGGGGTCAATCCATGGCCACCGCGGTGCGCTTGGTCGCTGCCGACTTCGGCCTCCCTCGCCGCCAACTCTACGAAATGGTGCTGGCTAGAACTCGGGATACCACGACCGGGCGATAGCCCCCACGGCGGGGTCACCGGCGGCGATCAACAGAACGCGCTCGCCGATATTGCCGACGAAGGCATATGCATCACCTTCGTAGATTGTGCCACCGCCGGGACCTTCGTCGGATATCGGGTCGGCGATCCCGGTGATGATCTGGAAGTAGTCGCGCAACGCGTCTCGCATCTCGGGGCCGTCTCCGGGAGTGTCCCCGACGTACTCGAGAACCAAGACGACATCGGCGCCGTTGAAATAGACGTCGTAGCCGTCGCCGCCCCAACCCTCGGCCGCCCCTTCGGCGCCCCCGAGAATCTGATCGAACATCAAACGGAATCCAAGCTCCCCCCAGGTCGACCCATAAGACCGCTCGTAGCCTTCCAGCTCCCGGTCCGGGACGTCGACCTCGGCAGGGGCATCGGTTCCGAAGTCGGACGGAGTCAGGACCTGCTCCGTCGAAACCGGCGGACTGGCATAGAGCCCGTCGACCGCGTCGAATCCCCCTTCGATCCAGATGCTCTGGATGAATGAGACCCCGGCGTCATAAGGAAAGATCAGGCTGTCCTGGATGAACTTGGGCACGGAATCGAACACAGTGGTGTCGATGTTGAACGCTTCCTCGAGGAATTCCTGCTGCTCGGCAGGCGATAGCTGCTGCGCGAACAAGGTTTCGACCAGTGAGGCATCTCCCTCGATCACCGCCTGCAAGGCTGAGCCCCGATCGAAAAGGTCAGACTCGAAGAGGCGGTCAAATTCGGTATTGAACTCGTGGTGCTGATCGGTCAAAGCGTGTGTGAGCTCATGGACCAGAGTCGCCTCCTCGAGCGGGGTGAATTCGTCGTTGCGAGCAGTAACGACTAGTTCCTTCGTATCTCCCTCGTAGTAGCCGGCGACCTGTTCGCCGTAGAGCATGGTGAGGTTGTTGAGGAGGTCGTAGTCGGGTGGCACGAGCCCCAGCAGCCGGTAGAGCGCCTCGTCGGTCTCGACGTCCTCGTACTCCTCGGCCACTTGCTCGACCACTCGCTGCGTCAATTCCTCGGTGCTGATGACATCAATGGCCGGGGCCTCGAGGAAGGTGAGCTCGCGTAGCTCCTCGGTACGCGGTATCAGGAGAGCGATCTCCGCTCGCAAGCTTTCGGGAAGCGCCTCGGTCCCGGCAGGAAGGGTCGGCGCCACGGTCGAGGCAGAACCCTGGGTGGTGCTGGCTGAAGGGGGCTGGGTACCCGCAGGCGACGTCGTGGTTGGCGCTGAGGTATCGGGTGCACAAGCCACCAGGGTCACCAGGAACGCGCCGATCAGAACCTGGCGGGATTTCACGCCCGCAGGCTACCGAGCGGCGATCGGTATCCGGCATACGACCCGGGGATACACTCGGGATCAGGTCGATTGGAGTCTTAGCCATGAACCAGACACCACCGTTTCGCGCCGATCACGTGGGCAGCTTTCTTCGTCCCCAATCGGTGCTCACGGCCCGAGAAGCGCACGCCGAAGGCAAGCTTGGCGCCGACGAGTTACGGTCGGTCGAAGACGAAGCCATCAAGGAGCTGGTAGGACAGGAAGAAGCCGTTGGTCTCCAAGGCATCACCGACGGCGAGTTCCGACGAACCTTTTTCCATATCGACTTTCTCGAGAAGCTCGACGGCGTTAACACCACCTACGGCGAATTCTTCGCCAAGTTCCAACGGGATGACGGCTCCGAGGTTGGGTTTCGACCCCCTACCTTGCGCGTCGACGCTCCCATTCGTCATTCGCGTTCCATCCAGGGTGCGGACTTCGATTTCTTGGCCAAGCAGACGTCTCGCACTCCGAAGGTGAGCATTCCGGCTCCCTCGATGCTTCATTTCCGCGGCGGGCGTCAGGGCATCTCCACCGAGGCATACCCCGACTTGGACGACTTCTTCGACGACCTCACCGCCGCCTATCGCGAGGAGGTCGCTGACCTGGCTTCCCGCGGCTGCACGTACCTGCAGCTTGACGACACCAATCTCGCCTATTTATGCGACCCGGAGATCCGGGAGCGAACCGCCGCCCGGGGTGACGATCCCGACGAGCTCACCCGGCTTTACTGCCGGCTCGTCAATGACGCCATCCGGGACCGCCCCGGGGGAATGACTGTGGGGATTCACCTGTGCCGCGGTAATTTCCAGAGTGCCTGGGTGGCCCAAGGCGGATATGAGCCGGTGGCCGAGATCATGTTCCGTGATATGAAGGTCGACGCTTTCTTTCTCGAGTATGACGACGAGCGCTCAGGCGATTTTTCCCCGCTGCGATTCATGCCGAAGGACAAGTCCGTCGTTCTGGGTCTCATGAGCTCCAAGCATCCGGAGGTAGAAGATGCGGATTTGGTCAAGAGCCGAATCGAGGAGGCAGCTCGATTCGTCGATCTCGACCAATGCGCGCTCAGCCACCAATGTGGCTTCTCTTCGACCGTGCATGGCAACACGCTCACGATCGATGAGCAATGGCCCAAGCTGGAGCGAATGGTCTCGATCGCCAGCCAGGTCTGGGGCTGATACACGGCCTTAATTGTGGCCGGTACCCACCTCGAGCTCGGCGAGGCTCGACTTGACTCCATCGACCGCCGCCGCCGCCGCCTGAAAAACCAGGGGAACTGCCCACCATTCCGCCTGCCAGCCGCCGACGCCCCTCTCCAGCTCCTGTCCACCCGCGGTCGAGAGCACCGAGGCCGCGGCACCGCAAGCGCGGGCGGCGGCCACCGACCTGATGGCGTCGATGGGATTGCGTTTGTGGGCCATCGACGACGACTCCCCGGCTCGCATCGAGACTTCGCCAAACCCGGATAGCAGCGCCAGATCGAAGGCGATCTTTCCTGCCGCCAACGCGATCTCGACCGCGCCGCCCACCGGCTTCCTGACGTAGGAACGATCGGTATGCCAGGACCGGGCCGGGGCGGTAAGCCCGAGGTGGGCGGCGAGGCGCTCTGAAAGCTCCGAGGGCCCCGGACCTTCCGCATCTCCGATGGGACCGCCCAACTGCACTGGGAGCGACTCACCCACCTGTCTCAGCTCCCCGGCAGCCCGGACGAGAGGGTCGAGCCAGGCTAAAGCTCGATTTCCGAACGTCGACGGCAGCGCCACCTGGAGCAGGGTCCGCGCCTTGTAGGCGATCGTCTCGTTTCGCTTCGCCAAATCTGCCAGCTGCTCGCCTACCTCTTCCGATTCCGACCTGAGCAGTGACACGGCATCCCGAATCTGGAGCATCAAGGCGGTATCGATGGCGTCTTGACTGGTGGATCCCTGATGAAGGGCCTCGCCGGCCTCCGCCGAGAGCCTCGACCGGAGGGATTCGAGCAGATCCAGCAAAGGTGACCCGCGCTCCCAGGTGGAGGCGACGACTGCGGATGGATCCGCGTCGAATTCCTGACAGGCGGTAACTATTTCCTCGGCTACATCAGAAGAGATGAGCCCGAGGTCGGCGCGAGCCCTGGCCAGGCCCACCTCGAAAGAGAGCAGGCCGGCGACCCTTCGTTCCGCCGTGAAGATCTCTGCCATGGCGGGCGTGGAGAAACCGGGATCGGGAAACGTCATCGCTCAGAAATCGAAGAAGACGGTCTCTTTGGCGCCTTGCAGGCGGACGTCGAATTGGTACACCTTCCGATCCTCGACCCGCGCCACTGACGCCAAAAGGGTTGGACGCCTTTCTGCGGGAACCATGCGGAGAATCAGGTCGGCATCGTTGGCCTCCATCTCGTCAGAGAAATAGAGGCGGGTGAAGACCGGTCGCAGCATGCCTCGGGCCTGAACGATCACCGACAAGTGCGGCGCCTGCAGCTCCCCTTCCGGATCAGGAACCCTCCCCGGCTTGATCGTCTCGAACCAATAGGTGCCCGTGGTGGGATCGGACTCCGCCCGGCCGAATCCGGTGAACTTCGCGGTGCCGGCGTCGGTGGCGTATTCACCCGCAGCATCCGCCTGCCAGATCTCCACTAGCGCGTCCTCGACGAATGCCCCATCGCCGTCGAACACTCGCCCCTCGATGCGGATCGGCTCGCCCTCGACGGTCGGTCCAATGAGGACGTTGTTGTTGCTCAGCTTCATCGTGAAGTAGGGCCCCACCGTCTGTGATGGAGTCGGTCCGATCATCCCTCAAGCACGATGTCCCAGCGCCATCCGAGCGCCCAATTGGGAACGGTCACCTCGTGGTCATAGCGAGCCACCATCCGGCGGCGGGAGTGCTCGGGGGCCGCATTGAAGATCGGGTCCAGAGCTAGCAATGGATCGCCTTCGAAATACATCTGAGTTGCCAGGCGAGAACGGATGCGGGGTCCGAGGAGTGATAGATGGATGTGCGACGGCCGCCAGGCATTGGGGTGGTTCCCCCATGGATAGGGACCAGGCTTGATCGTGGTGAAGCGGTACGTGCCCTCAGCGTCGGAGAGACACTGACCCGCACCGAGAAAATTGGGATCAAGAGGGGCCGGGAATTCGGTTTCCCGCCAATGCGTGTAGCGACCACTGGCATTGGCTTGCCAGATCTCAATCAGGGTCTGAGGGAGCGGGTCACCATCGGTGTCCAGAACCTTCCCCGTCACAATGATGCGCTCGCCAATGGCGGCTGCCCCCGTACCTGCATTGGTAGTGAGATCCGCGTCTTCGCTGGAGAGCTCAGAGACGATAGGTCCAGGCCCGGTCTCTTCGGACAGCGTGCGGATGATCTCGATCATCTTCATCTCCGGCGAGCGCTTGACCGTCGACCGGTACTCGGGATAACGAAACGGCGGATGATCATCTAGTTCGGTCGTCATGTCTCCTCATAGATGTTTTTCGCTACCCGGAATGCGTGGTTGGCGGCGGGCACTCCGGCATAAACGGCCACGTGCATGAGGGCTTCAGCCACCTCCGCGGGAGTGGCACCCGTGTGCGCGGCCGCCCGCAGATGGACTTCGAGCTCGTTGTGACCCATGGCGGCCAGGATGGCGATAGTGATCAGGCTCTTCACCTTCCGCTCCAAGCCGGGGCGAGCCCAGACGCCTGCCCAGGCGGTCTCGGTGATCCACTTCTGGAAGTCGGAGTCGAAATCGGTGGTATTGGCCACCGCCTGATCGACATAGTCCGCACCGAGGACCTGGCGCCTCGTCTGCATCCCCTGTTCAAATCGAGAGTCCACAGAGGCAACTTAGTTAGTCGATGGGTAAGCCGGTGTAGTTCTCTGCCATCGCGGTTTGCGCCGCCGGCGAGGTGGCGAGGTAGTCGAGCTCAGCCTCTTGCACGCGCTGGCCGAAGGAACCCTGATCCTCGAAGCGATGCATCAATGTCGTCATCCACCACGAGAACCTGACCGCCTTCCACACCCTCCCCAGAGCCGTCTCCGAATAGCGATTCAGCGCCTCGTCCGAGCCACGTCGGTAGTAGTCGACTAGAGCTCGGGCCAGATAGACGACGTCGGAGATGGCGAGGTTGAGCCCCTTCGCCCCCGTCGGGGGAACGATATGGGCGGCGTCGCCCGCCAGGTACAGGCGACCGTGGCTCATGGGCTCGGTCACCATGCTCCGCAAAGGGGTGATCGACTTCTCGATCGAAGGTCCCTCTGCCAGCCCCTCTGCAGTCGGCGTGGGCAAACGACGTTTGAGCTCCTCCCAGAAACGATCGTCAGGCCAATCCTCAACCGTGGATTCGAGCGGACACTGGAGGTAGTAACGAGAGAGGTTGGGATTTCGCATCGAGCACAGAGCAAAACCCCGCTCGTGGTTGTTATAGATCAGTTCGTCGTCGACCGGAGGCGTCTCCGACAGGATGCCGAGCCAGCCGAAGGGGTAGACCCTTTCGTAGGTGCGAGGGTTGGGAATCATCGTTCGACAGACGCCGTGTCCCCCGTCACAGCCGGCGATGAAATCCGCTTCTACTCGATGGAGTTGTCCGTCTTTGACATAGGTGGCGAAGGGGGTTGTCGTCTCGAGGTCGAAGAGCTTGGTGTCCTCGGCCTCAAAGAGGATCTGCTGGCCGCTTCGATCACACGCTTCGTAAAGATCCTTTTGCACCTCGGTTTGGCCATAGATGGTCACCGAACGGCGGATCAGGCCCTCGAAGTCCACCCGGAACATCCGATTGGCGAAGGCGAGATTGACCCCTCCATGCACGAAGCCGTCGCGGGCCAAGCGATCACCAAGACCGATCGAGCGAAGAACTTCGACGCTCCCCTGTTCGAGGACTCCCGCCCGAATACGGGACAAGACGTGGTCCCGGCTGCGTAGCTCCAGGATCACGCTCTGTATTCCCTCGGCGGCCAATAGGCGCGCGAGCAGCGTGCCTGCGGGACCGCCGCCAACGATTACAACCTGGGTTCGCAATTGCCCACCTCCGGCACAGGTTTAGTCGGAGTAACTTCGGTTCCGATGCCTAGGGCAGTCGGCGATTCCCGCCAGGCGATGTGGATGTGTCCGAGCTGTGAGCGGACCTTCGCCAACCGCAACCAGCCTCATAGCTGCGTTCGGTTGCGAAGTCTCGACGAGCACTTTCTCCGCAGCAGACCGTACGTGAGAGAGACCTTCGATCGGGTTCTGGGTTTGTTCGCCGGGGCGGATCCTCCCGTGTCCGTCCTCCCCGAGAAGACCCGAATCGCCTTTCACGTTCGCATGAGCTTTGCTGCTTTCGTCCCCCACAAGTCGTGGCTTGACGGCCACATGATCCTGGCCCGCTCCTTAGCCCACGACAGGTGGACCCGGGTTGAGGAGTTCTCACCTCGAAATGTCCTCCATGCCTTTCGCCTCCGCACTCCTGACGAGGTCGATGCCACATTCGCCGGGTGGCTCCTCGAGGCCTACGAAGTCGGCTGCCAGAGGCACCTGACCTGAGCCGGGAATCGCCGCCGGGATCGTTAACTCGGGCGGGCAGCTGACCGAAAATAGCTCGAAGGCGAATGTCAGCTGACCCGAGACCGAATCACCTATTGAAGGCCATCCGAGCTTGCGCGCTCGCAGCGGCGGTCGTGGCCTTGGGCTACGGCCTGTTTCTGGTCGTCGCCGGACCACCAGCAAACTTCGGGAACGCCGGCGTCGTTTATGCCGGGGCATCGACGGCGGCTGGGATCGCACTGACTGTGGCCGGGTTGGTAAATAAGGGCCGGGCGCGTGTCGCCTGGACGTTGATCGGTGCGGGCGTGGCCTGTTGGGGAATTGGCGAGATCGTCTGGGTAATCCAGGGCGCCTTGACCGGCGAGATTCCGTACCCCGGTGTGGCCGATTTCTTCTATGTCGCCGGGTATCCGTTTATTTTCGCCGGTGTCGTATTCCTTCCGTATTTGCGACCGGGACGCTACGAGCGCATCCGCCTCGCCCTCGACGCCACTGCCGGCACCCTCTCGCTGGCAGCGGTGATGTGGGTCGCCTATCTAAATCGAGTGGTCAGTGTTGGCGCCGATCCGATCGAAACCATCCTCAATCTCGTCTATCCGTTCGGCGACGTGCTCCTGGCCACTGCCCTCATGGTGCTGGCGATGCGCCGATCGGAGGACCGGCTCGATCTCAAGGTCCTATTGGTCGCGGCCGGCGTCGCCCTCACCATGGTCGCCGACGTCATCTTCTCCCTTCAGGTGGCGGCGGACACGTTCGTCGAGTGGACTTGGCTAGACGGAATCTGGCTCTTCTCGTATAGCGCCTTTGCCCTGGCCGCCTTTATGATCACCCGGCCCTCAACGGCCTCTGAACATGCCTATCGCCCGGTCGAGGGGTGGCAGCTGGTGGCGCCCTACACCGCGGTCGCCAGCCTGTTCGTCATCCGGCTCATCATGAGCTCAGGCAACAGCTTGATTCTGAATATCGCCACCACGGCGGTGGCCGCCTTGATCGTCGGCCGGCAAGCCGTGGCGATCCGGGAACGAAAAGAACTCCTCGAGAAGCAGCGCGACGATCTGGTCGCCTCGGTCTCGCACGAACTGCGGACTCCGCTGACCGGCATCCAGGGCTACACCCAGTTGCTCATGGACGCGGGCGACGCCCTCGATCCGGCCGAACGCCGCGAGATGCTGGAGACGATCAACGTTTCCGCCGGCCAGCTCGGACTTATCGTCACCGACCTCATCAACGTGGCCCGCGACCGGCTGCAGAACGTTCGTCTCTACCGGGTGCCCTACGAAGCTGCCGAGCTGGTGCGGGAGGCGGTCGCCACAGCTGCATCAACTCGAGCGGTGGTGATTGAAATCGAACCCGACGTTTCCGTTTCAGCCGACCCGGATCGGGTCCGTCAGGTTCTGGTCAATCTGTTGACGAACGCCATCCGTTACGGACGTTCTCAGATCAAAGTCGTCGCCCGCCGGGACGGCGGCGCAGTCCTTTTCGCTGTCCATGACGACGGCGACGGGGTGCCGACCAAACACCAGTCCGACATCTGGCAACGGTTCGAGCGCGGTGCCTATCGCCACAACGCCACGGTTCCCGGCTCCGGGATCGGGCTCTCTGTCGCCAAGGACCTCGTCATCGCCCATGGTGGAACCATTCGTTACCGGCCCTCAGATTTGATCGGCGGCGCCTGCTTCGAGTTCACAATCCCGGCGTCGGAAAGCCCGGTCGAGTTGGTCGGTTCACCGTCCTAACCAGAGCCGGGCTGGGAATTTGCCAGAAGATCATGCTTGGTTCGTGATAGGCAACAAGATCGATTCGACCTCGTCGAATGCAGAGGTCTCTTCATAGCCGGAGCGATTCTTGCGACACCAGCCCAGTGGAGTAAGCCCGTATTCGGGGTCAGCGAGGTTGGGATCGGCGCCCAGTGTGAGGAGCCGTCTGACAGTGGCCGGGCGTCCTCCCGCCGCTGCCCGGCGCAAGGGATGACCGCCAAAGACCGGGTCCACGCCATCGACGGGGGTGCCGGCGGCAACAAGCTGGTCAATTACGTCGAGCCTTTGATGGTCGGCCGCCATGACCAGGGCTCGGATCCTGGCATCCTCGGGGGTCTCGGGGTTCAACCATCCGGAGATGTCACCAGCCGCGGCGGCCTCTTCTATCCCGCCGATGGTGGCCCCAGCGGCGACGAGGGCATCGACCACCTCGGTCATTCCGAACACGGCCGCGTGCAACAAAGCCGTGCCTCGAGGAACTCCGCCTGCGTCATCGGTGGCCCGGGCGTCCAAGTTCGCCCCAGCTTCGATGAGCACCTTGGCCACCGCCGCGTCGCCATAGCTGGCGGCGGTTATCAAAGGCGACTCCGAGTCCCCTTCGTCACCGTCGACCTGCGCCCCCGCTGCGATCAAAGTACGGGCTACCTCACCAGTGCCCTCGAGATCGCGCCAGCGATTGCGCCCGGTGTCGAATCGCGCCATAGCGATGTAGCCGAGAGGCGAAGCCCCGGCTGGGTGGTCGCTCCAGTTCTGCATTGAAGACGTCACCACATCGGGATGCCGTGAGATCAACCTCGCGAGCCGACGGAGGTCGCGATCGTCGAGAATTCGGCGACGGTCCACCTCAAGCTTGAGCTTGGGCCAGCTGGAGAACCCATACTCGCGAGCCAGGGCCAGTTGTGCGGTGGCGAGATCGCGTTTTCGACCGACGGCCTCGAGCCTGGAGAGCGCCGGGGAATCGCCGCGTTGGGCCGCGCGAAGCAGCTCCTTGGCCCGACGACGCAATTGACCCAGATCAGGGTCGGAGGGAAGCACTGCCATGACGACTCCTTTTTCGCCGGCGGTCCGCGAGCCGCGCTCAGGAAATCGTCTCGTTAATCCTGACGAGCCAAATGAGGTGGACTCAGTCCTTTCCGCGGACCCAGAGGCACCCTCAGTGCCGATGGGTAGTTTACTGAGCCGAATGCTCCCCGGAGAGTTACCCGCGCACTAGGCGGGCGGCCTGCTGAAGGTCTGCGACGAAAGCCTGCCGATTCTCCTGACGAGAGGCCTCGTCCCGCGAGCGCAGGATCGAGGAGGGATGAACCGTCACCAGAACCTGCCGTTCGCCCCAGTCAAAGGTCTTTCCCCGGTCAGTGAGGACCCTGATGCTCGAGCCGAGCATGGCCTGGCATGCGGTGGCTCCGAGCCCAACGATCAGGCGCGGTCGGAGCAGAGAAAACTCGCCGTCGAGCCAGGGCCGGCAGGCTTCGATTTCGTAGCGGTTGGGCTTTTGGTGGAGGCGACGCCAGCCGGCGCCAGGTTTCCATTTGAAGTGCTTGACGACATTGGTCATGTACACCTCGTCCGGGTCGATCTCAGCCTCCTCCAGCGATGACCGCAATAGCTTGCCGGCGGGACCCACGAACGGTTCGCCCTGCTTGTCCTCCTCGTCGCCGGGTTGTTCGCCGACCAGGACCAGTTCTGCGGTTACTGGTCCCATCCCAAATACAGTTTGAGTGGCGTCCTTGTAAAGGTCGCAGTTGGTGCAGGACTTGGCGACGTCGGCCAGCTCCTCCACCGCCTTCCTTCGTTTGGCGACCGAGTCAGCCATGACTCATGGGGCGTCAACCGGACGCCTCAGAGCCAGTAGCGCCCCCAGGGCGGCCAGGGTCGATTCGGCACCCTGATTGAGGTTCAAGCCTTCGGCGGTGAGTCCGTCGCAGCACGCGCCGGTCCTGGGGTCGTAGAGCCCAGCGCGCTGATCGTTGTCCCCCAAGAACCAGGAGACCGCCATCCTCGCCGGAAGCATCCAGCCGGGATCGCCGGTCACCTCCGCCGCTCGGACGCAGGCATCTGCCATCGCCCAGGCTTCGAGCGGCTGTTGATCGAAAGAGGGCTTTCGGTGAGAGACGAAGCGTCCCGCCACCGGAGCAAAGCTGAAACCATGTTCGCCCATCTCGGTCTCAACGAGCCACTCGAGGAGCCGGAGTCCCTCACTCACCATTTTCGGATCATCCAGGGCGTGGCCGCATCCGATGAGCGCCTCGGGAAGACGGGCGTTGTCGTAGCGAAGGGGTCCTTCGGGCCAAAGCCACCCATCATC
>DATFFB010000070.1:0-7853 GCA_035250485.1 Acidimicrobiia bacterium
GCGCCGCATGTCGGCCGCCGTCTTGAGATAGAACTCGGTGCTGTCGAACTTGAGACGGTTGGGTTCGTCTCGGTTGGCGCCGGTCTGGATGCAGAGGAGGACGTCGTGGGCGTCGGCCTCATTTTGGCGGGTGTAATGGGCATCGTTGGTGGCCAGAAGCGGTGCCCCGAGCCGGTGTGAGATCTCCAGCAGGTCAGGGGTCACCCGGCGCTGGGCGTCGAGACCGTGGTCCTGCAACTCGATGAAGAAGTTCTCCCGACCGAAGATGTCCTGGTAGTGGGCGGCGGCCTTCAAAGCGGTGTCGAAGTCACGCACCGTCTTCGGGCCCGACTCCTCCCGGGTTCCCTCGGGGGCGAGGTGACGCGCCACCGGTCCGCTGAGGCATCCCGAGGTCGCCACGATCCCTTCCGAGTAGCGGCTGAGGAGATCGGAGTCCATCCGGGGCTTGTAGTAGTAACCGTCGAGATAGGCGAGGGAGGAGAGCTTGATCAGGTTGCGATAGCCGGTCTGGGTGGTTGCCAACAGGGTCATGTGCATGCGCTGGTTTTCCGCTGCGCGGGGTCGGTCGAAGCGCGAGCCCTCGACTACGTAGGCCTCGATCCCGATGATCGGTTTGATACCCGCGGCCGTTGCGGCCTGGTAGAAGTCCACCACCCCGTACATGACACCGTGGTCGGTGATGGCTACCGCCGTCTGGCCATCGGCGGCGGCCGCTGCGACCACGTCTCGCACCCGGGCGGCGCCGTCGAGCATGGAGTATTCGGTGTGAAGGTGGAGATGCGCGAACGACCTCAACCTCCCCGAAAACGACATGGCTGTAACTTAGCCGTTAGAGCAGTACGGACAAGACCGCCAAAATCGCCAACCCCACCGGCACCAGCACTCGCTGCCGGGCCCGGATTCGAGACCATATCTCGGCAGTGAGAATGCCTGCCAGCAGCCCGCCGAGGTGGCCTTGCCAGGAGATGCCAGGGATGAGGAAGGGGAGGGCGATGTTGAGCAGGAGCGAGATCCAGAGACTCGAGAGCAGATTGCGGCCGAAAGCGGTGTCCCGCATCTTGTAGGCCGCGTGCAACCAGAGGCCGAAGAGGCCGAACACCGCCCCCGACGCTCCCACCAGGATGTCCGCTGTCCCTCCGAAGTGGAAAGCGAAGGCCCCTCCCACCCCGGCGGCTCCGAGATAGAGGGCGAGGAAGGGGGCGCGGCCATACCGGGCCTCGATCGCGGGGCCCAGCTGATAAAGGGCGTACATGTTGAAGAGAATGTGCGCGATCGAGGCATGGAGGAGGATCGGCGTGAAGATTCGCCACCAGTCACCGAGTGCCACCAGTTGGTTGGCCTGAACCAGCTCAATTAACACGCGGTCTCCGAGATCACCGGCGTATTGGGTAATCACGTAGGCAGCGATCGTCACCGCCAGAATCCCGAAGGTGATCGGCGCCCCCCGCCGAAGTCGGCTGGCGGTACCGGGGCGGGTAGCGACCATCTTCTGGCGGCCCCGCTGGCGGGCACACTCGGGACAGAACTGGCCGACGCTTCCGGGGGTCGAGCACCCTCCGCATATGGGCCGGTCGCAGCTGACACAGCGGAGGCCGGTGGGCCGGTTGGGATGGCGGTAGCAAACGGTGTCGCCGGTGGACGGCGCCTGCGGCTCGGTCATGTGGAAGAAAAACCTACCGCCGGTCCGTCGCTGAGCGAGCTCACCGCGCCCGGATGCGCGGCGAGCGCCCGCTCCAGCTCGGCCGGTAATGGCGAGTCCACTGTCAGCTCGATATCGGTCAGCGGGTGTCGGAATTGGAGGCGGGAGGCGTGGAGGAACATCCTTCGCAATCCTTGGGGCGAGCCGTGCCTCGAGTAAACCCTGTCACCCGCCAACGGGTGGCCGATGGCGGAGAGGTGAACCCGGATCTGATGGGTGCGGCCGGTCTCGAGTTCGACCTCGAGGAGGGCCAAGCCTTCGCCCTGCCATCGCACCCGATAGTGGGTCCGAGACGGTCGTCCTTCCGGGCTCACCTTCTGGCGGGTGGGTCGGGTGGGATCGCGGGAAATGGGCGCATCGATAGTGCCAGTGGGCATGTCCATCTCCCCATGCACCAGCGCCAGGTACTGCCGATGGATCCGCCGGGCCGCCAGGTCTTTCACCAGTCGGGCATGGACGTCCTCCGCGCGGGCGACAAGCAAGAGCCCCGAGGTTTCCTTGTCGAGACGATGGACCAGACCCGCCCGGCGTTCGCCCCCGACCCCCTCCAGCTCCGGATAGAGCATCAGAAGCCCGGCGGCCAATGTGCGACTTTCCCGACCGGCGCCGGGGTGAACGACCACCCCGGCCGGCTTGTCGACCACCAGGAGGTGGTCATCTGCATAACGAACCTGGAACGGGACCACCTCCGGCTCGAGGATCGGTGTTGGGACCGGCCGCTCGAACTCGATCGCCGTCCCGCCGATTCGCTCGTCGGGCTCGACCAAGCGGGAATCGACCATCACTCCGGCGGCGAAGAGGGAGCGAGCGATTTGCCGGGAGACGCCGGCCAACGTCGCCACGATCTTGTCGGCGCGTTCTCCGACCAGCGCGGCCGGAATCTCGAACCGCTCTCGCACGCTATTTCCGCTTGGGAGCCCGAACCGCCCCGAGGAGCAAGATGGCGATGGCAACGGAGACGGCCGAGTCGGCGATGTTGAACGTCGGCCAGTAAGGGATCTGGATCCAGTCAATCACCGGACCGTCGAGAAACCCAGGACCCCGGAAGATGCGGTCGGTCAGGTTGCCGATGGCGCCGCCCAGCACGAGCCCGAAGGCCACCTGCTCGTGGGCGGGACGGGGCTTGGCCAGGGCATAGCTGATAAAGCCCACTGCCGCTACCGCAGCCACTCCGAGGAGGCGCCCGGCATCGGGAAGAAGCGAGAAGGCGGCGCCACTGTTTTCGGTGAAGCGGAAGATGAGGAAGTCGCCGATGATCGAGCGAGGTCCGGAGGCGAAAGTGGTCGCCGCCCAGCGCTTCGTCAGTTGATCGAGCGCGACGACAACGGAGGCGAGGCCGTAGGCGGGCAACGCCCGCCGGAGATCAGTTACGACGAGCGCAGCTGACGCACTCGGTGGCATAAGGAAGCACTTCGAGCCGGGCCACCGGGATCGGATTCCCACAGCTCTCGCAGATGCCGTAGGTCTTGTCGGCCACCCGGGCGAGGGCTCGTTCCACCTTGCGTAGCAGGTCAACGGTGTTCTGGCCGAGGGACAACTCCTTCTCGTATTCGAAGTTCATCGAGCCCGCCTCGGCGCTGCCGGGGTCGGGGCTCCGCTCCGCCGAGGTTTCGGTCTGGCGAGCCTCTTCCAGCTCCCGCTCGTGTTCCTCGATCATCCTCTCGAGACGCGCTTGCTCCTCTTCGAGCTGGTTACGAAAGCGCTTGAGGGTGTTGGCGGCTAGTTGTCTGGCCATATGGTTACTGCAAATCGCCCACGGAAAGTCGGGGAACGATAGCCCGGACCTGGAATTAATTAACGGGTTGAAGCCCTTTCCTTATTCCTAGAGTTCGAGCCAATGAGTTCCCGATCGAGTTTTCAGCGCGCACGCCCGCAGGTGGATTTTCCGGCCCTGGAGCAGGAAATTCTCGATCTCTGGGATGAGCTCGGCGCTTTTCAGGCGTCGGTCGACCGCCGCGCTGACGCTCCCGAATACGTCTTCTACGACGGTCCCCCATTTCCCACCGGGAGCCCCCATTTCGGGACTCTTCTCGCATCGGTATTGAAAGACGTTGTTCCTCGCTACTGGACCATGCGCGGCTTCCGGGTCGAGCGGCGCTTTGGCTGGGACACCCACGGCCTCCCGATCGAGATGGAAGTGGAAAAGAATCTCGGGATCTCCGGTCCCCGCCAGATCGCCGAGTACGGGATCGATCGCTACAACGAGGCCTGCCGGGCTCACGTCCAGGCCAATACCGAGAATTGGCGAAGGGTCATCCGCCGGATCGGTCGGTGGGTGGACATGGACAACGACTACCGGACCATGGATACCGACTTCATGGAATCGGTCTGGTGGGCCATGCGCCAGCTTTGGGACAAGGGCCTCGTGTACCGGGATTTCAAGGTTCTCCCCTATTCCTGGGGCGCCACCACGCCCCTCTCCAATTTCGAGGTCAACCTCGGCGGCTACCGCGATGTCGAAGATCCTTCGATCACCGTCAAGTTGAGGGTGAGAGAAGCTCAGGGAGCGGTGGCCGCAGGAGATTTCCTGCTCGTCTGGACGACGACTCCCTGGACGCTGCCCGCCAATCTGGCAGTGGCGGTCGGTCCCGAGATCGAATATGGGGCCTTCGAGGACGGCGGCTCCCGTTACTGGATGGCTCGGAGCCGGGTGGACTCTTATTTCAAGGAAGCGCCGCCGCTGGTAGCCACGGTCAGCGGGCCCGAACTGCTCGGAGTCGCCTATGACCCTCCCTTCGACTATTTCGCCGGTGAACGGAAACGAGGGGCGTTTCGGGTCATCGCCGGCGAGGAGGTATCGACCGAGGAAGGAACCGGCCTGGTGCACATGGCTCCCGCCTATGGCGAGGCGGACTTCGCCGCCCTCGCCGCGGCCGGCCTCGAGCTCCTCGTCGACCCCATTGATCTCGAGGGTCGGTTCACCGAGGCGGTGCCGGAAGTGGCAGGGATCAACATCAAGGAAGCCGACGCCACCCTGGTGCGACTGCTCAAGGAGCGGGGAGCACTATTCCGCAACGAGCGCATCCACCACCCCTATCCGTTCTGCTACCGGACCGACACCCCGCTTATGTACAAGGCGATCCCCACCTGGTTCGTGGCGGTGGAGTCGATCAAGGACCGGCTGGTAAAGCTCAACGACAACATCCACTGGGTCCCCGAGCACGTCGGTACCAGGCGGTTCGGCAATTGGTTAGCCGATGCTCGCGACTGGGCGATCTCCCGCAATCGCTACTGGGGTTCGTGTATCCCTGTTTGGGAGTGTCCTTCCGGGCACATGCATTGTGTGGGTTCGATCGACGAACTGGAAAAGCTCTCGGGGGTCCGTCTCACCGACCTGCACAAGCATTTCGTGGACCCGGTCACCTTTCCCTGCCCGGAATGCGGCGAGGAAATGCGCCGGGTGCCCGAGGTCTTGGACTGTTGGTTTGAGTCGGGCTCGATGCCGTACGGACAGGTGCATTACCCGTTCGAGAATCGGGAGCGGTTCGAGTCGACGTTTCCGGCTCAGTTCATCGCCGAGGGCCTCGATCAGACCCGGGGGTGGTTCTACACCCTCCACGTTCTGGGGGCGGCGCTCTTTGATTCAGAGGCATTTCGCAACTGCGTCGTCAATGGCCTCATCCTCTCCTCCGATGGCCGGAAGATGTCGAAGTCGCTCAAGAACTACGACGATCCCGCCCAGCTGCTCGAGACCCACGGAGCCGACGCCCTTCGCGCCTATCTCATCAACTCCCCGGTGCTGCGGGCCGAGCCGGTCCGCTTTCAGGTGCCGGCCATTCGGGAGGTCACGCGAACCGTTTTGTTGCCTTTGTGGAATGCTCACAGCTTCTTCACCACCTATGCCGTGGCCGACGGCATCGGTGGCAAGGACCTGGGTTCGGCGCCGCCGCCGGCGGAGCGGCCGGAGCTCGACCGCTGGATCCTTTCCGTGCTGCAAAGCCTCATCGCTGACGTCAACCGGCAGATGGAGGGGTACTACCTCTACAACGTCATTCCTCCCGTGTTGGGTTTCGTGGAGGATCTGACCAATTGGTACGTCCGCCGCAGCCGGCGAAGGTTCTGGCGCCGTCGGGGCGAGGATGATCGCGACAAGCTGGCCGCCTTCGCCACTCTCTACGAGGTGCTGACGACATTCGTGGCGGTGGTGGCTCCGGCCCTGCCCTTCATTGCGGAACGGATCTACCAGGACCTGGTGAGAGGCATCGACTCCGCCGCCGCCTCGAGCGTTCACCATCAGGACTTCCCGGTGGAGCAAACCGGATTGATCGATCGTGATCTCGAGCGGGCCATGGCGGTGGTGCGCGATGTGGTCAGCCTTGGTCACGGGCTGCGCAAGCAACACGAGATCAAGGTCCGGCGCCCCCTCGCTTCGCTTACCGTCGTCACCCACGATGTGGGGCACAGGCAGGCAGTCGCCGATCACACCGACTTGATTGCCGATGAGCTCAACGTCAAAGAGGTAAAGGTCACCGAGAGCGGAGCGGGCTTGTTGAAGATGTCGGCGAAGCCCGACTTCGCCCGTGTGGGGCCACGTTTCGGTGCTCGGGTGAAAGAGGTCGCGGCCTTTGTCGCCGGGCTAGGCGAGGCGCAGATCGAGTCGCTCCTGGATGGCGCCGGTCTGGAGGTCGCCGAATCGACCATCACTGGCGCCGACCTCGTTATCGACCGTCAGCCCGAGAAGGGGATGGCGGTGGCGGCAATCGGTGGATTGGCGGTAGCAATCAACCTCGATAGCACGCCGGAACTGTTGGCCGAAGGACTGGCTCGAGAGTTTGTCAGCAAGGTCCAGCAGCAGCGGAGGGAAGCGGGACTCGATGTTTCCGACCGGATCGAAGTGGAATGGTGGACCGACGATGCAACGCTCGCCAGCGCCGTTTCCGCGCACGAAGGCTTTATCAAAGGGGAGGTCCTGGCGACGAAGCTCGAGCGAGTTGCCGGCTGGGACGGCGAGGCGGCTCGTCTCGACGGCATCGCCTATGGGCTCAGCCTTCGAAAGACGGCCGCCTGACTTTGCTGCCTGGGCTCGCGGCACCCCAGGGGTGCTGCGAGCCCTGGGTTCGCTTTAGCCCCGTTCCCAGGGGCGGGCGCTGACCCGCGCTACGGGTTCGGGCTCGCTCTCGAAGACGTCGTCGGTGATGTCGACTTCCTTGGCGCCGCCGGGAAATATCTCACCGAAGCTGGGCGGCTCCTCGGCTTCGACTTCGGTGGTGTCGTCGTTGCTCTTTGTCGAACTCAGGGTCGTAGCGGTTTGCGAGAGGTTGTCCTCCATGTCGTCGACTTCACTGGTAACCGCGGCCGCCAGCGCCGAGAGTTTGGCCCGCAGCGACCCCACCAGATCTCGCATTCCGGAAACCTCGGCCTGGAGACGGTTTCGCTCGTCGTCACGCTTCTTGAGAGCGGCGGCGGTTTCCTCCTCTGCCTGGCCGCGAATGGTTTCCGCCTCGGCGCGCGCTTCGGCGAGTAATCGATCGGCCGAACGCTGCGCAGTGATGATCGCCCGGGAAATCTCGGACTCGTCGCCTCCGCGGGCAGTGGTATCGGTCTCTAGGGCGCGAATCTTGTCCTGCGCCTCCCGCAATCGTTGTTCGTAGGACCGAAGAGTCGCCACCACCTCGTCGAGGAAGTCGTCGACCTCGTCCATCTGATACCCGCGCAGGGCCTGGGTGAAAGCCTTTTGCTCGACGTCAATTGGAGTCAGGTTCAATCGCCACCTCTCTTGTCGCCCAAATATTTAGTAAGCACTGAGGATACGGCCGCTCCTCGCCCCTACCAAGAACCAGATCGGCAGGCGAGCGGATAGCTGGTCAGCATCAGCAAACGAAGCGCCGCAAAAGCCCGAGCCCCACCAGCAGAATCAGCGGGGTGAGATCGATTGCCGCCATGCCCAAGCGGAGGGGAGGGATGACCCGACGCATGGGGAGGATGATCGGATAGATGATTCGATCGAGAAAGACCTGCACCTTCCCGAGAGGATGCGTGGCCGAAACCCGTACCCAGGAAAGGATGACCCAGGCCAGCACCGCCAGCGAATAGAGCTGGATCAGAAGACAGATGAGACCCACAGGCCGCGATCAGTCTTCGTCGTCTAGTTCGTAAACCCCGAGCCGTTGCAAACGCCTGCGCTCGTCCCGAGACAAAACCACCCGCGGCGGCA
>DATFFB010000071.1:0-2156 GCA_035250485.1 Acidimicrobiia bacterium
CTCTCTGACTGTTTGATCACCGCCATCGTCCGGTGCGCGCCTCCCGCCAACCGCCCGACCACGGTCGAGATCAAGACCTGCCAGCGCTGGCTGCTGCCCGATCTTTCTACGGCACCGCGGGTCGTCGTCGCTCTAGGCGGGATGGCCTTTGGCCAGCTCAAGCACGTAGCCCCGTCGCTTGGTTGGGGACCGGTGCGCCAGAAGTTCGGTCATGGAGTGGAGGTCAAGCTCGAGCCCGGTCCCTGGCTGCTGGCCAGCTATCACCCGTCGCAGCAAAACACGTTCACCGGGCGCTTGACCGAAGAGATGCTCGAGGCGATCTTTCTCCGTGCCCGATCCCTTCTTGCGTAAATCTCGCCACGTAAACCGTACGGTTTTTACGCAAGAATCGACCCCCCGTTACCATCAAGTGGGTTCGTGGCAGTGCTCACCCTTGATTCGCTTCAAGTCTTAGACGCGTCCTCACCCGAACGCCAGAACGCCTTTCGCCAGTTCGAGAATCTTCCCGTTCCCGGTCCCACCGACGAGGCGTGGCGGTACGTGGATCGAACTATCGACCTCGAATCGGTGGCCTTGGTGTCGGTGGCGGGGGACCGCATGCCGGCAGACGAAATCTTGGCCGCGTTGGAGCCCTCCCAACGTCTGGTCATTGTCGATGGCAAGGCGGTGGAGATGGCCGGCGAAGGGTTTGGTATCGAATCCACCAAGCTCCTCGATCTTGTCTCTCCAGACACCGACAAATTGGCGGCGGCCCACCGCGCTTTCGTCGACGCCGGGGTGTCGGTAAGTCTTCCGCGAGGAAAGTCCACCACCGCACCGGTCTTGATCGAGGTGCAAACCACGGCCTCGAAGACGATCTCGTTCCCTCACGTCACCATCGAGATCGGCGAAGATGCCGAGGCCGAGGTAATCATTGCCTATCGGTCGCGGGATGGTGCTCAGGCGATCTCGGTGCCGCAGGTAGAGATTGACATCGCCCAGAGCGGGCGGCTACGGCTTCTCGCCCTGCAGGAGATGGCCCTCGATTCGACCATCGTCGTTCAGCTTCGAGCGCGGCTCGGGAGGGATGCCACGCTGCGTTTGGGGGAGGTGGGACTCGGTGGCGATCTGGCCCGACTCGACATGGCCGTGGATCTCGATGGCCAGGGCTCGTCATCGGACATCGTCGGGGTTTTCTTCGGGCACCGGGAGCAGGTGCTCGACTACCGGATGGTGCTCAACCACCGCGGTCCCAAGTCGAGCTCCAACGTTCTCTTGAAGGGAGCGGTGGAGGACGCCTCGCAATCGGTGTTCTCGGGACTGGTCCGGATCGAGAAGCCGGCCATCGGGACCACCGCCTTCGAGACCAATCGCAACCTGGTCCTCAGCCCCGACGCCAAGGCCAATTCGATCCCCAACCTCGAGATTCTCTGCGATGACGTCATCTGCGGTCATGGATCTTCGGTGGGGCCGCTCGAGGAAGAACACCTGTATTACCTGGGCAGCCGGGGGATCGCCCCGCAACGAGCCGAGCGTCTTCTCGTGCGCGGTTTTTTCCAAGAGGTACTCGACCAGCTGCCGGTGTCCGGTATGGAGGTGGCCCTGG
Source organism: Acidimicrobiia bacterium (assembly GCA_035250485.1). Classification (GTDB taxonomy): domain Bacteria; phylum Actinomycetota; class Acidimicrobiia; order Spongiisociales; family ZC4RG35; genus JACCTH01. The sequence continues at coordinate 1,586 of DATFFB010000071.1, forward strand.
CCGAGATTCTCGAGCGCCGGTTCATCCGCGGGCAGCAAATGGCGGCGGATCTATGAGCGTCGAAAAGGTGGCCAGCTTCTCCGACCTGAAGGAGGGAGTCGGGTTCCGGGTCGATCTCGGTGAGCACCGGGTGGCGATTTTCCTTGTCGATGGTGCTCTCTTCGCGCTGGGCGACCGTTGTAGCCATGCCGAGGCTTCGCTGTCAGAAGGCGAGGTCTTCGATATGGAAGTTGAGTGTCCCCGCCATGGTTCGGCCTTCGACCTGGCTACCGGCGAGCCGCGCTCGCTTCCCGCTACCAAACCCGTGCCGGTGTATCGGGTGTGGACCGAGGGGGGCGAGGTATATCTGGCGGTGGATGAATGACCACGGCCCTCGCCCTGACCAACCTGGAGGCGTCGGCCGGGGGGCGTCAGATCCTCAACGGGATCAACCTCGAAATTCCCTTTGGGCAAGTGCACGCCGTGATGGGGCCCAACGGTTCGGGGAAGTCCACTCTCTGCCATGTGCTGAGCGGCAAAACCGGTTACGAGATCACTGGCTCGGCGCGCCTCGATGGAGAGGAGCTGCTGA
>DATFFB010000072.1:0-13407 GCA_035250485.1 Acidimicrobiia bacterium
ATCCCTGCCTTGCGGAGCATCTCGAACTCGTTGTAGCGGCCGACGCCGGCGAAGGCGATCCGGTCGTACACCTCGCTGATCTTGCGCAGCGCCGTCGAGGGGTTTTCGGCTAGGAGCAAGACGCCGTTGTCGTACTCCAGAGCGGCGATCGACCGACCGCGGGCGATGCCCTTGCGAGCAAACTCGGCCTTATCGCGAACCTGCTGTTCGGCAGGGACATAAAAGTTGAAGCTCATCGGATCGACGCCACCGCCTTCTCAGCGGAAGGCTTGACCTCATCGTCGGAAAGCTCTCGCACTCCTTCGGCATCGATGACGACGACGGTGGGAAAGATCCCTCGGCGCAAGTCCGGGCCGCCGGTGGCGGTGTCCTCCTGGGCGGCAGCCACGAGGGCGCCCACCGCCACATCGACGGCGCTGGGTTCATCGAGACCCTCGCGGAACGTGCTCCGTAGGTACGACTTGGCGAGGCTGGCGCCAGAACCGGTCGAGCCGAAGTCGTTCTCCTCGTAACGGCCGCCGACCACGTCATAGGTGTAGAGCCGTCCCCGGCCGGTGAGCTGGTCATAGCCGGCGAAGAGCGGGACCACCACCAAGCCCTGGAAGGCCATCGGGAGCTGATTGCGGACCAGACGGGCGAGGAACACCGCCTTTCCTTCGAGTGAGAGCCGGGAACCCTCGATCTTCTCGTAGTGCTCGAGCTCCACCTGGAAGAGGCGGACCATCTCGATTGCCAGACCGGCCGTACCGGCGATGGCCACGGCGGAGAACATGTCGGAGGGAAAAACCTTGCGGATCTGACGATGGGCCACTTGATTCCCCTCGGTGGCCTGGCGATCGCCCACCATCACCACTCCCCCCTGATAACGGAGGGCGAGAACCGTGGTCCCCTCCGGGGCCCGCAGCTCGTGCGGCTCTTTCGGTAGCTCCAATGGAGTTGTGTGACCGAGGGTCTTGAGGAGATCGCTGAAGCTGGATCCGGGGCTGGGGATGTCAAACAGAAGGGGCAGGCTCAGGCCCTTGGTCACTCGCCACCCTTCTGGATGTAGTTGCGCACGAATTCCTCGGCGTTCTCTTCGAGCACCTGATCGATCTCATCCAAGAGCTCGTCGAGCTTCTCATCAGACTCGCGCTCGACCGGCAGTGCCTCTTCTTCGGTGTCCTGTTCGGCTTCCTTCGATCGACGGCTCTGTTCGCGTTCAGCCATCATTGTCCTCCAAGCAGTGCAATCAATCCGGCCGCGTCGTCCGCCGAATCGAGAATGGCGCCCACCCGGGAGCGGTCACCCTTCAACGGTTCCATCATAGGAATTCGTTTGAGATGGGTTTCGCCGGTATCGAAGACGAGCGAATCCCAGTTGGCCGCCACCAGCGAGCCCGGAAACCGGGAAACGCAGCGCCCGCGGAAGTAGGCCCGGGTGCGCTCGGGTGGCTCCACTTCGGCTTTGGCCAGCTCGGCGTCTCCGAACATGCCCTGCATGGCTCCCCGACCAACCAGCTTCCGGTGCAGGCTGCGCTCGGGATCGACATCGTGGTACTGCAGGTCGAGAGCGCGCAGCTTGGGGTTGTCCCACCCCAGGCCATCACGCTCGACATAACCCTCGAGCAGCCGCTTCTTCGCCACCCAGTCGAGACGATCGGCACAGCGCATCGGATCCTCCTCTAGATCAGCCAACACCTGACCCCAGGAGGCGATAAGCGCATGAGCCTGTTCGTCATCGGTTTCGGCTTCGACGTACTTGCCGAGCCACTCGTGATATCGCCATTGCAATTCCAAGGCGGTGGCCGATCCCCCGTCATCGAGCGGGAGAGGTCGATGCAGATCGAGGTCGTGACTCACCTGCCAGCAGGCGTCGACCGGATTGGCGAGGTCGAGGGAGTCGGGAAGAGCGCTGTCCTCGAGGGCCGCGAGCAACAGGGCCATCGTCCCCATCTTGAGGAGGATCTGGGGCTCGGAGAGGTTGGCGTCGCCGATGATCACGTGGAGTCGGCGGTACTTGCTGGGGTCGCCGTGGGGCTCGTCGCGGGTATTGATGATGGGCCGCTTCAAGGTCGTCTCGAGGCCCACTTCCTCCTCGAAGAAGTCGGCGCGTTGAGTGAGCTGAAACGGAACCTCGGGGCGTCCGTTCTCCGAACCCACCTTCCCGGCGCCGGTGAAGATCTGCCGGGTGACGAGGAAGGTGGTGGCAAAGCGGATTACCTCGCCAAAGGGCGTCTCCCGCGACAGCAGATAATTCTCGTGAGCGCCGTAGCTGTTGCCCTTGCCATCGGAGTTGTTCTTGTAGATCGACATCCGCTGACCAGGTGGAAGCAACTCACTGGCGGCGGTGGCCGCCCGGTGCATGACCAGCTCACCGACCTTGTCGTAGAGGGTGGCTTCGACGGGATCGAAGCACTCGGGACCAGAGAACTCGGGATGGGCATGGTCGACGTAAAGCCGGGCCCCGTTGGAGAGAACGGCGTTGACCAGCGCTCCCTCGGGATCTGCGACTCCGTAACCCTCGTGTCCGAAGCCACGTGCATCCCGCCCCGGCGATTCCTCTTCATATGACCACTGCACCCGCACGCGGCGGCCGGGATATGAGTTGACAAGTTGAGTCGAGGCCAGGGCGGGGTTGAAGTCCCGAGCCCCCCGGACGGAGATCCCGTACTCGGTCTCGGTGCCGAGCACCTTGTGGATGGCCATCGCCTAAAGGTACTGGCCCCCGGTGACGGCTTCGATCTGACGGCTCTCGCCCTCGCCAGAGATGAGAGTGCGGACGTAGACGATTCGCTCCCCCTTCTTGCCGGAGATCTTCGCCCAGTCATCGGGGTTCGTGGTGTTGGGAAGGTCCTCGTGCTCGCGGAATTCCTGCTTAATGGCGGCCTGGAGGTCGGCGCGCCGGATCCCGGCCGTTCCCCCCGCAATCTGGCGCTTGATAGCGTCTTTCTTGGCCCGGCGAACGATGTTCTCGATCATCGCCCCGGAGGAAAAGTCGCGGAAGTAGAGAACTTCACGATCGCCATTGGCGTACGTAACTTCCAGGAAGCGGTTCTCCTCCCCATCGGAGTACATCGCCGCCACGGTGGAGTCGATCATCTCCGAGAGCATGCGATCGACATCGCCCTCGGCGGCCGCGAGCTCATCGGGATCGAGTGGAACCTCCGGAGTGAGATAAATGCTGAAGATCTCCCTCGCCGCCACCGGATCGGGCCGGGAGATCTTGACCTTCACGTCCAGTCGGCCCGGACGGAGAATGGCCGGATCGATCAGGTCTTCGCGGTTGGAGGCACCAATCACGATGACGTTTTTCAGGGATTCGACCCCATCGAGTTCGGAGAGGAGCTGGGGAACGATGGTGGATTCCACGTCGGAGCTAATGCCACTTCCCCGGGTGCGGAAAAGGGAGTCCATCTCGTCGAAGAAGACGATGACCGGCACTCCTTCTTCCGATTTCTCCTTGGCCCGCGAGAAGATGAGCCGGATCTGGCGCTCGGTCTCCCCCACCCACTTGTTGAGCAGCTCCGGCCCCTTGATGTTGAGGAAGTAGCTGCGAGCATTGGGCTCACCGGTCCTATCGGCCACAGCCTTGGCCAGGCTGTTGGCGACCGCTTTGGCGATGAGGGTCTTTCCGCAACCAGGCGGGCCGTAAAGCAGAATTCCCTTCGGGGCCACCAGCCCGTAGTCGGAGAAGAGATCGCGATGGACGTATGGCAACTCCACCGCGTCTCGAATGTCCTCGATCTGACTGGCGAGACCGCCGACCTGTTCGTAACTGATGTCGGGAATCTCTTCGAGAACGAGCTCTTCGACCTCGGGCCGGGCGAGGCGCTCGATGACCAGGCCAGCTCGGGGATCGACGCGGACGAAGTCGCCGGCACGAATCTTGACGTCTTGCATCGAATCGGCCACCGACACGACCCGCTCGTCATCGGTGTGGGCGATGACGACGATGCGACCGTCTTCGAGACGCTCCCGTACCCGCACCACGTCTCCGGTGGGATCGTAGGTACGTACATCGATGATCGAAAAGCTTTCGTTGAGCAATACCTCTTGGCCCTTTTGCAGGAGTTTGACCTCGACGTTCGGTTGCGCAGCGACCCGCAGCTTGCGATTTCCTGAGATGAGATCGACGGTGCCATCGTCGTTGACATTGGTGACGGTGCCGAAGCTGTTGGGCGGGGAGGTGAGCTTGTCGACTTCGGCTCGCAGCACCGCGAGCTGTTCCCTGGCCTCCTCGAGGACGGTGGCCAGGCGATCGTTTTGAGCGATGGCCCGGCTCAATTTCTCTTGCGAGTCAGAGAGTCGTGTTTCGAGATCTTGCACGCGCCGCGGGGCATCTTGCAGACGGCGACGCAGGCTGACCACCTCGTCCTCCAAGACCGCCATCTGGCGTCTCAGCTCAGATGATTCCTCATTGATCGGACTCATCAACTACTCCTGGACTTTCTTTCCTGACACGCCCACCTGTTTGGCAGTATACGAAGCGACCTATTTATTCCATTGCTATCGGTTTGACCCCGAACTCAGTCAATAGGTTCCCGGTCCCGACAAGGAATTTCGGCGATGGTCCTAGACCGGTGGGAGGCCCTCGACTGTCGGAAGCGACTCGCTCGAATCGACCTCGTCGCGGCGGATGCCGAGGACGAAGAGGATCGCATCAAGGTAGGGCACCGAAACGGCGCTGTGGGCGGCGTCGCGGACAATGGGCTTGGCGTTGAAGGCGATGCCGAGCCCGGCGGTGGCGAGCATGTCCAGATCGTTGGCTCCATCCCCGATCGCCACTACTTGATCGAGGGCAATGCCCTCCCGACGGGCGATCTCGGTGAGGATCTCCGCCTTGCGAGCCCGGTCGACCGGAGCTCCGACGATGCGCCCCGTCAACTGTCCTTCTTTTATCTCAAGCTCGTTGGCATAGGCATGATCGAGACCGAGATCTGTGGCCAGCCGATCGGTGAACCAGGTAAAACCACCTGAGACGATTCCGATCTTCATACCCATCTTCTTCAACGTACGGACAAAGGTGCGGGCACCCGGCGTCAGCTGAATCCGGCCCGCCACCGCTTCCAGGGCGGTCACCGGTAGACCTTCCAAAGCCGCCACCCGGGCCGTCAGCGCGGCGCCGAAGTCGAGCTCACCTGCCATTACTTGCCGCGTGATGGTGGCCACTTCTTCGGCTTGCCCTGCCTCAGCCGCCAGGAGGTCGATGATCTCGTCTTGGATCAGGGTCGAGTCGACATCCATGACCACCAGTCGCTTCGACCGGCGAGCGATACCTTCTGCCTGTACGGCGACATCCACTCCGAAGCCAGACGAGGTCTCGAGCAGCGCGGCCCGCATCGCCTTCTGGTCTCCCCCGCTCACCGCCAGCTCGTAGCTGACCACCGGATAGCGGGCGAGGCGCTCGATCGAGTCGATGTTGCCGCCAGCCGAGGCGATCGCCTCCGCCACCGCCCCGAACGCTTGCGGCGTGACTTGAGCGCCGATGACGCTCACCGCGAAGCGGTTAGGAGTCGGACCAGAGGTGTCGGTAACCGGTTCGAAGTCGGCCTCGAGCCCGTGCTCCCAGGCATAAAAGAGAACGTCGCGCACGGTGGACTGGTTGTCGGGCACTGATACCAGCACGTTGAGGCTGAGGCGCGAGCGGATCACGACCTGTTCGACGTCATAGAGCTCGCAACCTCCTGCGCTGAGGACGTTCATCAACCCGGCGGTGAGACCGGGGCCATCGGGCCCGAAGACCCGCACCAGAATCGTCGAGCGACCGGGACGCGGCTCAGTCGTCAACGGTTGCCGTCTCCCTGCCCGCGGCGGCATCGCCTGCCACCCGGGTGGCGACGGTGATGAAACCGGTGTGGCCAACCATCCGGTGGTCGGGTCGCACCGAGCGCCCCTCCACGGTCCAGGTCCGGTGCAGGGTCTCGAAGATCTCGATCTGGGCGAAGCGCTCGCTGGCCCGCAGGGCCTCGGCCAGTGTCTGCAACTGCGGGACGGTGGGCAAGTACGCGCAGAAGATGGCGCCGCCAGGAAGATGGGCGGCCGCCGGTGTCACCGCGTGCCAGGGCTCGGGAAGGTCAAGCACCAACCGATCGGCCGGCACCTCGGGGATCACGTCCTCGACTTGTCCCACCCGCAGGTCGAGATTGGGAGGAAGGTCTCCCAGCCAACGGGCAATCGAACGTCTGGCGATGGCGGCGTGATCCTCGCGCCGCTCGACACTGACTACCTTGCCACTCGGGCCGACAAATCGCAGCAAGGCCAGCGTGAGCGCCCCCGAGCCGGTCCCGGCCTCGAGCACCGTCATGCCCGGGGCGATGTCGGCCTGGACGGCGATGGGACCCAGGTCCTTGGGATAGATCACCGTCGCCCCCCGCGGCATCTTGAGAATGAAATCGGAGAGCCGGGGACGAATGACGAGCAGCGTCCCTCCCCCGGTGGAGGTGACCGTTCGGCCTGGCTCTGAGCCGATCAGGAGGTTGTGATCGACGATCCCCTGGTGGTAATGAAACTGATTGCCGGGCTGGAGCCGAACCAAGTAGCGCCGGCCCTTGCCGTCGATGAGCAAGGCGTTGTCGTCGGCCTGGAAGGTCACATCGCCCGCCGAAAGGCGACGGTCACCGGAAGAAGAGGCTAAGGGCGGTGGCGATGGCCCCGAGGACCAGGGCACCTACCAGGACCCAGGCCACCCATTGCATTGTCTTCTGGTTACGCATAATTGACAGATCTCGGAACGACCAGGAAAGTAAAGGGTAGGCATGGACCCTTTCACCACCGGATTCAACCGCGCCTTGCGAGGACTCCGCACCGGGGACCGCAACAGCTTGCTGAGCGGAGCCGCCCTCCTGGCTCTCGCCCTCTGGCAACGAAATCGGAAAAGGAAGCCCGCCCGGGAGCTACTGGTCCGGAAGGCGCTCAAGCCGGGGGAAACCATCGTCATCCGCGGTGCCCGGGCCAATGCCCGCTCTGTCGACCCGCCGCTCTAGCCGAGACCTCCGTTTCTCCCCCCAGCGAAGCGTTGGGGGGAGAACCGGCGCAGCCGGCGAGGGGGTGCCTTCAAACCTTGTAGACCTCTACCACCGCGCGACCATTACGACCCTTGCGCCGTCCCATGAAGTAGGCGAGACCGACGAGGAGGACGACGCCGATTCCCGCGGCGACGGCGGTGTTCTGAGCCGACTCCTTGGTCTCGGCCACCACCTGGGAGATTTGGCGAGCCTTTGATTCGAGATCAGATCTCGTCACTGTCATCTGACATCCTCCAAACGATGATCCCGGCGGCGGCGGCCGCCAATGCGAAGGTGATGAAACGAGCGCCCACCGCCCACCACGGCGTATCGGGCAGAAGACGACGAAGCAGGGCGTATGCACCGAAGGTGAAGAGAACCCCAGCCAAGGAGAAGAGGGCGGCTCCCCCGAGCCCGAACCCAGCATGGCGTCCGAGACGCTTGGTGGGATCGAGTGTCTCCTGCCGGAGATACTCCTTTGACATCTCCCACAGGTCACGCACCAGATCCGGTAACTCTCTCGCTTCGGTCTTCACCACGCCAGGCTAACGGTCGTCGCCGGCTGGCGGCGCAAGCGAGGTCGCCAACCCTTTGCTCCTAACCTCGCATGCAGACATGGGGATCTTTGGCCTCAGCCGGGGGGGAAGGCATCGAGACCGGTTGGGACCTCGCTTCAAGGCGCTCTTCTGGGGACAAGCCATCTCCCAGGTCGGGGACTACATCGCTTACATCACTGTCCCGCTGTTTGTGGTGTCGATCTCCGAGTCGACGCTCAGCCTCGGCCTTACTTATGCCCTGGAAACAGTTCCGGGATTGCTATTGGGATTGGTGGGCGGAGTCTTGTTGGATCGGCTGCCGCTGCGCTCGGTTCTCGTGGTCGCCGACATCGCCCGGGCGGTTGCCTTCTTCGCGCTCGGCTTTGTCGCCCTCAACCCCAACCCGTCGACGCTGCTTCTGGTGTTCCTGCTCTCTTTCATCATCGGATCGTTCTCCTCGGTTTTTCAGAACGGCCTATATGCCCTGGTCCCCTCACTCGTCCGCAGCAACCAGATCACGGTTGCCAACAGCCGCATCGCCACCAGCCAGCAGTTCGCCCTGGTCGTGGGCCCCTTCCTCGCCGGCTGGCTCGCCTCCTTCTTTGGAGTCGCTCCCGGTTTCTTCATCAACGGTCTCACCTTTTTGGCTTCTGCGGTCTCGATTGTCTTGGTGGGGCGAGTGCCGGTCCGCCTCGAAGGAGGAGACCGATCGAGCTTTGCCGCCGAGGCCTGGCACGGGCTCCGTTTTCTCTGGAATGAGCCCCGCCTGCGCGCCTCCACCATCGCCGCCGCCACCGCTAACGCCGCGGTGGGATTCCTCGAGTCCACCCTGGTCATCATCGGCACCGATCTCCTCGGCGCCAGCGAGAGCCAGCTCGGGATTCTCTTCATGACTCTTGGTTTCGGCGGCATCGTCGGCGCCCTCTTCGCTCCCTTCTTGGTGCGCCACTTCGGACTGGGCCGCGTACTTACCGGTGGTCTCTTCGTCTTCGGGGTGATGTTTCTCCTCGCGGTGAGAAGCACCTATGGATTCGTGGCGATCTCCATCTTCTTTGCGATGTTCGTCGGACTCTCTTTGGTGAACGTTCCTCTCGCCACCATTCGTCAGACCTATACCCCGGGCCCGATGCTCGGACGCGTCATCTCGGCGGCTCGCACCATTGGCTGGTCGACGCTGCCGGTAGGGGCATTGCTCGGAACCGCACTCGCCGACAACACCAGTTATCGACAGGTGGCCGAGCTTGCACCTCTCTTATTGGTCATCACCGCGATCGGTCTTCTCTTCACACCGATCTGGTCGCAGACATTCGGTGAGAGGGCCAGTCGACGCATTACTTCTGAGAATGCCAAAACCACCTAACACAAAACCAAGAATCGGGCGACATCCCGAATATCGTGCAGCGTCGCTGGCACGGTGTCAGCTCCATCAGAGTCGATGGTGAAATGGAGGGTGGATGGCTGCAAAGAAAGCTGCGGCTAAGAAGGCTGCCAAGAAGGCGCCGGCAAAGAAAGCTGCAAAGAAGAAAGCACCAGCCAAGAAGGCTGCAAAGAAGTCAACGAAGAAGTCAGCCAAGAAGCGATAACCAGCAAAGGGCCCCGATTCCGGGGCCCTTTCACTTAGATCGGTCCTCTATCTCCCAGGCGTGATCGAGAACGTGCCAGAGGACGCGACGGACCGCGTATCGGAGCGGCCACTTTTTTCCCTGGATGGGCTCGCCGCTTCCACCGGCCGCCACCAACGCGAGCATCGTGGCGCGGCGAGCTTTGAGATCGAGCTTGCGTGCGATGCCCATGTTCACCCCGTAGGATTCCTCCGCTTCTTCGACGTGTGCGCGCACTGCATCGCGGTCGCGGCCCCCGCCCCGGGGCCCCTTGCGGAGGGAAGCGGGAGCGTTAGAAGCGATATCTTCGAAGTGATGCCAGGAGGCCTCGAGCAGGCTGGCCCATTTGGTGGCGGTGGCACCGGTAATCGACCGACGGTCGGCGGAAACCACCCGCTCGGGGACGCCAAAATCGGTCGCCCCACTCCCGACCACGATCTCGACCACCGTCCATTCGCGGAACCAGGACTCGTCGAATTCCACTCCAGCCCGGACTGCCACCTCGCCGTAGCGAGACGAGTACTCGGTGAGAGCGGCCAGAGCGGCTTCGTCATCCTTGGCGCCCCGCGACCAGCCGGGCCACTCGGTCGAGCCGGCGAAAACTCGCTTGGGGCCCTTTTCCAGATAGGCGGCGTTACGCGGAAGCCGGGTCAACGGGCGAGGACGTAGGACGTCTCCCGCTCGCCCCGCAGGGCGGCGATCGCCAACAGCATCACCACCACGATCCCCCACAAGGCCGGGGGCGACCCGGCGGCCATCCCCGCTATCACCCCGACCAGGGCGATCACCCCGATGGTGATCTTGCGTATCGGCTGGCGCCATTGCTCAAACCGGCGATGGAGGTCATTCAATGCGTCGAGAGAGGTGACCTCGCGTGCAGCGAACACGGCCAGGCCCCGCACGAGCCCGAAGACCGTACCGAGTATGAGCGCTCCGCTGGTCGAAGCGCCCAGAGCGCCGACGATGATGAGAAGGTAGAGACCAGCAGTCATGATGTAGGTGGCGAGACCGATCCCGATCTGCCAACCAAACCCTCCGCCGTAGACCCATGACCGGTACTGGTCGAGCCAGCGTTCGTTGACCTGGCGATCGTGGCCGGGCAGCTGGAAACCGAAGAGCTTCCCATCAGAGATAACCGCTACCAAAGCCCCGAAAGTGGTGATGACAAGCGCCACTTCGAGATCGGCGCCGATGCGTCTCGATACCACCGCCAGAACAGACATCAATCCCCCGAGCATCGCCCCCCCGACCGTGGCTCCGACGAGAAACCAAAGAGCGGTGGCCCGGAAGCGATTACCGCGACCTTGCTCCTGGAGGGGAGTGATCACCGACAGCATCGACACCCCGCATGGCGACCAGGTGCTTCGCGCCGCCGTGACCACAGCCAGGAGGAGTCCAAGGACGAAGAGGAGATTCACGAGTAGGAGGGGGCCTCGGGATGATCGCTCAACTCAAAGCCCACCTGGTCAACGTAACACCAGTACCAACTTTCCCCCGGTTCGTAGGAACGGACGATCGAATGACCGGTGGCGTTGAAATGGGCCGAGGCGTGTCTCGCCGGGGATTGGTCGCAACAGCCGACGTGGCCACAGGTTTGACAAGTGCGAAGATGAACCCAGTCGTGCTTGCCGGCGGCCAGACAGTCTTCACATCCCTGGGTCTCGGGGATGGGATCGGTTATCGAGTCGAGGTGATCGCAGATTTCCAAATGCCGGGATCCTTCTCTTGGTTGGTGGGCAGGCTAAATCCTCGAGCGGGCATACACCTCTCATATGAGTTGGCCCTGAGATCCCCGCCGACCACGATCTCGGGGATAATCGCCGGAGTGATACCGGGACGCGAAAAGAATCTTGGATTTTTGGTTTGCAGTGCCCTCGGTGGTGGTATAAAGCAGCCATCAGTTCCCGGGGTTGGGGCTTCGGCCTCGACACCGGGAACTGTGTTTTTGCCGGCGCCCCTCTCGCGAAGGGCGAGGGAGCGGGTGCACCAGATCGCGAAAACAAACCTCCGTTTTCGCTTTCCAAATCCTTCGGACCTCGTTATAAAGCTGTCATCAGTTCCCGGAGTTGAGACCTCGGTTTCAACACCGGGAACTGTGTTTTCCGGGCTCAAGACGATCTAAGTGCCCTCGTTCGAGCCGGTCTTCGTCGTCGCCGTTCTCCTGCTCTTAGGGGTCTTGGCGGGGAAACTGTCAAGCCGCTTTGGTGTTCCCGCCCTGCTCCTCTTCCTCCTGATCGGGATGCTGGCGGGTTCCGACGGCCCCGGCGGAATCGCCTTCACCAACGCTCCGCTGGCGGCCGCCGTCGGTTCCATTGCCCTTTCCTTCATCCTTTTCTCGGGTGGCCTCGACACCCGCTGGCGCGCGGTTCGGCCTGTGCTTTGGTCCGGAATCTCGCTGGCCACGCTCGGAACCGTGGCCACCGCGGCAGTGGCGGGCTTGGCCGCGGTCTATATCTTCGACTACCCGCTGCTCTTCGGGCTGCTCGCCGGATCGATCATCTCGTCCACCGACGCCGCCGCCGTTTTCTCAATTCTGAGGTCTCGGGGCATTGGACTTCGGGGCAGGTTGCGGCCCCTTCTCGAGTTCGAATCGGCCACCAACGACCCGATGGCCGTTTTCCTCACCATCGGTCTCTCCGAGCTCATCGTCAACGCCGAGGCGGAGCCAATTTCGCTCGTCTTTCTTTTTGTCCGGCAGATGGGGCTTGGAGCTCTGGTGGGAATATCGCTCGCCCGCGGGGCGGTGTGGGCTCTGAACAAGATCAAGCTCGAATACGAAGGGCTCTACCCGGTTCTCACCCTGGCCATCGTGCTCCTCGTCTTCTCTGCCAGCTCGGCCATCGAAGGCAGCGGATTTCTTGCCGTCTACCTGGCGGGATTGACGATGTCGCGGCACCGGCTGATCCACAAGAGATCGCTGGGCCGCTTTCACGACGGAGTCGGCTGGCTGATGCAGATCGCCATGTTCCTGGTGCTCGGCCTGCTGGTATTTCCCTCCCAACTCCCCGACGTAGCCCTACCCAGCCTCGGTCTAGCCCTGGTGCTGATGTTTGTTGCCCGCCCGGTGGCAGTGTGGGTCACGCTGGTGTTCAGCGGGTTCTCCTGGCGCGAGAAGTTGCTCATCTCCTGGGTCGGGCTGAGGGGAGCTCTGCCGATTGTCTTGGCCACTTTCCCCCTCGCGGCCGGTGTCCCCCTGGCGCCCGAGATCTTCGATGTGGTCTTCTTTGTCGTCTTACTATCGGTCGCCCTCCAGGGCACGACCATCGCTAGGGTCGCCCGCTGGCTCGGCGTCGTCGACATCACGGCGGTGGAGGGCGACCGGCCCGAGCTGGTGACCGGGGGCGATGAGAAACGGGCGCTAACCGATGTCACGATTCCCGCCAACTCCTGGGTGGATGGTCGCCGGGTCGTCGAGCTTGACTTACCCGCCGGGATGTGGCTCTCGCTCGTTGCCCGCGGCGATGAGTTCCTGGTTCCCCAGGGCCCCACCATCCTCAAGGCGGGAGACCGGCTCACAGTCCTGGCTTCGCAGAGCGAGAAGGAACAGGTGGAGAGTCTGCTCAATTCGGCTCCGGGTCGGAGCCCGGCCCGCCCTCATCGATAATCCAACACTTAGGGCGGTGGTGACCCCTGCCCACCCTTGGTGTCGGTCTCTGCCTGCAGCAGGTCCTCGGTCAGCTCGTCCACCTCCAGGCGGTCCGGTTGGATCTTTCCCGTGCGGTAGCCGGCGCGGGCAACCAGGTGAGTGGCCACCGGAGTGGTAAGCATTTGGAAGATCGCAACCAGCGCCAGCGTCCAGATCACCGGTCCCACCCGGAGTCGAATAGCCAAACCGGTCAGCCCCAGCAACACCCCGAGCACCTGGGGCTTGGAGCTGGCGTGCATGCGAGCCAGCAAGTCCGGGAACCGGAGCACCCCGATGCCCGCGGCCAGGGCCAGAAACGATCCCGCCAGGAGGCAAATAGCGGCGACAAGATCAAGCATGGTCTCCTCCCCCCCTTGCTTCATTTCGGCCGGCAGACGCTTCCGCTTCCAGGAGGGCGGCGGCAAGCTCGGCCTCGAGCCGGGCGGCGTCCTCGGCTTCCACCTCCGCGCGGGTCTTGATCCGGGCGGCGTCCTCCGGCTCGACCGAAGCGAAGCGAGCCACCGCCACCGATCCGACAAAGCCCACCAGGGCCAGCGCTACCAAAACGGGCACGGTCTCAGTCCGGCGGTTCAGGGCTGCTTCCACCGCCAGTCCGATGATGAGGCTGTTGGTGATGATGTCAAGAGCCACCAGGCGGTCGAG
>DATFFB010000073.1:0-3358 GCA_035250485.1 Acidimicrobiia bacterium
GAGGAGTGGCTGATGTCCCGCTCGTGCCAGAGAGCGACGTTTTCGAGACCCGTGGAGGCGTAGCCACGGAGCAATCGGGCCATCCCGGTGATGCGCTCGGAGACAACGGGATTTCGCTTATGGGGCATGGCCGAAGAGCCCTTCTGGCCGCGTCGAAACGGCTCGCGGACTTCTCCCACCTCCGAGCGTTGGAGATGGCGGATCTCGGTGGCAATTCGCTCGAGGGTGGCGCCGGTGAGGGCGATCGTCCCCAAATATTGGGCATGGCGATCGCGGGCGGTGACCTGGGTCGAGGCAGGCTCGGGCGTAAGCCCGAGCGATTGACACACGTAATCCTCGATCTCGGGAGGGGTATGGGCGTAGGTGCCCACCGCCCCGGAGATCTTGCCGACCGCCACGACCTCGGCCGCCGCCAGCATCCGCTCGTGGTCGCGGGCCAGCTCGAAGGCCCAGCCGGCGGCTTTGAGGCCGAAGGAGGTGGGCTCGGCCCAAATGCCGTGGGTACGACCGAGCATGGCCGTGTTTCGTTCCGCCAACGCCATCCGGCGAGCGCTGGCGAAGAGATCCCTGATCCCCTCGATGAGAAGTCGGGCGGCCTCGGTGAGGACGGAGCCCCCGGCTGTGTCGAGAACGTCGGAGGAGGTGAGCCCGAAATGGATCCACTCCCCACCGGTAGGGACTCTCTCGCCGAGGAGATCGACGAAGGCGGCGAGATCATGGTCGGTGACCTTCTCCCGCTCGGCCACCTCCTCGGGGGATGGGACTTGGGCTTCCCGCAAGCCCTCGATCGCCGCCGGCGGCGCCACGCCTAACTTCCCCCACCCCTCGAGTGCTAGCCGCTCGACCTTGTGCCACATCTCGAGCCGGTGGGCATCTGACCAGATGGTCGCCATGGCAGGCAGCGAGTAGCGGCCGATCACGAGGGTGAGGGTACCCCCGGGCCTACTCTCCTCATTCCCGTGCGGCGACTGACCCTTTCACAAGCGCGCCTAACAGCTCTCGCCGCCCAAGGCTTTGCTGATCCACGGCCCCGAGGCCGCGTTACGCGCCAGCACATCCGGCGGTCGTTGAAGCGGACCGGCGTCATCCAAATCGACTCGGTCAATGTCGTCGCCCGCGCCCATTATCTCCCTCTGTTCGCCCGCATTGGCAACTACCCGATGTCACTCCTCGACGAGATGACATGGGGACCGCGGGCCGAGCTTTCCGAGTACTGGGCGCATATGGCCTCGATCATTCCCAAAGCGGATTGGCCTCTGTACCGGCACCGGATGGAGTCGAAGTGGCATTTCGCCGAGCGCTGGATCAACGAGAACCCCGGCGGGGTGGAGCAGGTGATCGCGCAGATCAGGGAGCAGGGCCCGGTCCGGCCCTCCGATCTCGAGGCTCATCAGACGGGTCTCGGTCCCTGGTGGGAGTGGTCGCCAGCCAAGATCGCGCTCGAGGGACTCTTCCTCCGCGGCCGGCTCGGTGTCCCCAAGCGCCTCAACTTCGTTCGCTTCTACGACCTGGTGGAAAGGGTCATCCCCGCCGAAATCCTGGCGGAGGACATACCGGTGCCCGAGCAACGTAAGGAGTTGCTCCGTCGAGCTCTCCGCCACCAGGGAGTCGCCACCTTCGCCGACCTCACCGACTATCACCGCCAGTCCAACCAAGAATGCAAGCCCCTGATCAAGGACCTGGTCGAGGCCGGCGAAGCCGTTGAGGTCGAAGTGGAGGGGTGGAAGGAGAAGGCCTATCTCGATCCGGCCGCCTCAGTCCCGAGAAAGCTCGAGGCAGTTGCTTTTCTGTGCCCGTTCGATCCGGTGATCTGGTTCCGTCCCCGGACTGAGCGCTTGTTCGACTTCCACTATCGGATCGAGATTTACACCCCGGCTCCGAAGCGCATCTTCGGTTATTACGTCTTCGCCATCCTCTGTGATGGCGACCTGGTCGGACGTCTCGACCTCAAGGCAGACCGAGCAAGATCGGCCCTGATAGTTCGCGGCGCTTTCGTCGAGCCGGGTCAGGCTCCGGAGTCCATCGCCTCCCGGGTCCGACCCGAACTGAAAACCATGGCGGAGTGGCTCTCGCTCGAGGATGTCATCGTCGAGCCCAATGGAGCTTTGGCCGGGCCGCTGGCGAGGGCTTAGCAAACCGAGCTCGGTACCGTCATTCGATGAGACGAACTGTCGTGGCGGCAGCGGTCATATTGACCGCCTGCACGTCGCCCGCGGAGCCAACGAGTGCTCCCGCCACGGCCGCAACGGTCGCCACCACCTCGGTGCCAACCACGCTTTCAGCCGCGAGCACTGCCGCTTCCCCGACCACCGATACCACCGCCACTCCGGAAGTTGAATTCGAGGTTGCCACCTTTCCGGTCCCGGCGGGCTCGAGACCGCATGACGTCGCGCCAGCGACAGGTGGCGGCGTCTGGTACACGGCCCAGCGGCGCGGTGCCCTGGGCTGGCTTGATCCCGTGACAGGGGAGGCGCGGGAAACGCCGCTCGGTTCTAATTCGGCTCCCCACGGCGTGATCGTCGGACCCGACGGCGCTCCCTGGATCACCGATGGCGGACTCAATGCAATCGTCCGCGTGGATCCCACCTCGCTTGCCGTGCAAACCTTCCCGCTCCCCGCGGCGGCACCATCGGCCAACCTCAACACCGCCGCCTTCGATGGCGAGGGCATCCTCTGGTTCACCGGACAGGCCGGGTGGTATGGGCGGCTTGACCCCGCGAACGGAATCATCGAGACGTTCGCCTCCCCTCGTGGTTCGGGTCCGTATGGCATCGCCGCCACTCCCGGAGGTGACATCTATTTCAGTTCGCTGGCCGGCAGCTATCTCGGAGCGGTCGATCGATCGAGCGGTGCTGTCGAGGTCATCGATCCTCCCACTCCCGGGGCGGGACTGAGGAGGGTCTGGTCCGATTCGGGCGGTCGTCTCTGGGTCAGTGAGTGGAATGCGGGACAGGTGGGGATGTACGACCCCGACTCTGAGGTCTGGGTCGAGTGGCGGCTGCCCGGCGACGCCCCTCAGGCGTATTCGATCTTTGTCGACGAAGGGGACGCCGTTTGGCTGACGGATTTCGGCGGCAACGCCATCGTCCGCTTCGATCCGCAAACGGAGTCGTTTCTCAGTTTCCCTTCCGACGTCAATCCGGCCAACGTCCGGCAGTTGCTTGGCCGACCAGGCGAAGTGTGGGGGGCGGAGTCCGCCGCGGACCGGCTGGTGGTGATCCGTACCGTCTCGGGCTAGCTCGCCAAGGTATCGGCGGCCAGCTGCGCCCGGTAATCGCCCAGCCGCTTAGTGAGGTCCGGGTCATCGACCGCCAGGATTGACACCGCCAGCAGGGCGGCATTGACTGCCCCGTCGATG
>DATFFB010000074.1:0-5381 GCA_035250485.1 Acidimicrobiia bacterium
CGGCTTCGGTCTCGAGACAGCCCGAGTAGTCAACGACTACTGGCAGGATGGGCTGGTGTTCTACCGCGGCCTATCGACCGAGGTGAGTTCGCGGGTCGCGGCCGGAACCGGCATGCACATGGTGATCTGGGATCAACCGGAACTGGTGGTCGAGGAAGTTCTCGATGTGATTTCCCACCCTCCAGGTGGTTGACGCTTCGTAAACGCGTGGTACTTCGCCCCGGCAAGGAGATGGAAGCTCGCCATTTCGCTGCCGAGGCGTACGCTCGTGAGATGACTCCGACCGAACCAATCAACTGGTTGCTCGATCCCCTGCAATCAGATCCCTCGATCCGATGGCAGGTGATGCGTGACCTGCTCGGTGCCGCCGCCGGGGACTGGCAGTCCGAGCGGGGCCGGGTCGCCACCGAGGGTTGGGGAGCCGAACTTCTCGAGCGCCAGCAGCCAAATGGAGGCTGGAGCACAGTCGTCCAACCGAGGCGATTTGTCGAGACCGCGGACGGTTCGGCGACCCACGCCCTGGCGCTGCTGGTCGACATGGGACTTGATCCAGAAAGCGAACCCGCCAAACGGGCGGTCGAGCGCGTCGGTGATCACGTCACTTTCTACGAGGGGAACCAACCCTTCTTCACCGGCGAAGTCGAGCCCTGCATCAACGGCCGGGTGCTCCAAATCGGTGCCTACTTCGGTCGGCCGAGCGAGGCCTTGGCCAAACGGCTTCTCAGCGAGCAACTAGGCGACGGCGGTTGGAATTGCGATGCTCCCCCGAGCACCAGGGGATCGTTCCACACCACCATCTGTGTCCTCGAAGGTCTCATGGCTTACGAACAGATGACGGGCACGGCACTTGCCGAAGCTCGCACCCGGGGAGAGGAATACCTCCTTTCACGGCGGATGTTGCGCTCGTTGTCCAGCGGCGAGGTGATCGATTCCCAGTGGACTTTGTTCTCCTATCCACCCGGTTACCACTACGACGTGTTGCGGGGCCTCGACTATCTACGAAACGCCGGAGCCGCGGCCGACGATCGGGTGACGGAAGCAGTCGCGTTGTTGGAACAGAAACGGACTGAAGATGGGCGCTGGTTGCTCGAGAACCCGCACGACGATGGGCTCGACTTCGAGATGGAGGTTGCCGGTGAGCCCAGCCGTTGGAACACCCTCCGGGCGCTGCGGGTCCTCCAATGGGCTCAGAGCGGCTGAGCGCAAAGAGCAGTCCGCTGGGAGCAGCCGTTTCCACGATCGATTAAAGAGGACCGGCCATGCTCTCCAACACGACCAAAGCCAAACTCGCCGCCGGGGAGGTGGTCCTCGGCAGCTTCATTCGATATAACGACCCGAGCTTCACCGAATATGTGGCGCTGCAGGGGTGGGACTTTCTGGTTTTCGATGGCGAGCACGGCACCCTCGAGCCTCACCAAGTTGAGAATCTCGTTCGGGCAACCGAGCTCCGTGGAGTCACGCCGGTGGTGCGGGTTCCGACCAATCAGCCCCATCTCATTCTTCGCTACATGGACACCGGAGCTCACGGACTCCACGTTCCGTGGGTCAACACCGCCGGTGAGGTGGAAGCGGCCGTGCGCGCGGTGAAGTACCACCCTCGAGGAATTCGGGGATTGGCCGGGACTCGGGCCGGTGACTGGGGTATGACCGGACCACTCGCCAACTACACCGAGCGATCTAATCGCGAAACCCTGGTGGTAATTCACATCGAAACCGAGGAGGCCGTCGCTGTGATCGGGGACTATCTGGCCATCGACGACGTCGATGTGATCTTTCTCGGCCCCACCGATCTGTCGCAGTCGTTGGGCGTACCCGGAGAGCTCGACCATCCCCAGGTGGTGGCGGCCCTCGAGCGGGTGGCCGAGGTCGTCGTTCCCTCCACAAAGGCCTTGGGCGTCTTCGTGGGCGATCTGGATTCCGCCCGACGGTGGATCGAGCGCGGAGCCAGATATATCGCCACCGACAGCGACGGGTTCCTGCGACGGGGCATGCGGGAATACCTCCTGGGAGCGCGCCCCTGAACAACCGTGGTGCGCTCGGTCTCGGAGTCACCGCTGGTGTTTCGCCAAAGGTGGCACGCGAGCTGGCGCGCCGTTGCCAGGAGCTCGGCTTCCACTCGCTCTGGTCAAACGACGATGCCCGGGCGTCGGGGCTGGAAACGCTCGCCCACTTCGCGGCCGGAGCGCCCCAGCTCGAGCTCGGGGTCGGAGTGCTAGCCCTCGACCGGCACCCGCCCAGGGCGATTAAGGCGAAAGTCGATCGTCTCGGTCTCGATCCCGCCCGGCTCTGGATCGGGGTGGGATCGGGCCAGCTGCGACCTCAGCTCGAGGCCGTTCGCCGAGCGGTGGGGGAGCTGCGTGAATTGCTCCCGGAGGCTCGGATCGCCGTCGCTGCCATGCGCCCCCGGCTCTGTCGCCTGGGTGGGAAGATCGCCGATGCGGTGTTGCTCAACTGGATGTTGCCCGCGCAGGTGGCAATAGCCCGGAGCTGGATGGAGGTCGGAGTACGGGAGAGATCAGAGGGAAGGCCAGTGCTCGCCACGTATGTCCGGGTCGCAGTGGGACCATTGGCGAAGGAGAGATTGAGAACGGAGGAGAGCCGTTACCGGGAGATCAACGAAGCCTATCGCCAGCACTTCGCCGCCATGGGAGTAGCGGTCGGAAGCGTCGGCATCGCCGCTTTGCGGCGCGCCGAGGTTGTGGCCGGACTTGAGCCATATCGCTCGGCGGTCGACCTCGCCATCGTCAGGGCTTTGGTTACTGGGGAGGAGGACTCCCTGCTTGCTGTGGCCGAAGCCGCAGCAGGTGGCTGACTACCGGCAGTAGGTCGTGATTTGTCGCGTTCCTTCGGGTGGCCAACCGGAGTTAACGCCTCTTCCCCACCTTCATCTTGGTGCGCACCTTGGATTCGGTGAAGGGGATGATGGAGATGGTTCCGTCGACCTCGAGGACGGCCGTGTCGACCTTGGAGAGCTCACCGAACCCGTGCTCGCGAGCGGCCTGTTCGAGGTCCTCCAATTCGATGCCCTGCTGACGGAGGCGGTCGTTCATCACCTTGCCGCCCGAGACGAGTAGGACCGGCTCCCCCTCGAAGACCCGTTGCAGCCAGCCGAACCGCGCCCGCAGTCGGGCGAGGAGCCAGTTAGTTACGAGCAGAGTGAAGGCCCCAATCAGCCCCCCACCGACCGAGACGTCCGAACCCACCATCGAGTTTTGGAGGGCGTTGGCGATGAGGAGGATCACCACCAGATCGAAGGGCGTCATCTGACCCAGCTCCCGCCGTCCTAGAAACCGCAGTCCCAGCGTCAAGACCAGGTAAACGACGAGGGTACGCACCACGAAACTCCACCATGGCTCGGTTGGTGCAAACATCGTCTGAGCCTATCGCGCGACCTCAGGCGGGGTCAGGTTGTGAAAGATGGCCTCCTCAAGTTGGCCCGCATGCCTTCTTGTCAACCAGCCTTCCGAAACTCGGACGGTGAGCCAGGAAGACGAGCCATGGGCGAAAGCGATAAATGACGTATAGGGGGCTTTTGCCATGGGGCCGACAAACCTGATCGTCGCCATCTCGGCCTCACCCCACTCGTTGAGGGAACTCGGAAGCCGTCCCAAGTTGCTGAGCGATCGCGTATAACGGCTTCGAAGCCCACTCTGGATCATCCATTCCACCCCGCGGTTGAGAAGCTGGGTCGGCATCCATGCCCATGCCCTGGCCATCAGTTCTGGTCCGAGACCGGGCGAGTTGGATTTGGTTATCGCCATTTCGGCGGCCGCTTGTTCGATCAACAGCTCGATGGGGCGGAGGTGAGGGGCGCGGATTGCGACCGGCTCGACTCCGCTGAGATTTCCGAGGCCGCGACTGACGCCAAAGCCGGGTCGGAGGTCTTGGGCGACCAGCCAGCCGCTGGCGCCCGCTCCGGAGCCGAACGTTTCGATCCACGCCGCTTCCAAGATCCCGACCAGCACCGCGTCGACCGACCAGTTGCGACGTCGGCGCTGCTCTTCGAATGACGCCAGAACGGATCCAACCTCAAAGGCGACGTAGTCGGTGGCGGCGGCGTCCGGTGCGCTCGATGATGGGTCAACGTGGGTGGAGACGGGAAGTCGCCGCCATCGATCGAGGCCGCGTGCCACCACGCTCTGTCGTTCGAAAAAGCCCAGACGGTTTTGCGGACCCAGCCCTTCTACGGTGCGCGAGGACCAGTCCGCTTGCGGTGGCTGATGCGCATCTGAGACACGGCTCACGTACAAACTTCGGAGGTCTTCGAGCAACACCACGCTCGCGACTCCATCGAAGGCGGCATGGTGGGCGGCGAGGACGAATCGAAAACCGTCGGCTATCTCGACGACCGAGAGCCGGACCACGGCCTCCCGGCTCAAATCGATCGGGAGAGCAAGCCCACCTGCCCGCCCTTCATCGACGAGCCGAATCGGTGGCAGCTGGCGTCCCGGCCTCCAGGTGGAGTCGCGGTCGATATCGAACGCGCAGCCGAGGATCGGATGAACGGTCGCCAGGTCCTGCCAGGCGAGGTCGAGGGCTTCCCGATCGACCGTTCCCAGCAGGTCCCAAATGACGTGAAATGCCACTGGCGAGGTTCGGTCCAGGATGGCCATCGACCGATCGGTCGGGCTCACGGCGAAGTAGTCACCGTCTCCGCTCGCCACGCCTCCATCAAAGCAGGAGGTCAGGCGGTGGGGCTAGTGTCGGCCCCCAGTGGGGGAGGGTCCCCTGCTAGGAATGCAGCTCACTGCCATCAGGCTGCTCGAGCACGAAAGAGACGATGCCCGAACTCGCACTCCTCTCGCTTCGTTCCCGCACCAACGCGGAGGAATGGAACGAGGGTGTCTTTTCTCCCCTCGGCGTCACCCCACTCGAGCCTTCGCGGGCGGTCGAGCACCTGGCGGACCTTCCGCTGCGTGATTTCGGCGTGCTGCGCCGGCTCGATGTCATTTACGATATGGCGCAGGACTCGACGCTTCTTGACGACCCGGCGACCAGAAAGCTGGTTGCGTCCATTGTTGGGGAGGAGCAGAGCGAGAAAGCGTGGAACCTGGCTCGGGAAGTCTCATTGGCAGGCGGGCTCGACGATCTCATCCGCCGGTTTCAGAGCGAAGGAATGATCAGCCCGCTTCTCAGGGTGATCAAAAGACCGGTTTGCGATGCCAGAAAACTGTCCGACGGCTCGATTGAGATCACCGCCTCCTACGAGACCGAAGGGGTGGTCAAAGACTTCGAGTTCGGGGCCGACCCCATGAATTGGCCTGTCTGCAACCCATTTTTCGTGGCCATGAATCGTCGCGGGGGATGGTTCAGCCTGCCTCCCGCCGACAGTGTCAACGGCCGTGGCTACGGGTCACGAATCGAAGAAGTGGTAGGGGCTC
>DATFFB010000075.1:0-7722 GCA_035250485.1 Acidimicrobiia bacterium
AGTGACCTGCATGGCGAAGTCGCCGGCTGACGTTCTCAAGATGGCCAAGGACGGCGATTACGAATTCGTCGACCTTCGTTTCTGCGATCTGCCCGGGCAGGTCCAGCACTTCACAATCCCGATCAAGCAATTGACCGAGGATGGGTTTGAAGAGGGTTACGGCTTCGATGGCTCCTCGATCCGGGGGTTCCAGGCCATCCAGGAATCGGACATGCTGCTCATTCCCGACCCCGCGTCGGCGGTCGACGATCCGTTTCGCAGTCGCAAGACGCTGCTGCTCTATTGCTTCGTTCACGACCCGCTAACCGGCGAGCCCTACGATCGCGATCCGCGTTACGTCGCCAAGAAAGCGGAGGCGTATCTCGCCTCGACCGGCATTGCTGAGACGTCCTACTGGGGACCGGAAGCCGAGTTCTATATCTTCGACTCGGCCCGCTTCGGTCAGAACCAGCACTCGGCCTTCTATTTCGTTGACTCCGAAGAAGGTGCCTGGAACTCAGGCCGCGACGAGCCGGGGGGAAACCTCGGCTACAAGCCACGGTACAAGGAGGGCTACTTCCCCGTTCCCCCCACCGACCACTTCCAGGACCTGCGATCGGAGATGACGGCGTCCCTCGAGACTGCCGGGATCGAGATCGAGGTCCAGCATCATGAGGTGGGAACCGCGGGCCAGGCCGAGATCGACATGCGCTTCGACACCCTCTTGCGCATGGCCGACAAGGTGACCCTCTACAAGTACATCGTGAAGAGCGTGGCCTGGGCCCATGGCAAGACCGTCACGTTCATGCCCAAGCCCATCTTCGAGGACAACGGATCGGGGATGCACACCCATCAATCGCTCTGGTCGGACGGGAAGCCCCTGTTCTACGACGAGGCGGGGTACGCGGGTTTGTCGGACATGGCGCGCTGGTACATCGGGGGATTGCTCAAGCATGCCCCCTCGGTGCTGGCCTTTGCCGCTCCCACCACCAACTCCTACCGACGGCTGGTGCCCGGTTACGAGGCTCCGGTCAACCTGGTCTACTCATCGCGCAACCGCTCGGCGGCGATCCGGATCCCGCAGTACAGCCAGAAGCCGGCCGCCAAGCGGCTTGAGTTCCGTTGCCCCGACCCGAGCTGCAACCCCTATCTCGCCTTCTCGGCCATGCTTCTCGCCGGGCTCGACGGCGTGCAGAACCGGATCGAGCCCCTCGATCCGGTCGACAAGGACATTTACGACCTTCCCCCGGAGGAGCTGCGCAACCTTCCCTCGGTGCCGGGATCGCTTGACGAGGCGCTGGCCGCCCTAGAAGCCGATCACGACTTCTTACTGTCCGGGGGGGTGTTCTCCAAGGAGCTCATCTCGACCTGGATCGAGTACAAGCAGACCCGCGAGGTCGATGCCATTCGCCTCCGTCCCCATCCCTACGAGTTCTACCTCTTTTACGACGTCTGAGTGTTTCTCCTCCCGGAGGGGGAGAGTCGGCGAAGCCGAAAGGGGGACTAGAAGATCTCGGGGCACCAGGGCGCCGGGTCCCAGGAGAACATGGCGTCCGCCCGGGCCAGCGCCTGATGATCTCCAGAGAGGCGCCCGGCGCGGGCGAAGCTTCGCAGGCGGGACCAGCCGAGGTAGATCGCTCCCAGGTCCTCGAGGTCGAGAACGATCTCGGGCTCCCGATCGGTGTGCGAACAGGAGGCTCCCTCCGGTCCTGCCTCGAGAAGCAACCGGTGTACGCGGCCATCAAGGGGGTCGTGGGCCTCCAGCACTAGCTCGCCCTCTACCGAGTAATGGCGAGCGGCGAGCGCCTTCACCGGGTCGGCCAGCCGCACCCAAATTCCGTCGCCGGGTCGCAGCGTTGTCCGCCGTGGGGCGGCCAGAAAACCAAAAAGAGGGTCCTGAGGGGATCGAAGGTTTGCGGTGACCTCCGTCGCCAGATCGTGGTTGAGAATGAACGACCAGAGGCCCGACCACGACTCTGGCGTCTCTGCCACGAGGTCGCTCACCACGATCTCGCCGTTCGGATTGCCCACCGTCCACTTTTCCTTCTGGCGGTAGACCACATAGCCGTCGCCATGGCTGGTCAATCCGAAGCGAAGACCGGTGGCCCCATCCCGCTCACTATCGGGGTCGAGGAACCAGCGCCCCGACCACCAGGCCTCGTTGCGGGCATACATCCCCGGCCACGTCGACCTGAGCTTGTCATGAATAGCAGGCAGCAATGCCCGCGCTTGGTCCGAGGTGATAAGCTCCACCGGCGCCGGATCCGGCGCCAATCGATGGAAGCGCGCGTGGGCCGTCGGTGCCGTGACGTCTATCGCGTTGGACGCGGTCCCGAAGCCAAAGCGCCCGTAGATCGAAGACTCCGACGCCCAGAGAGCGGCGATGGGCTCCTCGCGTTCGGCCACATCCTCGAGGTGCGAAAGCATCATCTTTCGCAGCAATCCCTGCCGGCGATGCGTGGGAAGAACCGCGACCATTGTCGTTCCCGCCGCCGGCAAGACCGCGCCCGGGACCGTTAATTGCAGAGAGAAGGCGCCGAGGGTCGCGACCATCTTCTCTTCGTCGTAGGCGTTGCGGGATCGCTCCGGCTCCCACAGGGTGTGGAACCGATCGATGGTCTTCTCATTGGGGTCGAAGCCGAAGGCGTGTCCCATCACCCGTCGAAAGGAGGCCGCCTCTTCTGGGGCCGCCGGACGAATCTCGATTGACATCTGTCAGCCCCCGGCGGCGGCGATCGCCTCGGCGAATGCGGTTACCGCGGCATCGAATGCAGCCACCGCGCTTCGGCGTCCCTCCCCGGTGTCGGGACTCGGCGCCCTGAGGCCGGCAAGGGCGTTGTTGGCCGCCTCCGCCGCCTGCTGAGCCGCAGCGGCGATGGCATTGTGGGATTCGGTCAACGCCGGAGGCGGCGCCACCGCACCGAGTTCCGCCGCCAGGGCCGACGCTCCTTCGGCCACGGCGACGAAGGCGTCTTCGGCTTGATCGAAGGTGACCGTGCGGGGGTTGGCATCCCAGCCGCTATTGGCCGCGGCCAACTGTGTCTGCATCTCCGTCATCCGCGTCTGATAGGGGGCAAGGCTGTCGAGATATGCCATGGTGGCCTCGTCGAGGATGACCGGCTGGCTGGTGGTGGTGTCGTTCCCGATCGTCGTGGTCGACGCCCCGGTGGTGGTGGTGCCGTCATTCTCCGAGCCCTGGGCCGCCGATGGCAACTCTCTAACGAAGAGGTAAGTGAACGCCACCATCGCCAGAACCACGAGAGGGAGCATCCAACGGCCGGGCTTGGGGTCGTAATTGGTCGGCGCCGTCATGAGTCGGTCAAGGGTAGTGAGGCGGCACCGGTTTCCCCTCAATGCAGAGGTCTTGAAGCGGGGCTGGGCGGTTTGTAGGTTCGAGCGGTGAGCGAGCGCTCCCATGACGACGAGGAATTCGAACGCATCCCCTGGGGTCATCTCAACGCATCGACACCTGCGGGCCCGGTCAACTGGCGCCTCGTCCTCTACGGCCTGGCGGGCGCCATCGCAGTGGCCGGGATCACAGCATCGATCGTCTCTGCAACGAGTCCGGCGCCGCCGCTTATCAGCGTGGCTGCAACTACGACAGTTGGCGCCACGACTCCCAGCGTCCCGACCACTAGCTCGGCTCCGGTCAGCGAGGCCGACCTCGTGGCCATACCCTCGGTGGCCGGAGAAGCCGCCGCTTGGGCGGAGATTCTTACGGAAAGCTATTGGGGAGTGGATGGCAGCGGGGCAACAGGCCTCGCCGCCTACCTACCCCCCGATTCACCTCTTCCTGCTCCTGCCTCCGGCCAGCGCGTGTTTGTCGAATCGGCGCGGGCGCTCTCGGTCACGGAGGAGAGTCCGGGTACTTACCGGGTGGTGGTGAGGGCGAGTTTGCTGTCTGCGGTCGGGAACGAGGAGTACCAGCGCCTTCCCGCCCGAGCTCTGGCGTGGACCCTGCGCTGGCAACGGGAAGGCTGGCGCCTTCTCGATCTGCCTGAGCAAATCGAGGTACCACTTCTCCTACCGGCCGAGCCGCTCCCCGCAGCCGAGATTCCCGAGCTGATCCGGTCGGCCGCCTCCCAGACCGGGCCGGTCCTCACCGGAGGGCCGGTGGGCGAGCTGTGGCGGGTGGTGATCGCGGTCGAGGACCCTGCCGGCGGCTCCTGGCCAATGGTGCGGTGGTTCTCCCCCGATGGTGCTCCGGTCCCCGGCTAGCGCCTACAGCATCCGGTTCAGCAGGCCATCGCGGTCGAGCAACTGATGCTTGATCACCAGACCGACATGAAGGGCGAAGACGGCGAAGAAGATCAGATGGGTGGCGATGTGGACGCCTTCGAAGACATCTTCAACCTCGCTGGCGTCGAGGGCCTCCGAGATCTCCACCTTACCTATGAGGGGCAGTGGCCTTTCGTCTGCCACCGCCAGGGCCAGACCGGACAAGGGTATGGCCAGTGCCAGTACGTACAGAATCCGCTCGACAGTGTGGGAATAGCGCCTCTCAAATGAAGTGAGGCTCGGGGCCCAGGGCGGGAGCGTCCGGCGGCGCCGCCAGATGAGGCGAAAGACGGAGAGGACCAGGATCGTGATCCCGAGCGAGGCATGGAGGGTGAACAGCCGATCCTCGGCGAGGTCGTCGTCCTCGAGGCTCTCGAGCGTGTAGCCAACCAGGAACTGGCCGGCCAGGAGAAAAAAGATTCCCCAATGAAAGATCTTGGTAACGGGGTGATAGCCGGGAGCCGGCGAGTCTTCCAAGCCGGCTAGCCGAAATGATCGGCGAGGATGTCAGTGGCGGCAGGGATGATCTCGCCCCAATCGGCTTCCGGCGTCTTCGAGATCGTCACGAAGTCGGCTGTTAGAAACACACTCGTGACGCCCGGCAACGCCAAGAGACCGGAGGCCATTTCGTTGTCGGTCGGCTGGGAGGGAACGTATGTCGCCGGCCCGCCGACGGGCTTGCCGATGGTGAATTTGACGGCGTTGGGATTGGGAGTGGGATCTACCTGCATGATTCGATTGTGCCCGTGAATTCGAAAAATGTCGTTGGCGTCGACGTCGGCGGGACGTTTACCGACTTTGCCCACTGGGACGGTACGCAGCTGCGAACCGACAAAGTCGCGACCACTTCCGAGCAAAGCCAGGGGATAGTGGCCGGACTCGCTTCGCTCGAACTCGAACCCGAGCTGCTTCTGCATGGAACGACAGTGGCGACGAACGCTCTTTTGCAGCGAAAGGGGGGCCGCACGCTGCTCGTGACCGATCGGGGTTACGAAGATCTGATCGAGATCGGACGGCAAGTGAGACCTTCTCTCTACGACTCGAATGCCGATCGGGCCACTGCCCTCGTATCTCGGCATCACCGCCTCGGCTGGGAATCGAAAGACAGGCTCCTTTCCCAGATCGAGTCCCTTGCTCCCGAGGCGGTGGCGGTGGCGCTCCTGAACTCATTCGCCGACCCGGCAGCCGAGCAGGAGATCATGGGAGCCATCACCGATCACTTTCCGATGCTGTCGGTGAGCATCTCCTCTGAGATCAACCCCGAGTTCCGGGAATATGAACGGGTCGCCACGACTGTGTTGAATGCCTACCTGCAGCCCGTGGTTGCCCGCTATTTGCGCGCCCTCGACGCGCATCTCGGCGCCGGCCGGATCCTGGTGATGAGATCGTCGGGCGGCCTCACCTCGATCTCCGGTGCCACGTCGCTGGCCGCCTCAATTCTTCTCTCTGGTCCCGCCGGTGGAGTGGTGGCTGCGGCCGCCTGCGGTCGTGCTCATGGCTGGGCGCGGGTCATCTCCTTTGATATGGGCGGTACCTCAACCGATGTTTCCCGGATCGAGAACGGCGAGCCGCAAATGGCGGGGGAGCGGACCCTCGACGGCCTGGTTTGCCGGATGCCCTCGGTTGCCATCCACACCATCGGAGCCGGCGGGGGCTCGATCGGGTGGGCGGATCGAGGTGGAATACTTCGGGTCGGTCCCCACAGCGCCGGTGCGGTTCCGGGACCGGCGTCATATGGGAGAGGCGGCGAAGAACCCACCGTCACTGACGCCAATCTCATGGTCGGGCGGTTGGGCTCGGACACCGAGCTGGCGGCGGGGACAACGCTCAATTCCCAGCGCGCCCAGCAGGCAATGGCGGGCCTGGGGGCGAAACTCGGACTCGAACCGCTCGCCGCGGCAACCGGAATGCTCGAGATCGTCAACACCCACATGGAAGGCGCGCTTCGCCGCGTGACCATCGAGGAGGGGGCCGACCCGCGCAGCGCGGCGTTGATGGCATTCGGGGGAGCGGGCGGGCTCCATGCGACGAGCGTCGCCAGAGCCCTGGGAATGTCGGCGGTTCTGGTTCCCCCTCATGCGGGTGTGTTCTCCGCTTTAGGCCTGCTTCTCTCGCCCCAGCGCCAAGATGTCGTGCAAACGGTGCACCTGCGCCCCGACCTCAGCGATCTCGATCACAGGCTTGCGCAACTGGAGGAGCGAGCGGCTCGGGACATGGAGGTTTCCCTCGGCATTTCGCCTTCTTTGTTGATCTCATCCGTCGACGCTCGCTATCGAGGTCAATCGCACGAGACCAACGTCTCCTACCAGAGAGGGGTCGGGGCAGAAAGGCTCCGGGTCGACTTCACGGCCGCCCATCGACTTCGCAACGGTTTCACCCTCGGCGATCACGAAGTTGAGGTGGTGACGCTTCGGGTAGCCGCAACTGCGCCCGCGTCATTGACCTGGAACGATCTTGCCTTCCGTCCCGAGCCGGGAGAGCCTCGCCGCGGAGTGAGGGTCTCTTCCGACGGCTCCGAGATGACTCGCTGGTGGCGTCCCGCCCTCGGAGAAGGGTCGAGAGTCGAGGGCCCGGCGCTGATCGAGGAAGCAGAAGCCACCACCTACCTCGACCGATCCGAAACCGCCCAGGTCCTCGGCGATGGGACGATCGAGATCAGCTGGAGTTGACCGCCCTGTGATCGATGACCCGATTGCCCTCGAGGTTTTTCGCCACCGCATTTCGGCGGTGGCCACCGAAATGGGCGATGTGCTGCGGCGGACCGCTCATTCACCCAATATCAAAGAGCGAGCTGACTGCTCTGTAGCGATCTTCGAACCCGGGGGCGAGATGATCGGCCAGGCCGAACACATTCCGGTCCATCTCGGTTCAATGCCAGCGTCGGTGGCGGCCATCATCGATCGGTTCGATCCCCGGCCTGGTGCCCAGTACGCAGTCAACGATCCGTACGCCGGGGGCACCCATCTCAACGACTTGACGCTTCTGCGCCCGGTATTCGTTGAGGGACTGCTGGTGGCCTGGGTGGCCAATCGGGCTCACCATGCCGATGTGGGAGGAGATGCACCCGGATCGATGCCCGCAGGGGCGACTCGTCTCTCCCAAGAGGGCTGTGTGGTCTCTCCGATCCTGGCCGTCGTCGACGGAACCTGGCAAGACGAGTTCCGCTCGCCGTTCATCGCCGCCACCCGAACGCCGCTCGAGCGGGCCGGCGACCTGGCCGCCCAGCTCGGCGCCAACGAGGTGGGGGCTACCCGTCTCGCCGAATTGATTGGATCCGATACCGAGGCGTTCCATCATTCCTCCATAGCTCTCCTCGACTACGGGGAGCGGCGGATGCGGTCGGCTCTGTCAGAACTCCCGTCCGGCACCTATCGGTTCGAAGATGTGATGGAGTTCGGAGAGGAGGACCTTCTTATCGCGGTGGCGGTGCGGATCGAAGACGGGCATCTCGAGGCCGACTTCGCC
>DATFFB010000076.1:0-3674 GCA_035250485.1 Acidimicrobiia bacterium
CGATCGATGTACCCCTCGACCACGAGAATCTTGGCGATCCCTTCCCGCAATTTCGACAAGGGCATCTCCACCTGCTCGTGCCCGACCGCGATCGAGTTGCGGATCCGGGTCAACATGTCGGCAATCGGATCGGTCATCATGGCTACCACGAAGCCTTTCTGATCCCCGGCAACTCCCCGCGGCTGGCGAGCTGGCGAACACAGATCCGGCACATGCCGAAGTCGCGCAAGAATGCCCGAGCTCGCCCGCACCGCTGGCAGCGGCTGTAAGCGCGCACGGCGAACTTCGGTTTGCGATTCGCCTTGAGGACCAATGATTTCTTTGCCACAAATATCTCCTAGCGAACCGATGTTTCTTGCTTGCGAAACGGAAAGCCGAAGGCATCGAGCAGCGCCTTGGCCTGGGAGTCCTCGGAGGCCGAGGTGCAGATAGTGATATCCATTCCCTTCACCGAGCTCACTCGGTCGAATTCGATCTCGGGAAAGATGAGCTGCTCGGTCACCCCGAACGTGTAATTGCCGCGGCCGTCAAACGAGCGCGGATTGAGGCCACGGAAGTCGCGGATCCGGGGGATGGAGACTGCCAGCAGTCGATCGAAGAACTCCCACATCCGGTTGCCTCGCATGGTCACCGAGGCCCCGACCGGCATTCCCTCCCTCACCTTGAAGCCGGCCACCGAACGACGAGACCGATTCATGCGGGGCTTCTGGCCCGTGATGAGGGCAAGCTCGTCCATGGCCGACTCGAGCTGTTTGCGGTCGGTGACGGCCTCGCCAACGCCCATATTCACCACGATCTTGTCGAGCCGGGGAACTTGCATCACATTCGCGAGTTGCAGCTGCTCGCGCAAAGCCGGGGCCACCTTCTCGAGATATTCGGTCTTCAGCCGGGGAACGGTCACAGATCGCCTCCGCAGCGTTTGCAGACCCGCTGCTTGCCGTTCTCGTCGACGCGATAGCCGATGCGCGTGGGAAGGCCGCAGTCGTCGCACACGATCATGACGTTTGAAGCGTCGATGGGCATGTCCTTGTCGATGATTCCCGCTTGCATCGTCCGGCCCCGCGCCTTCTGGTGCTTGCGAACCGTGTTGGCGCCTTCGACGATGACCTGATTCCTGCGGGGAATGACGCGGGAGATGCGCGACTCTTTGCCGGCGTCCTTGCCGGAAATGACCTTCACTTTGTCGCCTTCTCTCAATCTCATAGTCACAAAACCTCAGGGGCCAAGGAAACGATGCGCATGAAGCGATGGTCACGCAGCTCGCGGGCTACGGGGCCGAAAATGCGGGTGCCGCGGGGCTGACGGTTGTTGTCGATGATCACGCAGGCGTTGTCGTCGAAGCGGACGTAAGTTCCATCGATCCGTCGCGCCGCTTTGCGGGTGCGCACGACGACCGCCTTCACTACTTCGCCCTTCTTGACCGCTCCGCCGGGAATCGCATCTTTGACGGTGGCCACGATCACATCCCCGACTCCGGCGTAACGCCGCGTCGAGCCACCGAGGACCCTTATGCAGAGCACTTCCCGAGCCCCGGTGTTGTCGGCCACTTTGAGCCGGCTCTCCTGCTGGATCATCGGGCTCGCTCCACGATCTCGGTCACTCGCCAGCGCTTCTGCTTGGAGATGGGCCGGGTTTCCATGATCCGGACGGTGTCGCCCCGCTTGGCGTCGTTTCCCTCGTCGTGGGCATGGAACTGCGATGTCTGGCGCACGATCTTGTCGTATCGAGGGTGTTTGAACTGGGTCGGGACCTCGACCGTCACGGTCTTGTCCCGAGCGTCGGAGATAACGACTCCCACCCGCGTCTTTCTACGTCCCCGTTGGTCAGTCATGACTGGCTCTGTCTCCATTCAGCAAGCTCTTGCTCACGCAACAGGGTGGCGATTCGGGCGATTTCGCGGCGAACCGTCCGCAGTCGAGCGGTGTTCTCGAGTTGATTGGTGGCGAGCTGAAAACGCAGGTTGAAAAGTTCGGCCTTGGCCTCGGCCAGCTTGTTGGAAAGCTCTGCGTAATCGAGCTCGCGCAGTTCGGCGGTTTTCAAAATGGGTCCCTCGTGATGACGTGGGTCTTGATCGGCAGCTTGTGCCCGGCCTTGGTAAGGGCCTCCCGGGCGAGGTCCTCTGGCACCCCGGCCAGCTCGAACATCACCCTTCCGGGCTTGACCACGGCCACCCAAAACTCTGGGTTGCCCTTGCCCGAGCCCATCCGGGTCTCGGCCGGCTTCTGGGTTACGGCCTTGTCGGGAAAGATCGTGATCCAGACCTTGCCGCCGCGCTTGACGGTGCGAGAGATGGTGATACGGGCGGCTTCGATCTGACGAGCGGTGATCCAGGCCGATTCCATGGCCTGAAGACCGAACTCGCCAAAGTTGACCGAGGTGCCGCCTTTAGCCATGCCGGTGCGGCGGCCCCGATGCACCTTTCGGTGCTTGGTGCGCTTGGGCATCAACAAGACTTATTCCTCTTCCTTCTCCGATTCTGTATCTGGATCTAGATCCGCCGCCCCGCTGTCGATGGCCTCGGCGAAATCGACATCGACCGTTTCCTCAACCGGGGTTTCCTCGGTCGCGTCTTCGACCAAGGGCTCGGGCACGACTGACTCGGTCGATTGCTCCTCGCGCGCAGCCTCGTACTCGACTTCGGCTTGTTCGGCGGTGATCCGCCGCCCACCACCCGCTTCGATCAGGCGGCGACCGGGTTCACGCTTGCCCCCTCCGGCCTCGATGAGACGCTTGCCCCCTCCGGCCTCGATGAGACGGGGCATTTTATCACGACCGACTGCTTGCTCGGCCCGGGCCTTGGCCGGGGCAGTGCGTCGCGCCGGGCCTCCGGTGGCCAGAGCCGCCTCGGCTGCGATCTTCTCGCGACTGGCGGCCAGACCACCAATGATGTCCCCGCGGTAGACCCAAACCTTCACCCCGATGCTGCCGCCGGTGGTGTGGGCGGTGGCGGTGCCAAAGTCGATGTCGGCTCGCAGGGTGTGGAGTGGGACTCGGCCCTCGCGGTACCACTCGCGCCGGCCCATGTCCGAACCGCCGAGGCGACCATTGCACTCGACTCTCACTCCCTGAGCGCCCGACTTGAGAGCCGAAGCCACGGCTCGCTTCATCGCTCGGCGGAACGCCACCCGATTCTCGAGCTGATCAGCAACGCCCTGGGCGAGAAGCTGGGAGTCGAGATCGGGGTCCTTGATCTCGGTGATATTGAGCTTGACGGGCTTCGAGGCGATGTTTTCGAGACCAGTTCGGAGTCGCTCGGCCTCCGAGCCCTTACGGCCGATGACCACTCCGGGGCGGGCGGTCTGAATCTCGACCACCACCCGGTCTCGGGTCCGCTCGATATCGATGCGTGACACCGCCCCCCGCTTCAGCTCGCCGCGGAGATAGTCGCGAATCTTCCAGTCTTCGTTGACCAGGGCGACATAGTCCTTGTCCGAGTACCACTTCGACTTCCAGTCGTTGGTGGTGCCGATGCGAAATAGATAGGGGTGGGTCTTCTGTCCCATCAGTCTTCTTCTTCCTGGCCGTCGGAGACGACGATCGTTATATGACTTGTCCGCTTGCGAATCCGGGTCGCCCGACCTCGTGCCCGCGGCCGGAACCGGCGCAGCGTGGGGCCCTCGTTGGCGAAGGCCTCGGCCACTTTCAGCTCATCGGGATCGAGGGCGAAATTGTGC
>DATFFB010000077.1:0-4391 GCA_035250485.1 Acidimicrobiia bacterium
CATTGTGGCGGGAGGTGGATGTTTACGCTGCCGCCAGTGGCTCGACTGGTTGCTTCGTTCTTCGGCAGCGGGCTGCTTTTGGGGCGTATGCGGGGAAGCGATGGTGGATCGGGGACGATCGCCGCCCTCCTTGCCCTGACCGTCTCCTTTTTCCTGCCGGCGCTCTGGGGCCGACTGGCCGCTTTCGCCCTCACCCTCGCTTTGGGCTATTGGGCGGTGAACAGCTTTCGTTTTGAACGCGACGATCCCGGTTGGGTGGTGGTGGACGAGGCCGCCGGACTCTTCCTCGCCACGGTCGGGCTCGGGCTGACAGGGATGCTGGTGGGTTTTGTTGTCTTCCGGATCGCCGACATCGGCAAGAACCTGGCGCCAGGAGTCGCCGCCGCCGAACGTCTCGGCGGCGCGTTCGGGATCATGGCCGATGACGTCGTCGCCGGGCTGTATGGCCTCGCCGCCGGCTGGCTGGTGCAATTCATTCTTGGGTAGATGGAACGGGTGTCAGGTCTCGACGTACCGAGCCTCTTCGACTCCCGGCACGAGCCTCAGCCTCGCCACCTGCTCCTCCCGCAGGGGTGAATCGAGGTTGAGGCCCATCATCGCCGCCTCACCACTGGTCCGCGAGCGTCCGACCACCATGTTGGCGATGTTGACTCCGATGTCGCCGAGGAAGGTTCCGACTCGGCCGATCATCCCGGGTACATCGGCGTTGCGCACGATGAGGAGGTGCTTGGAGATCGGAAGCTCGACATCGTGTCCGAGGATTTCAACCAACATGGGACCCTTGCGCGATCTGATGGCAGCCACCGAAATCGCTTCACCGCCGACGCTGCCGGATACTTCGAGGATCGACACGTACTCGGAGCTGAGCTCGTCGGCTTCCAGGACGAGAGAGATTCCGCGGTTATGGGCCATCGAGGTGACGTTGACGAAGGAAACTGGCTCGGTAGAGACTGCGGCGAGCCCACCCTTCATCACGGCCAAGCCGAGAGGGCGAACCTCCGACAATGCCAACCGACCCCTGGCGGTCACCCGAAGCTGATCGGGTACTCCCCCGGCAAGGCCGATGAAGACTCGACCTAGTTGCTCCGCGATGGGAAGAAACTCGCGCACGTCCTCGGAAAGCTCTCGACCGAGATCGAGGTTGACGGCGGAGAGCACCAAGTCCCCGGCGAGCGCAGCAGCCACCACTTCTGCGACCTGGACCCCAGCCTTGTCCTGGGCTTCGACCGTCGAGGCCCCCAGGTGGGGCGTCAGCACAATTTGAGGCAGATCGAAAAACGGACTCTCGGTGAGTGGTTCGTTCACGAACACGTCGAGGGCGGCTCCTGCCACGGCACCCGACCGAACCGCTTCCGCCAGAGCTTCCTCGTCGACGATTCCACCCCGCGAGGTGTTGACGATCCTGACGCCCGGCTTGCACTTGGCCAAGGCCTCCTTGCCGATAAGGCGATCAGTCTCGGGGGTGAGTGGAAGGTGGATGGTGACGAAGTCGGCATTCGCCAGCAATCGGTCCAGGTCGACTAGCTCGGCTCCCTGGCGACGGGCGCGTTCAGCGGAAATGAAGGGGTCGTAAGCCAGCACCTTCATGCCGAACGCCATTGCCCGGGCGGCGACCAGGCTGCCGATGCGGCCGAGACCGATGACTCCCAGGGTCTTGCCATGAAGTTCGACGCCCTGAAAGCTCTTCCGATCCCACGTGCCGCTTCGGGTCCGGGCATCGGCCTCGGGGATGTGTCGCACCTGGGCCAAAAGCAACGCAAAGGCATGTTCGGCGGCACTGATGGTGTTGGCCTGCGGGGCATTGACCACGAGGATGCCGCGACTGGTGGCGGCCTCGACATCGATGTTGTCGACGCCGATGCCGGCTCGTCCAATGACTTTGAGCATCGGAGCAGCGGCGATCAGCTCTTCGTCGACCTTGGTGGATGATCGGACCACCAGGCCACTGGCGGTTTCCAAGGCTTCGAGTAAGCCCGGACGAGGCCAACCGGAGGCGTCGACCACTTCGAAGTCGCGCGCTAAAGCCTCGATCCCGGCTGGAGAAAGGCTTTCGGCCACCACCACGGTCGGACGAGGTTCAATCATCGCGATTGAGTTTGGTGGCAAGCGGCGTTCCCGACAAGGTGGTGCCCCTGAATGCCGGGTTAACCTCGAAAAATGAGCTGGCCACCGCAAGTAATCGTCGTCGCCGTTGATGGATCGGACCAAAGCCAACGGGCGGCCGACCTGGCCGCCGCCCTGGCTCGAGCTCACTCATCGCGCTTGGTCATGATCACGGTGGTCAGACCCCCGGAAGGTTGGTGGGGAGTCACCGGCCAACCTCCCTCGCCGGAGGCTCTTTCCGAGGCCCTGGTCGAGGGTCAGCAGGAGATTCTCCGTCAGGCCGAGAACCGAACGGACCTCAGCGGAGTCGAATATGGCACGGCCGAGGAGCTGGGAGATCCGACCTCGGTGATCCTCGCTGCCTGCCAACGGGAGTCGGCCGACCTGCTCGTCGTCGGCCGCCGCGGCGCCGGGTTGGTCGAGAGAATGGTGATGGGATCGGTGGCAGATCGCCTCGCCCATCACAGCCCGGTTCCGATACTCATCGTCCCGTGACCTCGGCCTTCGAGGAGGACACCGCCGTCGTCGAGGCAGACGGGGGGTTCACGGCGACCCTCACCGATCGCTGGTCGATCGGGGGGAGACCCAATGGCGGATACTTGATGGGCGTGGTGCTGCGAGCGCTCGAGCATCGAATGCCGCAAACCGATTTGCTGACGACCTCGGCCCATTTCTTGAGCCCGGCGGCGCCCGGTCCGGCGACGATCGCGGTCGAACTACTGAAGTCCGGGCGCTCGATCTCGACCGCCCAGGCTCTATTGCGCCAAGAGGGGAAGGTAATCCTCACGATGCTGGCGAGCTTTGGCGATCTCAATGCCACTGGGAAGACCGCGATCTTTGATCGGGCGCCGTCGTTGGGCACGCTGGTGAGCTCGCTCCATCGGCCCTATCCGATTCCGATCACCGATCGGTTCGAGTATTTGGTCCCCCCCGATCAGGACCAGGCCGCACGGGGCGAGAAGACCAATCCCAAACCGGAACTGGTGGGCAAGGTGAGGTTCCGAGATGATCTCGTCCCGCCCCCTGCTGCGCTCCCGCTGCTCATGGACTCTTTCCCCCCGACCATGTTTCAGCTCGGTCTCTACGGTTGGACGCCGACACTCGAGTTGACAGTGCATGGACGGGGAAGACCGCAGTCGAGCTGGCTCACGATCCGGTTGCGCTCGCGCTATTTGATCAACGGACTGGTGGAAGAAGACGGCGAGCTCTGGGATGAGTCGGGCCGTCTAATTGCCCTCTCCCGCCAGATGGCGAAGGTCCTCATCGACTGAGAACTGCATTTCAATTCGATCTAAAGGTTGGGCACGACTTCGGTAAAAAATCGCTCGAAACCGGAGTGGTCATAGGCAGCCTCGGAGAAATAGAAGATTCCGTACTCCAGCCCAGCCTCACGCCAGGGCCGAAGCTTTTCGATTAGTTGTTCTGGCGTTCCCGAGAACTCGGAAAAGTTGAGCATTGTCCGCTCGAGGCGCTCGCTCCCAAGAAACTCACCGAAATGCTGCCGCATCCAGTTCTTGCGATCGGCGACGGCCGACTCGGTCTCCTCGCAGATCACGTTGAAGTTGGAGCTCCGCACGATCTGGTCGAAGTCGCGCCCGACGTCATGGCAGTGTTCGGCGAGACGAGCCGACTTCTCGATGAACTCATCGAGGGCGTTGCCGAAGTTCGTATAGGAGGCCTGCTCGGCCGCCACCCTAAGGGTGAGTTGTTCACCGCCACCGGCTACCCAAATCGGCACGTGCGGTTGCTGGAGCGGCTTGGGCTGACAGATGGCGCCATTTAGTTGATAGTGCTTGCCAGAAAAGTGGACTTCGTCCTCGGTCCACATCCGCTTCATGATCTCGACGGCTTCGCCCAGTTGACCGATACGAACGGCCGGGCGGGGAAAGGGATATCCGTACGCGAGATACTCCTGCTCATACCAGCCCGCCCCGATGGCCATCTCCAAGCGGCCCTGTGAGAGGACATCAATGGTGGCTGCCACCTTGGCGAGATAGGCCGGGTGGCGGTAGGAGTTGCACGTGCACATCTGACCGAGACGGAGGGTCTGGGTCGAGACCGCCAGGGCGCCGGTGAGAGTCCACGCCTCATGGGTCACCTCCTGAGTCGGGATCGGGACCGTGTGGAAGTGGTCGTAAACCCAGACCGACTCGTAGCCCGCACGCTCGGCCGCTTGGGCGACGCCAAGCATCGTCTCCCAATGTTTTTCTCGATCGATACCGGCCAAGTCGAGACGCCAGCCCTGCGGAACGAAGACCCCTGCTCTCATGCTTGTGTAAGACCCCCCG